>NZ_CP139970.1:3681348-3988127 GCF_034424545.1 Trinickia caryophylli | reverse complement strand
GAGTGCAAGCTTCGGCGTCGCGCATTCGAGCGCGGAGCGCCCCGATCTCGCGCGGCTCTTCAAACAGGCGGATCAATTACTGTACGAAGCGAAACTGGCGGGCCGCAATCGCGTGATGACGCAACCGCTCGCGCCGAATACCGCGGGCGTCGCCGGCTGACGCCCGCCGCCCACGGCGCCTCCGGGCAGCGTGCAAGCGACTGCCGCGGATTCGACTGCGCGGCAGGCGCGGCGTCATTGCGGCGCCGCGTCGCGCTCCGCCTGCTGCGTATCGAACAACACACCGCCCGCCGCCGCGGCAAGCACGATCATGACGGTACCGATGAACCAGGCGAAGTACCACGCGCCGTAATCGCCGACGATCACGCCGATGACGATGGCGACGATCGCGATGAGGGACAGCAGGACGAAATGCAGTACCGTTTTCATTCGTGTACTCCATCGAAGCGCAGAGCGGCGGCGCCCCGGGGATCGGGATGCCTGCCGGCAGGCCTTGCGCGTGACTCCGTACCGGCGGGGAGCTGCGGCATTGCGTCACTTGCCCCACCGGCCCGCCGATTGTAGCGAGGCGCGGGCCAGCGGCCCAATGAGGGCTTACCCCGCGACAACCCGAAACGGATCGCTCACCGGCCCGCCGAGACTGCGACGTCTATTGCACCGGCAGGCCGTCCCCCGCGCGCCCGAGTTCGCGAAACGGGCCCTCGGCTGCCGCCAGTGCCTGCGGCGATCCGCGCTGGACGATGCGCCCTGCATCCATGACGAGCACTTCATCGACGAGATCGGTCAACGCACTGAGCCGGTGCGTGATCAGCAAAACGCTGCGCCCCTGCATCAGCGCCATGATTGCACCGATGAGCGCCTGCTCCGTCACGGTGTCGAGCCCTTCGGTGGGCTCGTCGAGCACGAGAATCGGTGCATCCGCGAGCAGTGCGCGCGCAATGGCGAGCCGGCGGGCCTGGCCGCCCGAAAGTCCCGCGCCCGCTTCGCCGAGTTCGGTGTCGTAGCCGCGCGGCAAACTCACGATGAACTCGTGCAATTGCGCGGTGCGGCAGGCGCCTTCGAGCATGGCATCGTCGGCATCGGGCCGGGCGAGCAGCAGGTTCTCGCGAATCGTCGCGTTGAAGAGGTACGTGTCCTGCGATACCACGGCAATGCGCGCACGCACGGCCTCGCCGGCGCATTGCCTCAGCTCCGCGCCGCCGAGCCGGACGCTGCCGGCCTCGTACTCCCAGAACCGAAGCAGCAGATTGACGAGCGTGCTCTTGCCGGCGCCGCTTGCGCCTACCACCGCCATGCGCTGCCGCGCGGGCAGATCGAACGAGAGATCGTCGAGCGCCCACGGCCCATCCTCGCGATAACGCAGGCATACGTTGCGCAGCGAAAGATCGCTGCCTTGGGGGGTGAGCCCTTCGGGCGGGTCGACGACGGCCGGGGCCGCATCGGCAAGCGCGAAAATGCGGCGCGCGGCGGCCAGGCTTTCGCCCAGCACCTGCATCGCAAGCGGCAGCGGCATCACGGCTTCGAAGCTCGCAAGCGCGAGCAATGCCAGCATCGCGAGCCGGGCTGGGGCCAGCGTGCCGTCGCCCACGGACGGAATCGCGACAACCAGCGTGCCCCACATCGCGAGCGAAGCCGCCGCCCCCATCGCGGCCTGAGCAAAACCGTTGAGGCGGCTGATCTCGGCCTGCGTCGCCACGAGCCGTTCGGAAAGCCGATCGAGGCGAGCCGCGTAAGCCTGCTCGCCTCCATAGACGCGCAGTTCCCCCAGGCCCTGCACGGTGTCGACGATCGTCTCGCGCATCTGCGCCCGGCATTGCACGCCGGCGTACGCGGGCCCCTTCGCTCGTTGGAGCAGCCAGACCGGCAAAGCCGCGCCTGCCGCAAGCAAGAAGAACAGCGTGACGGCCGCCGCGCAGAGGCTGAACGCCGCCGTCGCGGCGACGATGAGGAGCGAGGCGACGGCGCCGACGGCCACGGGTACGATCACGCGCAGATAGACATGGTTGAGGCTGTCGATATCGGCCTGAATCCGGCTCAGCAACTCGGCGCTGCGCAAGCCCGCGAGGCGCGCCGGCGCGAGCGGCTCGACGCGCTCGTAGAACCACACGCGCAACTGCGCGAGCAGCCAGAACGTGGCTTCGTGGGTGACGAGCCGCTCGACGTAGCGCCCCGCCGTGCGCACGATGGCGCAGGCCCGAATCGCCGCGGCCGGCGTGAAGTAATCGAAAGCGGCCTGCGCGATGCCGGCCAGCGCCATCGATGCGATGAACCATCCCGAGATCGCCATCAACGCGACGTTCGCGAGCAGCGTTGCGAGCGACACGGCAGCGCCGGCGGCCATCCATCGCCAATAAGGCCGAAAGAGCGAGACGAGGCGCCGGAAGTCGGCTCGCGCCTGCGGGGCCGAAAAGGCGCTGCCCTGGTCCGCGCCGCGATCGTCCGTGGTTTGCATATCGTTCATGAACGCGTGAGAGTCGAAGTAGCCGCCTCGCCCGCATGCGCGCGGATCAGACGTCGATAGAGCCCGTCATGCGCGACGAGCGCGTCGTGGCTGCCGCTTTGCACCGCACGCCCTCCATCGAGCACGACGATGGTGTCGGCAAGCCGCGCAGTGGCGGGCCGATGCGCGACGAGCAACACCGTCCGGCCCACGGCAAGCCGGCGCAACGCCTCGTGAATATGGGCCTGGGTGTGCGCATCGAGGTGCGCGGTCGGTTCGTCGAGCACGACGACCGGGGCGTCTTTCAGGAAGGCACGCGCGAGTGCAAGCCGCTGCACCTGCCCACCCGAGAGGCCCATCCCGCGCTCGCCGAGCGGTGTATCGTAGCCGCGCGGCAAGGCCGTGACGAACGCGTGCGCGCCGGCAAGCCGCGCGGCATCGCACACTTGCTCGAGCGTCGCGTCGGGCCGGGCGAGCCTCAGGTTATCCAGCACGGAGCCGGCAAATACGTGCGCCCGTTGCGGCACCCAAGCCACCTTCGCGAGCCAGCTCGCCTCGTCCACTTCGTCCAACCGCTGATCGCCGATCCAGATCGCCCCGCTCTGCTCGCGCGCGAAGCGCAGCAGCAGATGCAGCACCGTACTCTTGCCCGCTCCGCTCGGGCCTACGAGCGCCGTGACGCGGCCCGGCTCCGCTGCGAACGTGAGCCCGTCGAGCGCCTTGCGTCCCGGCGCATACTCGAATGCAACGCTGTCGAAACGAATACCGTACGCCGCGGCCTCGGCCAGCGGGCCGGCATTTTCCGGCAGTCCCGGCAATGGCGTCTCGAGAATTTCGGCGATGCGCTCCGCGGCGCCGATCGCCTCCATGCGCGCGTGGTAATGCGTGCCGAGTGTGCGAAGCGGCAAGTAGAACTCCGGCGCCAGCAACAGTACGAAGAACGCCGGCTGAAAATGCACCTTTGCGTAGAGCAGGTTGAAACCGATCAACACGGCCACGACGGCGATGCTGACAGTCGAGAGAAATTCGAGCGCCACCGACGAGAGAAATGCGATGCGCAGCACCTGCATCGTGCTTTGCCGGTACGACTCCGACACGCGCGCGACCATGCGCGCCTCGCGGCGGCTGGCATTGAAAAGCTTGAGAGTCGTCAGGCCGGCGAGCGTATCGAGAAAGCGCGCACTCAGGCGAGCGAGCGTGCGCCATTGGCGCTGATTCGCCTCCACGGCGTCCTTGCCGAGCAGGATCATGAATACGGGAATGAGCGGCGCCGTCAGCATCAGCACGAGCCCCGAAACCCAATCGACGGGAAACACGACGGCGAGAATCGCGAGCGGCAGCAGCGCCGTCAACGCACGATTAGGCAGCCAGCGCGCGTAATAGCCCTCGAGTGCTTCGATGCCTGCGACAAGATGACTCGCCAGCGCCCCGCTCGATTCGTGCTGCAGCCCGAGCGGGCCCAGCGCCTGGATGCGGCGCATGAGTTCGGCGCGCAGTTGCGTGCGTACGGACGACGCCGCGACGAAGGCGTGACGTTCCGCCGCACGCACGAAAAGAAAACGCAGCGCAAATACCGGCAGCATGGCGGCCAGCGCGGGCCAGACGGCCCCGAGCGAGGCGTGGCGGATGACGACTGCATCGACGCTCCAGGCGAGCAGCGCGGCCTGCACGATCACGAGCACGCCGCCGAGGAGTCCCATCGCCACCGCCATGCGCAGCGGCGAACGCACCTTGCGCGCGCGCTCGGCAAGCCAGGCGTCGAGAATTTTCTTGAGTTTCGAATCGGGATTCATGCGCGAGGAAACGAATACGTGGCGAGGATCGGAATGCGCCGTCAGGCCGCACCTTAACAGAATCGTGCGCCGCGCCGCGCGCGAGTTGCGCGTCCAACACGAGATGCGCGCATTTGCCAATGCAATTGCGACGGTATGCCGCAAGAAATCGCGCGGCGCTTAACTAAAATCAAGTATCGGGAAAACGTCCGTTTTACGACGACCCGAGCCCGATCGGAGAAACTTCGCAAAACCACACGCATCGACGGCCCAATGATGTTCGACCGACACGATCGGACATGACCCGGCCGGCCCTGCTCCCCACACTGCACACGATTCGAAAATGGCTTTCAACGGAGCACCCCATGATTAGCGATACCGTGGTCGAGCTGTCGCGGCTGCAGTTTGCCGCCACCGCGCTTTATCACTTTCTTTTCGTCCCGCTCACTTTGGGACTGTCGTTCCTGCTCGCGGTCATGGAGACCGTCTACGTCATCACCGGCAAGAAGATCTATCGGGACATCACGCAGTTCTGGAGCAAGCTCTTTCTCATCAACTTCGCACTCGGGGTCGCGACGGGCCTCACGATGGAGTTCGAGTTCGGCACCAACTGGTCGTTCTACTCGGGCTTCGTCGGCGATATCTTCGGCGCGCCGCTTGCGATCGAAGGGCTGATGGCGTTCTTCATGGAGTCGACCTTCGTCGGCCTCATGGCGTTCGGCTGGGACCGTCTTTCGAAAGGCAGGCATCTGGCCGTAACCTACCTCGTCGCGCTCGGCTCGAACCTGTCGGCACTCTGGATTCTCGTGGCCAACGGCTTCATGCAGAACCCGCAGGGCGCGTCCTTCAATCCGGTCACGATGCGCATGGAGCTCACGAGTTTCGCCTCGCTCATCTTCAGCGAAGACGCGCAGACGAAGTTCGTTCACACGAGCATCGCAGGCTATGTGACGGCCGCGATCTTCGTGACGGGCATCAGCGCCTATTACATGCTGCGCGGCCGGCACCTCGAGCTTGCCAAGCGCTCGTTTCGCATGGCGAGCCTGTTCGGCGTGCTGTCGGTGGCCGGCGTAATCACGCTGGGCGACGCACTCGGCTTCGTCGGCGGTCACGCTCAGCCGTCGAAACTCGCGGCCATGGAAGCGATGTGGCAGACCGAGAAGGCGCCGGCGCCGTTCAACATCGCGGCGTGGCCCGTCGACGGCGAAGGTCGCAATGCCTGGAGCATCCAGATCCCCTACGTGCTGACGCCGCTGCTCACGCATACCCTCACGACGGTGGTGCCGGGCGTCGACAAGATCCAGGCCGATGCAGTGAAGCGGATCAAGAACGGCATTCCGGCCGTGGCCGCGCTCAAGGTACTGAGCTCGGACCCGACGAATGCCGCCGCGCTCGCCCAGTTCGAGGCGCACAAGGCCGACCTCGGCTACGGTTTCCTCGTCAAGCGCTACGCGGCGGGTCAGGACGTCGAGAAGGCAACCGATGCCGACATCGTGAAAGCGTCGAAGGACACGGTGCCGAACGTCTTCCTGATGTTCTGGGTGTTTCGCATCATGGTGGCGTGCGGCCTGCTCATGCTCGCCTATTTCGTCATCGCCGTGATTCTCTCGCTGCGCGGCGACGTGCACCGCCGGCGCCGCTTCCTGAAGCTCGCCCCCTGGATGATTCCGGTGCCGTTCATCGCCTGCGAAACGGGGTGGATCACCGCCGAAGTCGGGCGCCAGCCCTGGTCGGTCTACGGCATGCTGCCGACCTGGATGTCCGCTTCCACGCACAGCGTCGAATACATGGTGTTCTCGCTCGTCGGCTTCGTGCTGCTCTACTCGATCTTCATCGCGGTCGAGATGTACCTGATGATCCGCGCGATCCGCAAGGGCCCCGACGAGGGCCACGGCGACGAGCAACCGGCCGCCGAAAAGACGATGCCGGCACACGCGGGACAACTCGCGTCCGCAACGCTGACTATGCAGAAGGGACACTAAGATGGAACTCTATCTTTTCTTCAAGGTACTCTGGTGGGGGCTGCTCGGGGTTCTGCTGATGGGCCTCGGCATCATGGTCGGCATGGATATGGGCGTCGGCGCGCTGCTGCGCTATGTCGGCCGCACCGACACCGAGCGGCGTGTCGCGCTCAACATCATCGCGCCGCACTGGGACGGCAATCAGGTGTGGTTCATCCTCGGCGGCGGCGCGATCTTCGCGGCGTTTCCGCTCATCTACGCCACGGCCTTCTCCGGGCTTTACATCGTCATGCTGCTGCTTCTGTGGACGATGATCATGCGCCCGCTCGGCTTCGAGTATCGCAGCAAGCTGCCCTCGGCCCGCTGGCGCAACGTGTGGGACTGGGCGCTCGTCGCGAGCGGCGTCGTGCCGATGATCGTCTACGGTGCCGGCATCGGCAACATGCTGCAAGGCGTGCCGTTCCACTTCAACTGGGATCTGACTTCGTTCTACACTGGCAGCTTCCTCGCGCTGCTGAACCCGTTCGCCGTGATGTGCGGCGTGCTTTCGCTGTCGCTCGCGGTCTACATGGGCGGCGTCATGCTCACGGGCCGCTCCGAGGCCGGCCCGCTGCAGGAGCGCGCGCGGCACGCCGCCACGGCCGGTATCGCCGTCGCCCTCGTGCTCTTCACGATCGGCGGCCTGTGGGCCGGACATCTGCCCGGCTACCAGCTCGCGCACGCCCCGGCCCCGGGGCTCGCGCAAACGCCGCTGCAACAAAGCGTCGTGCTCGGCGAAGGCGCCTGGTTCGACAACTATCGTGCGATGCCGGCGCTCTGGTTCGTGCCCGCGCTCGGCTACGTCGGCATGGTGCTCGGCCTCGTCTTCCTGCGCGCACGCCGTACGACGCCCGCGTGGTGGTGTGGCGCGCTCGCGTGGATCGGCGTGATCGGCACCGTGGGCGTGAGCATGTTCCCGTTCCTCATGCCCTCCTCGAGCAATCCCTCGCAGAGCCTGACGGTCTGGAATTCGGTGTCGAGCCGCACCACGCTGATCTGGATGACGGGCTGGACCGTGGTCTTCGTGCCCGCGATCCTCGCCTACACGAGCTGGGCGTTCTACGTCATGCGCGGCAAGGTCAAGGCCGAGCGCGTGGAAGCCGACCCGCACGCTTATTGATGGAGTAACGGATGAAAACCTTCGTACATTTTGTGGTGATGATGGCCGCGGTGGTGCTGGCCATCGTGATCGGCGTGATCGTCGGCGATTACGGCGCGTGGTATTTCTCGTGGGTCGTCGGCACGGTCATGATCGTGCTGTTCGCGGCCGCGGGCGGCGTGCTGCTCGATACGCAGGAGCACGAGCAATCCGCCGACAGCCATTGACAGTTGCCCGCCCGCCTGATGCACGGGTGGGTACATACTGCGCGGCCGTGCGGGTTCCCGCACGCGCCGGCTGCAGCGAGCGGCGCCCTTTGCGGGCGCCGCTCGCTTTTTCGCTCACGCCTTAACGCCTGCCCTGCTACAAGGGCCGCTGTTCGGCCCGGCTCTGGCCTTGCAGTTCGGGGATCGTGCCCGGGTGCTCATACTCCGCGAGACGGTCTTCGACGTCATGCACGCCCTCGATCGCTGACACGGCCGATACCAGCGACTCATGCTCGGCGGCCACGATGTGCCCCGTCAGGCACACGCAGCCGTCGCGAGCGGACACGTCAATGGCGCCCGGCCGGCTGACGATGCGGCCAAGCTGTGCGCGCACGCGCTCGGTCAATTGCCGGTCCGTCGCCGCTTCCGAGGCGAAGCCCATGCCGGACTGCGCGTCGGCCACGACCCCGCGCAGGTGCCCCGCCGCGCGCCTGGCCTGCCCTCGCGCGAAATCCGTCGCGCCATGGCGGCTCGCCTCGAGCTTGTCGCGCAACAGCGCACGGCGGCGGCGCCCCATCTGCGGATCGAGGAGGTACATCGCGGCGGCACCAACGGCCATTGCCGCGACGCCCAGGATCCCTGTCAGCTGTGTCTGCTTCATGTTCATGTCCGTCTCCGTGTCGTTCCGGTAAGTCCGGCGAATCGTCCCCCGCTCCATGTCGAGCGGCCGATTCATGACACCGAGCATGGCTCATGCCTCGCAGCGGCCGTCAGCTTCGTGTCGCAAGCGGGCAAGCGGGAATGCACGATGCTCGCTTCGCCGATACGGCAGCCGCGACCCGGCAAGGAGGCCCGCCATGTCTTCCGTATCCTCTCACCCCCCGATTCCCGATCAGCCCGTTATCCCCGATGCACCGAGCCCTGGCCGTCCCGAGGACGTGCCCGACATCGGCACGCCGGAGCCGGAACCGGACAATCCGGGCGCACCGCCCCCATCGCCGCCGCAATAGTCGCCCGTAGCCGAGTCGTCGGGCGAATGCCGCCGCCCGAGCTTCGCGAGCCGCCAGATACGGATGCCGCGGGTGCACGGCCCCATGCGGAAGGGGCTCCCCCCTCGGGTCCGGCGGCGGTCGGCCTCAAGCCGCCGGATCTTCCTCGTAAAGCTCGATCGGCAGATCGTCGGGATCCGGAAAGAACACGAAGCGCCGGCCCGTCAGCTCGTCGAGGCGTACCGGCTCGAGCGCGACGCCGGCCTCGCGCAGCAATGCGACGGCGGCATCGAGATCGCGCGTGGCGAACGCGAGATGGCGCAAACCCCGCGCCTCCGGATACGAAGGCCGGGGCGGCGCGTCGGGAAACGAAAAGAGTTCGATCTGGGCCTGCGGGCCGACCGCGAGATCGAGCTTCCAGGAGCGGCGCTCGGCCCGCCACGTTTCGCGAATCACGCGCAGGCCCAGCGTTTCGGTGTAGAAGCGCCGTGAACGCTCGTAGTTCGAGCAGATCACGGCAACATGATGAATTCTGTTCAGATCAATGGCGGCCATTCTGCGATGTGGGCTCGACGTGGACGATCAGGGGCCGTTTATACACCGTGACAGCGGTGCGCTCAACGAAGCATGCGCCGCCGGGCACACGCGTTGCGCCGAAACCGTTCACCTGAATCGAGGAGGAAATCATGGCTCACACCGAACATCGGGCCTGCATTGAAGCATGCGACGCGTGTGCCGCGGCCTGCGACCACTGTTCGACGGCATGCCTCGCCGAAAGCCGCGTGGCCGACATGAAAGACTGCATCCGCATGGATATCGACTGCGCGGCGCTCTGCCGGCTCGCCTCGGGCGCGATGGCGCGCGGCAGCGCTCACGTGCAAGCGATCTGCGCCCTGTGCGCGCGGATCTGCGACGCCTGCGCGGACGAGTGCGGCCGCCACGAGTACGATCACTGCAAGCGTTGCGCCGACGCCTGCCGCGCCTGCGCGAAGGAGTGCCGCGCCATGGCATGAGGCATGGCGCCCGACTTGGCGCGCGATCGACGCCTGGGCCGCTGCGCGGCGGTTGCCGGCGCGGCGCCTCGCATCCGCTTCGAACTGCCCCTTTTCAGCGCCAGACGGGGCGCGGCATCGTCTCGTCGTGGACTTCGACTTCCTTCACGCCCGGCAGCGTCTCCGCCGCGACGATCATCGCGTGCAGCTCGCTGTGCGGGCGCGGATGCCGGTTCCAGAGATGGACGATGCCGTCGCGTACCGTGAAATCGTGCTCCGAGAACGCCCACTGCTGCCCTCGCAGCACCGCCGTCAGGCGCGCGAGCAGATCGCCGTCCGCAACGGTGTCGGGCGCCGGCGGGGGCGCCGGAGCATTCGCCAATGCCTGCAGCAGATCGGCGCGGCTTACGATTCCCACCACCCGTCCGGCCCTCAGGACCGGTACGCGCCGCAGCCGGTGCCGATCGAACAAATCGGCCACTTCCGCGAGCGGCGCCATCTCGTCGACCGAGACGACCTCCTCGGTCATCACGTCCATCACCAGCCGCCCGTGCGATTTCACGTAGTCTTCGGCATCGCGGTTTTGCCACGGCGCGCACGGCGCCGCGGCGGCATGGCGCTGTTGCGTACCGAGTTCGACCCGGTGCAGCAAGTCGCTCTCGCTCACCATGCCCAGCAAAATGCCGGGCTCCTCGATGACCGGCGCACCGCTGATGCGGTGCTCGACGAGCACTGCCGCCGCCTCCTGAACCGTCATATCCGGCCGCAGCCAGACGACCTGGCTCGTCATGATGTCGCGCGCGTGCATATTCATTTCCTTCGTTCCTTGCTCTTGTTCGACCAGCGGGCGGCGCGATGTGGATCGCGATGCGGATCGCGATACGAAGCCGCCCCTGCTGCCGTCGAGCGTAGACGATGCGGCAATGGCCCGATTGATACAAGTCAACCGCCCGGCACATCGCGCCCGCCGTGTTTTGTCGCCCTCGGTGCAGCCCCGACGCGCGGGTTTGCCGAATTTCGATAACGCCCCCGATTTATGGCCCCCTACCATCGGGCGACGTTTTCGTTCGGCTGCGGCAAGCGGCCACACCAGGGGGAATTCCGATGGATGCGACATCGAACAACCGGCACGTGGGCAAGGTCACGCACCACGAATTGAGGCAAACGCTCGGCACCTGGCAGTTGTGGGGCATCGCCGTGGGACTCGTGATCTCGGGCGAATATTTCGGCTGGAGTTACGGCTGGGCCAGCGCGGGCACGCTGGGCTTCGTCGTGACGGCCGTTTTCATCGCCGCGATGTACACGACGTTCATTTTCAGCTTCACCGAACTCACCACGTCGATCCCGCATGCCGGGGGCCCCTTCGCCTACGCGCGGCACGCCTTCGGCCCCGTGGGCGGATACATCGCCGGCGTCGCCACGCTCGTCGAATTCGTCTTCGCCCCGCCCGCGATCGCACTGGCGATCGGAGCTTACCTGCACGTGCAGTTCCCGGGCCTCGAGCCCAAGCACGCGGCAATGGGGGCCTACCTGATCTTCATGGCGCTGAACATCGCCGGCGTGCAGATCGCGGCCACATTCGAGCTTTTCGTGACGCTGCTGGCCATCTTCGAACTGCTCGTGTTCATGGGCGTGGTCTCGCCGGGCTTCCAATGGTCGAACTTCGCCAAGGGCGGATGGTCCGGCGCCGACCACTTCTCGTCCGGTTCGATTCGCGGCATTTTTGCGGCGATTCCGTTCGCGATCTGGTTCTTCCTCGCGATCGAGGGCGTGGCAATGGCCGCGGAGGAGGCGCGCAACCCGAAGCGCTCGATCCCGATCGCCTACATCACGGGCATTCTGACGCTCGTCGCGCTCGCCATCGGCGTGATGGTGTTCGCCGGCGGTGCGGGCGACTGGACCAAGCTCTCGAACATCAACGACCCGCTGCCGCAAGCGATGAAATATATCGTCGGCGCCAACAGCGGCTGGATGCACATGCTCGTCTGGCTCGGCCTCTTCGGCCTCGTCGCATCGTTCCACGGCATCATCCTCGGCTATTCGCGCCAGATCTTCGCGCTCGCGCGCGCCGGCTATCTGCCCGAATGGCTCGCCAGGGTCCATCCGCGCTTCAAGACCCCGCATCGCGCGATTCTGGCCGGCGGCGTCATCGGCATCGCCGCCATCTACAGCGACGAACTGGTTCAGTTCGCGGGCCAGACGCTGACGGCCAACATCGTGACGATGTCCGTGTTTGGCGCTATCGTCATGTACATCGTCAGCATGCTCGCGCTCTTCAAGCTGCGCCGCAGCGAACCGGGCATGGAGCGGCCATTCCGTGCCCCGCTCTATCCGCTCTTCCCCGGGTTCGCGCTCGTAGCCGCCGTCATTTCGCTCGGCGCCATGGTGTATTACAACCGGGAAGTCGCGCTCGTGTTCGCGGCGTTCGTGGGCGTCGGCTACGTTTACTTCCTCGCTACGCGCCACCAGCGCGAGGAGGCGCCGGCCGATGCGCTGCTCGAGGAGTAAGCGAAGGCGACCGACCACGGCGCACGGCCCGCGCCGTGCCACGGAGGACCGATGAACCATACGGAGACGATCGGCGCGCGCACCTACCGCTTCGCCGATCTGAAGACGCTGCTCGCCAAAGCCAGCCCGTTGCGCTCGGGCGATCAGCTCGCCGGCATCGCGGCGGCGAGCGAGGAGGAACGCGTGGCCGCCAGGATGGCGCTCGCGCGGGTACCGCTGCGCGCATTTCTCGACGAAGCGCTCGTCCCCTACGAAAGCGACGAGGTCACGCGACTCATCGTCGACAGCCACGAGCCCGGGGCATTCGCCGAAATCGCGCACCTGACGGTCGGCGATTTCCGCAACTGGCTGCTGTCCGACGCAACCGACAGCGACGCACTGGTTCGAGTGGGCGCCGGGCTCACGCCCGAGATGGTGGCGGCCGTCTCGAAGCTGATGCGTAATCAGGACCTGATCGTCGCCGCCCGCAAGCGCCCCGTCGTCACGTGCTTTCGCAATACGATCGGCCTGCCCGGGCGCATGTCGGTACGGCTGCAGCCGAACCACCCGACCGACGACGTGAAAGGCATCGCGGCCTCCATGCTCGACGGTCTGCTGTACGGCTGCGGCGACGCCGTCATCGGGATCAATCCCGCCACCGACAGCCTGCAGGCGATCACGACGCTACTCGTCATGATCGACGAATTCCGCGCGCGCTACGAGGTCCCCACGCAGTCGTGCGTGCTCACGCACGTCACGAACACGATCGCGGCAATCGAAAAAGGCGCGCCCGTCGACCTCGTCTTCCAATCGATCGCCGGCACCGAGCAGGCCAACACCAGCTTCGGCATCTCGCTCTCGCTGCTCGCCGAGGCACGCGATGCCGCCCTGTCGCTCGGGCGCGGCACGGTGGGCAACAACGTCATGTACTTCGAGACGGGCCAAGGCAGCGCGCTCTCCGCGGGCGCGCACCACGGCGTCGATCAGCAGACCTGCGAGGCGCGCGCCTACGCCGTCGCGCGACGCTTCGAGCCGTTGCTGACGAATACGGTGGTCGGCTTCATCGGCCCCGAATACCTTTACGACGGCAAGCAGATCATCCGCGCCGGGCTCGAGGACCATTTTTGCGGCAAGCTGCTCGGCGTGCCGATGGGTTGCGACATCTGCTACACGAATCACGCCGAAGCCGACCAGGACGACATGGACAACCTGCTCACGCTGCTCGGCGTGGCCGGCGTGAACTTCATCATGGGCATTCCGGGCGCCGACGACGTCATGCTCAACTACCAGAGCACCTCGTTTCACGACGCCCTCTACGTGCGCGACGTACTCGGGCTCAGGCGCGCGCCCGAATTCGAGGCGTGGCTGCAACGCATGCAGATCGCCGATGCGCGCGGCGCACTGCTTTCGGTACCGGCGCGCCAGCCGCTGCTCGACGGCGTGCGCGGCTGGATGGAGGGGTGAGCCGCCGATGAGCGATCTACTCGAAAAGAATCCCTGGCAGGCGCTGCGGCGGTTCACCTGCGCGCGCATCGCGCTCGGACGTGCCGGCAGCAGCCTGCCGACCGAGCCACTCCTTGCCTTCACGCTTTCGCATGCCCAGGCGCGCGATGCGGTCCATCACCCGCTCGACGCCGGCGCGCTGCATGCCGCGCTGAAAGCCGAAGGCTTCGATTCGATCGATGCGCACAGCGCCGCGCCCGATCGCGCGCACTATCTGCGCCGGCCCGATCTGGGCCGCCGACTCGGCGACGACAGCCGCGCCACGCTCGCCGCACGCGCCGCGCAGCAGGCAGGCAAGCCGGACGTCGTGTTCGTCGTCGCCGACGGCCTTTCCGCATTCGCCGCATCGAAGCAGGCCGTACCGCTGCTGCTCGCGCTGCGGCCCAGGCTCGACGGATGGAACGTCGCCCCTGTGGTCGTCGCGCGGCAGGCACGCGTCGCGCTCGGCGACGAAATCGGCGAGTTGCTGCAGGCAAGGTTCGTGGCAATGCTGATCGGCGAGCGTCCCGGCCTCAGTTCGCCGGACAGCCTCGGCATTTATCTGACTTATGGCCCACGCGTCGGACGCAGCGATGCCGAGCGCAATTGCATCTCCAACGTGCGGCCCGAGGGGCTTTCATACGCGGCAGCGGCCCACAAGCTGCACTATCTGCTCGACGAGGGCCGGCGCCTCGGACTTACGGGCGTCGGCCTGAAGGACCGCAGCGACGCGCCGCCCCTCGAGCACGCCGCGCCGGGCAGCATCGGCAAGAGCACCTGAAGCGCAGTGCCGACGGCCCCATGGCGGTGCGCACCGCACCGTGCGGGCGCTTGCGCGGGCACGCGCAGGCCGGTGCCGGCGCCCGAGTGAAGCAACCGCTCCGTTGCGCGCGGCCGGCGACGCGGCCATCATCTGCCGATGGCATGCGATGCCGGCCCTTCGCCTGCGCGTGTTTTTCGGGCGGGCACGACAATTGCATGTTCCTGCAGCTCGACTTGCCGGCACTGCCTGCGCGTCCGAAGCGCCGCCCGATGGGCTCTTTTTCCCCGAGCCGACGATGACGAACTTCGCTTTGTCCGCTGTTGCCGAGACGGCAAGCGGCGAGCCCGCCGACACCATTGCGTTTGCCGCGCGCACGGACGAAGTGCGCGTGCAGCGTTCGATTGCGCACGATGCGGACGAACAGGCGCGCAACCTCCACGGCTGGCGCCAGGTCTACGATCAGCTCAGCGCGGGCCGCTTCACCGGGTCCATCGACGAGCTTTTCCTCGATCGCATGACGGTGTTTCGAGAGGTGACGAGCCACACGCTGCGCCAGACCTGCGAAGTGACCTCCGATGCCTACTGGTTCGGCATCGCCCGTTGCGACGACGGACTCGGACGCGTGGACGGGCACGTCATCGCGCCCGACGCACTCGCGTTCAGGCCGGGCGGCACCGAGTTCGAGTTGTTGACGCCGGCTGGCTACGAGTTTTACGGTCTCGTCGTGAAAGGCGAAGTGCTGCGGCGCTATGCTGCCGAGGTCGAGCACCTGGGTCTCACTGCTCAGGCACCCGCCACCGAGGTAATCGGCACCGGCGCCGCGCGCAAGGCACGGCTCGTCGCACTGCTCGCGCCCGTGCTGCGCGAGAACGCGCAGGATGCGCTCGTGCTTTCCACCGTCGCGCGCGACTATCTGCAATCATCGATACTCTCGGCGCTTTTCGATCTGTGCGCCCCCGCCCAGGCGCAACCGCTCGCGATGGGCAGCCCGCAGCGAAGGCAGGCGCTCGTTGCGCAGGCGCGCGACTATACGATCGCCCACCGCGAACGGCCTGTTTCGGTACCCGAGCTGTGCGAGCAGTTGCACGTGAGCCGGCGCACGCTGCAGTACTGCTTTCAGGACGTCTTCGGCATGGCACCGGCCGCCTATTTGCGGATGGTTCGGCTCAACGGCGCCCGGCGCGCGCTCATGCAAGCCGCGCAAGAGGCCGACCATCCGCCCTCGGCACGCTCGGTCCAGGACGTGGCCGCCGCCTGGGGCTTCTGGCACCTGAGCCAGTTCGCGAGCGACTATCGGCGCCTCTTCGGCGTGCGCCCATCCGAAACGCTGAAGGGCGGGCAGGCTCGATCGGGAGGCGGGTCGCTCCACTGAATGGCGCGGCAGGCCACGGAGCGGATGGCAGCGGGATGGAGCCGGCAGCCGCGCCCGCGAAAGGCCCCCGCCCGACGTGAAAAGCCCGCACGGTGCGTGCTACACTTTGCCCCATGTCTTTTTGGCGTAGATTCCTCGTCGTCGTGCTTCTGGTGCTGAGTCAGCCGGCTCAGTTGCTTGCGGCCGTCCAGATGAAAGACTGGCCGGGCAACACGGTCCACGCACAGCCGATGGGAAATCACGCGCCGCTGTGCGGCTCCGGCATGCACGCGCTTCCCATGCACGCCCATGCCGACGCCACGATGGCGGCGGCCTGTCGGCCGGCCAAGCAACGCGTGCATGACATGCGCGCACACGCCTGCGGGAACTACGGCTCCTGCTGTGCCGATCCCTCCGTGCCTGGCACCGCTGTTGCCCCCTCGCCCGCCACGCTCGTACGCATCGTCGCCCTTGTTCGCGAGCCGGTTGTCGCCGCGTCATTCCTGACCGGCGGCGTCGAACGCCCGCCCCGATTCCCACTCGCCTGATCGCTGCCGCGGCCCCGTGCCGCGCGCTCTGCTTCTCTGTTCCGACGCGCTCATTGGAGCCGCCGGACCGATCACGACGAGACAATCATGAAACGAGTTTTCGCGACGGCCGCGCGCGCCGCTGCGCACGCGCCCTTCGCGCTCGCCTGCGCGCTCGCGGCGTCAGCCGCGCCAACCGTGCCGGCCAATGCGGCTGACCCGGCCGCATCCGTTCCGGGGCCGGACGTACCCGATACGCTGGATGGCTATCGCCCCTATCAGGATGGGGACATGCCCGCCTGGCAGCAACTGAATGCAGACGTGGCCCGGGAAAGTGCGGTGGGCGGCGCGGGCAACATGAACCGCATGAGTGCGATGAGCGCCGGCACATCCGCAACGGCATCTTCTCCGTCATCGGCCTCGCCCGAGCACGCGCACAAGGGGAATCGCTCCGGAGGTCGACCTTGAGCCTACGCCTATCCGTTTCGATGACACGCGTGGGCGCTGCATGCATCGCCGTATTCCTGGCCAGCGCCTGCACGACGTTCTCAAAGGACGGCGGCTTCGACACCGTTTCCAATGCGGCCGAAGCACGCCTCGGCAAAAAAGCGGTAGCCGTGCGCAGCGAGACTGAGCGCGATGCCGTGGCCAGGCAGACCGCCGAGCTACTGGCCAAGCCGCTCTCGATCGACGACGCAGTGCAGCTCGCATTGCTCAACAATCGCGGCTTGCAGGCCGCCTATTCGGAACTCGGGCTATCCGAGGCCGATCTCGTGCAAGCGGGCCGCCTGCCCAACCCCGGCTTCACGTTCAGCCGCACGCACTGGAGCGACAGCATCGGCATCAGCCGCAGCTTCTCGATGAGCGTACTGAGCGTGCTGACACTGCCGATGGCGACGCGCATCGAGCGCGGGCGCTTCGAGCAGACGAAGCTCGAAACGGCAAACGCGATGCTGACGGTCGCAGCCGATGCACGCCGCGCTTATGTCGAGGCCATCGCGGCGGAGCAGGCCGCCGTCTACGCGAAGCAGATCGGCGATTCGGCCGAAGCGGGTGCCGAGCTCGCGCGGCGCATGCGCGATGCCGGCAACGCCAGCAAGCTCGACTACGCGCGCGAGCAGGCGTTTTACGCGCAGTCGGTTGCCGACGTTGCGAAGGCCAGGCAGCAAGCTGTTGCCGCGCGGGAGAAGCTGACGCGCGCGATGGGCCTTTGGGGCGGGCAAACGCGGTACGCGCTGCCCGACAAGCTCCCCGATCTGCCGAAAGATCGGCCCCGATTCGACGATCTCGAACGATTCGCCATCGAGAACCGGCTCGACATACAGGCCGCGAAACTGCGCACGCAAAGCGTCGCGTCGTCGCTCGGCCTGACGAAGGCCGTGCGCTTCGTCAACGCGCTCGACGCCGGCTATCTGAACAATTTCGAAACCGACAAAGGTCACGAACGCGGCTACGAGATCGGCATCGAGATACCGATCTTCGACTGGGGCAGCGCCAAGGTGGCCCGCGCCCAAGCGATCTACCTGCAATCGGTCGACCGGCTCGCGCAGACGGCCGTCGACGCACGCTCGCAGGTACGCGAATCCTATGCAGCCAGCCTGGCGAGCTACGACGTCGCGAAGCATTTCCGCGATGAGATCGTTCCGTTGCGCAAGACGATCTCCGACGAGGTGCTGCTGCGATACAACGGCATGCTCGCCAGCACGTTCGAGCTGTTGGCCGATGCGCGCGAGCAGGTGTCGGCAGTGAACGGCTACATCGGCGCGTTGAAGGACTACTGGCTCGCCGATACGGATCTGCGGCAGGCGCTCGGGGGAAACGTTCCGCCACCGGCTTCGGTCCCCGCACCGGCATCCGCGCCGGTCGGGACGCCAGCCGCCGACGCTTCGCCTTCCGGACCGCCCGCCCCCGCAGCACCGGCCGCCGGCTCCGGGCACGACGAGAGCGCCCACGCCGCGCACAAGCCGGCTGCCGCCGCGCCACACGAACAGGATCATTGAAATGGTGACACGTCGAACCTTTCTAGGCGGATCGGGCGCCGCCCTGCTCGGGGCCGCGCTCGTCAGCAAAGCGGGCGCCGCATCGCTGCCCGAAGCTCCGCTCATGCGCGAGGCCGCCACGCAGCCGCCGCTCGCGCCACCGAACGGGCGCCCCTACACCCCCGTGGTCACGCTCAACGGCTGGAGCCTGCCGTGGCGAATGAAAAACGGCTGGAAGGAATTTCATCTGATCGCCGAGCCCGTCGTGCGCGAAATGGCGCCAGGCATGAAGGCGAATCTGTGGGGCTACAACGGGCAATCACCCGGGCCCACGATCGAGGCGGTCGAGGGCGACAAGGTGCGCATCTTCGTCACCAACAAGCTGCCCGAGCACACCACGGTGCACTGGCATGGCATGCGCCTGCCGAGCGGCATGGACGGCGTGGGCGGACTGACGCAGCCGCACATTCCGCCGGGCAAGACCTTCGTCTACGAGTTCGCGCTCGAGCGGCCCGGCACGTTCATGTATCACCCGCACGCCGATGAAATGGTCCAAATGGCGATGGGCATGATGGGCACGTTCATCGTCCACCCGAAGGACGCGAGCGACATGCTGGCCGATCGCGATTTCGTATTCCTGATGGCGGCCTACGACATCGACCCGGGCAGCTATACCCCGCGCGTGAACGAGATGACCGATTTCAACATGTGGACGTGGAATTCGCGCGTGTTTCCGGGCATCGACTCGTTGCCGGTGCGGGCCGGCGACCGCGTGCGCATCCGCTTCGGCAATCTCACGATGACAAACCACCCGATTCATCTGCATGGCTACAGCTTCGAGGTGGCCGGAACGGATGGGGGCTGGATCGCGCCCGCCGCGCGCTGGCCGGAGGTGACCGTCGACGTGGCCGTGGGGCAGATGCGCGCCATCGAATTCGTGGCGGACCGGCCCGGCGACTGGGCCTTCCACTGTCACAAGTCGCACCATACGATGAACGCGATGGGTCATCAGGTTCCGAACATGATCGGCGTGCCGCAAAAGGATCTGGCGCAGCGCATCAACAAACTCATTCCCGACTATATGGCCATGGGCAGTACGGGCGGATCGATGGGCGCGATGGAAATGCCGTTGCCCGACAATACGCTGCCGATGATGACGGGCACAGGGCCTTTCGGCGCACTCGAGATGGGCGGGATGTTCACGGTCGTCAAGGTGCGCGAGGGGCTCGGCCGCCGCGACTATCGCGACCCCGGCTGGTACCGCCATCCGAAAGGGACTGTCGCCTACGAATACACAGGCGATCTGCCGCAAGGATGATCGCCGCCGACCGGTATGCCGCCACGTATGCCGGTGGGGCCACCTCGATGCCGTTGCCGCCCGGTCGAGCGCAGCGGTCGTCCGCACGATTTCGACTGTTTCGTTTCAACCGTTGACGATGGAGAAGATGATGATTCGACAAGGACTCGTTTCGATAGCGCTCGGGTGCGCATTCGCCCTTTCGGCACCCGCTTTTGCAGCCGGCGACGCGGCAGACATGGCCGGCATGCAGCACGCGGATATGGCGAAAGACGCCATGTCCCATGGTGAAGTCAAGAAGGTCGACGCGTCCTCCGGCAAGATAACGATCAAGCACGGTCCGCTCGAAAACCTTGGCATGGGCGCCATGACGATGGTGTTCAAGGTCAAGGACCCCGCCATGCTTTCGCAAGTGAAGCCGGGAGACACGATCGATTTCGTCGCCGAGGAAGTGAACGGCGCGTTGACTGTCACGAAGCTGCACAAGCAGTAAGTGACCGCTGCTTGCGCCCAGGCGCTTTCACGCGCACCGGGTCAATCGACTCGCCGTTCGCCGCGTAGTCGGCGACGGTCCGCTCGGGTGGCCCGAACACGCATTTGGAGGTTCTCAGCCAGCATCGGGATCAATACCTTCATGGCGGATCTCGCTCATGGGGATGGAAAGCTTCGGCCTCTTTCTCAATGCACGGGCTTGATCGCGTCCAGCGCGAGGTTCAGCTTCAGCACATTCACGCGCGGCTCGCCGAAAACGCCCCACTGCCGCCCTGTGGTCTGTTGCGCGATCAGCGTCGTCACCTGGTCGCGCGACAGCCCCCTCGCTTGGGCGACGCGCCCCGCCTGATACGCTGCCGCAGCCGGCGAAATATCGGGATCGAGCCCGCTCGCCGAACTCGTCACGAGGTCCACCGGCACCGGCGCGGTGTTGCCGGGGTCGGCGGCGCGCAGTGCAGCGATACGCGCCTGAACCGCGTCGGCGAGCGCCGGATTCGTCGGGCCGAGATTCGAGCCGCCCGAGCTTTGCGCGTTATACGGATTCGGCGACGTGGCCGAGAGCCGTCCCCAGAAATAATAGGCCGCATCGAACTGCTGCCCGAGCAGCGCCGAGCCCACCGGCTTGCCGTCTTTCATCAGAAGACTTCCGTTCGCTTCGTTCGGAAATACGGCTTGACCGACCGCGGTCACCGCCACCGGGTAGACGATGCCCGTGATGGCCGTCAATACAGCAAAGAGAACCAATGCCGGGCGTAAAAGGTTTTTCATGATCTTTCAGGTATGCGAGTTGTCCGGAATCGTCGAAATGCAATGCGCGTCCTCACGCCCATCCCATCGCAGCGATGACCATATCGATCAGCTTGATGAACGGAAACGGAAGCACGATGCCCCCAAGGCCGTAGATCAGCAGGTTGCGCCGCAATAGCGACGCCGCACCCAACGCGCGATATTTAACGCCCCTCAATGCAAGCGGAATCAGGAAAACGATGATGAGCGCGTTGAAGACCACTGCGGAGAGAATGGCGGAGGCCGGCGAACTCAAATGCATGATGTCGAGCACGCGCAGTTGCGGATAAGTCGTCGCGAATGCGGCCGGAATGATGGCGAAATACTTGGCGATGTCATTGGCGATCGAAAACGTCGTCAATGCGCCGCGCGTCATCAGCATCTGCTTGCCGATCTCGACGATCTCGATCAGTTTCGTCGGATTCGAATCGAGATCCACCATGTTGCCCGCTTCCTTCGCGGCCTGGGTGCCCGTATTCATCGCCACGGCCACGTCGGCCTGCGCGAGCGCGGGCGCATCGTTGGTGCCGTCACCCGTCATCGCCACGAGCCGGCCTTCTCCCTGGTGCGCACGGATGGTCGCGAGCTTCGTCTCGGGCGTGGCCTCCGCCAGGAAGTCGTCAACGCCTGCCTCCGCCGCGATGGCCGCGGCGGTTAGCCGGTTGTCCCCAGTCACCATGACGGTCTTGATGCCCATCTTGCGCAGTTCGGCAAAACGCTCCTTGATCCCGCCCTTGACGATATCCTTCAGCTCGATCACGCCGAGCACACGCGCCGCGCCGCTTTCGCCTCCCTGCGCGAGCATGCGCTCGGCCACGACGAGCGGCGTGCTGCCACGTCGGGCCACATCGTCCACGGCCTTTTGCGCGTCCGGCGGGAAATGCCCCTGATGGGCTTCGACATACTTTTTCACGGCATCGGCGGCGCCCTTGCGGATCTCCCGGTTCGGTAAATCGACGCCGCTCATCCGCGTCTGGGCCGTAAAGCCGATGAACGTCGCATGCAGGTTCGCCATGTCGCGCTCGCGAATATTGAAGCGCTGCTTGGCCAGCACGACGATGCTGCGGCCTTCCGGCGTTTCGTCGGCGAGCGATGCAAGCTGCGCCGCGTCCGCGAGCGCCTGCTCGGTCACGCCGGGTGCCGGCACGAACAGCGACGCCTGCCGATTGCCGAGCGTGATCGTGCCCGTCTTGTCGAGCAGCAGCACGTCCACATCGCCCGCGGCCTCCACCGCGCGGCCCGAGGTGGCGATCACGTTCGCCTGCATCATGCGGCTCATGCCGGCCACGCCGATGGCCGACAGCAACCCGCCGATCGTCGTCGGAATGAGGCACACGAGCAGTGCCACGAGGGCGGTGATCGTCACGACGTGGCCCGCTTTCGCCGCTTCGACCGAGAAGATCGAGAACGGCAGCAGCGTGGCCGTGGCAAACAGCAGCACGAGCGTCAGCGCCACGAGCAGGATCGTCAACGCGATTTCGTTCGGCGTCTTTTGCCGCTTAGCGCCCTCGACCATGGCGATCATGCGGTCGAGAAAGGCTTCCCCGGGGTTCACACTCACGCGCACGACGATCCAGTCCGACAGCACGCGCGTGCCGCCCGTCACCGACGAAAAATCGCCGCCCGACTCGCGGATCACAGGTGCCGATTCGCCCGTGATCGCCGATTCGTCGACCGAGGCGATGCCCTCGACGACCTCGCCGTCCGCGGGAATCGTGTCGCCCGCCTCCACGAGCACGATGTCGCCACGGCGCAGCTCGGTGGACGTTGTCATTCGCACCGGCGATTTCGGATGCGGCTCGCCGAGCTTTTTCGCCATGACGTTGTGCTTGGCGTTGCGCAAGGAAGCAGCCTGCGCCTTCGAGCGCCCTTCCGCGAGCGCCTCGGCAAAGTTGGCGAAGAGCACCGTGAACCAGAGCCACAGCGCAATGGCCAGGATGAATCCTGCCGGTGCCTCGGCCTGGCCGACGAGCGCCGCGATCCAGAGGATCGTCGCGAGCATGCTGCCGACGTAGACGCAAAACATCACCGGGTTGCGCAACTGCGTGCGCGGCGAGAGCTTGCGGAACGCGTCGACGACAGCCGGCTTCAAGAGCGCCGGATCGAACATCGCGCGCGCCGCGGTACGCGCCTGCCCCGCGTTATCGTGGCAATGCGCCGGCGTGGTGTGGGACGTTGTCATGCTTTCCTCTATTGATTCAATGACCGGCCAGCATCGCCAGTTGCTCGGCCACGGGGCCGAGCGCCAATGCCGGCACGAACGTCAGCGCGCCGATCAGCACGACCGCGCCGAGCAGCAGCACGACGAAAAGCGGCCCGTGCGTCGGCAGCGTGCCTTCGGTCACGGCAATCCGCTTCTTGGCGGCAAGCGAGCCAGCGATGGCAAGCACGGCGACGATCGGCACGAACCGGCCAAGCCACATCGCCACCGCGAGCAGCACGTTGTAGAACGGCGTGTTGACCGTGAGGCCGGCAAACGCGCTGCCATTGTTGTTCGCGGCGGAGGTGAACGCGTAAAGGATCTCGGAGAAACCGTGCGCGCCAGGATTCAGGATGCCGGCCTTGCCGAGCGGCGAGAGCACGCCGATGGACGTGCCGACCAGCACCAGCAGCGGCATCACGAGAATGGCAACCGCCACCATCTTCATCTCGTACGACTCGATTTTCTTGCCCACGTATTCGGGCGTGCGGCCGATCATGAGACCCGCAATGAACACGCCGAGCAGCGCGAAGACGAGCATGCCGTATAGCCCGGATCCAACGCCGCCGAAGATCACTTCGCCCAGTTGCATCATGATGAGCGGAACGAAGCCGCCCATCGGCGTGAGCGAATCGTGCATGTTGTTGACGGCGCCGCACGAAGCCGACGTCGTCGCCACCGTGAAGATCGCCGAACCGGCCACGCCGAAGCGCACTTCCTTGCCTTCCTGGTTGCCGCCCGCCTGCAGCGCCGAGGCGGCCTGATCGACGTGGCGCGCGGCGAAAAGCGGGTTGCCGGCCTGCTCGGCGGAGATCTCGCTCGCGCACGCCGCCGCAAATGCGATCGTCATGGCAGCCAGCAGCGCATAGCCCTGGCGTTTGTCGCCCACCATCGTGCCGAACACGACACACAGCGCCGCGCCGATGGCGAGCATCGCCACCATCTGAATGAAATTCGAAAGCGGCGTCGGGTTTTCGTAAGGGTGGGCGGAATTCGCATTGAAGAATCCGCCCCCGTTCGTGCCGAGCATCTTGATCGCTTCCTGCGAGGCGAGCGGCCCCATCGCGATCGTCTGGCTGTCGGCCTTCAGGTCCTGCATGACCGGGTTGCCCTTCGCGTCCTTCACGGGATTGCCCTGCGCGTCGGTCTTCGGCGCCTGGTATGTCGTCGTCTGCAGCGTCGACACCTGCTGATACGGCTCGAAGTTCTGAATCGCGCCCTGCCCAACGAGCACGATAGCGATCACGAACGAAAGCGGCGCGAGGATATAAAGCGTAATGCGTGTGAGATCGACCCAGAAATTGCCGATCGTCTCAGCGTTATGCCGCGCGAACCCGCGAATCAGCGCCACCGCCACGGCAATCCCCGTGGCCGCCGACATGAAGTTCTGCACGCCGAGCCCCGCCATCTGCGTCAGATAGCTGACGGTCGCCTCCGGCGAGTAGTCCTGCCAGTTCGTGTTCGTAGCGAAGCTGACGGCCGTGTTGAACGCGCCATCGGGCGTCATGGGGCCCAATGCCTGCGGATTGGCCGGCAGCCATTGCTGCAGCCGCAGCAGCGCATAGACGGCCAGCGCGCCCAGGCCGTTGAACAACAGCACGGCCACCGCATAGCGGCGCCACGACATCTGTTCGCGCGGGTCCACGCCGGCCAGCTTGTAGAGCGCGGCCTCGAGCGGCCTGCCGAGCTTGCGCACGGCGAGCGACGAACCGTCCAGTACGCCCGCCATATATCGGCCAAGCGGAATCGCCACGGCAATCAGCACGACGATGAAAAGCACGAGTTGAAAGACGTTGCCGGTATTCATTCGAGGTCCTCCGCCCGCAGCAGCGCGTACACGAGATAGACGAGCACGAGCGCCGTGGCCCCCCCGGCGAGCCAGACCATCCAGGGCGTCATGGGCGGCCTCCCGGCTGGCGGCCGCTCAGTTTCTCGCAGCCCGCGGCAAGCGCCAGGCAGGCGCCGCAAAACACGGCGATACCGGCGAGATAAACGAAATCCATTGCTTTGCTCTCCTAGCAGATCAGGACAGCGTGAAGCGTATGGCCGCGCGGATAAAGGCCGCGACAAGAGTCGTGCGGCTGCCGTAAAAATCGCGTAAAAATACGCCTTCGCGCACGGCGGTATGCGCCGCGCCGGCGAAACACCGTTAGCGAGGAAATAAAAAATGGATATGGTCGTCAACAGCGTGATCTATCAGGCGGGCAAGCGTCTGCGCGACATCGACATCGACGAGATCAGCGATGTCGTGAACGAGCCGAATACGTTCGTATGGGTGGGCCTGCGGCATCCCGACGAAACGCTGTTGCGCAAAGTGCAGGAGGAGTTTCACCTGCACGACCTTGCGATCGAGGACGCGCTCAAGGCGCATCAGCGGCCGAAGCTCGAGGTCTATGGCGAATCGCTCTTCATCGTCGTCAAGACCGTACAGCTCGTCGACGGCGAAGTTCAATATGGCGAAACACACCTTTTCGTCGGGCGCAACTTTCTCGTGACGGTGCGGCACGGCGCCTCGTCGAGCTACAAGGAGGTGCGCGCGCGCGTCGAACAAAATCCCGCTTTGCTCGCGAAGGGCCCGGGGTTCGCACTCTATTCGGTGCTCGACTTCGTGGTCGACAACTACCAGCCGATCATGAGCAGCTACGAGGCGCAATTCGACCGCCTCGAAAGCGAGATGTTCAAGGCCGACTTCGATCTCGCGGCGATGCAGGAGAGCTACGAGTTGCGCCGCAGCCTCATGGAGCTGCGCAGCGCGGCCATGCCCGTGGAGGAGATCTGCAATCAGCTGGTCCGCTTCCACGAAGAGATCATTCCGAAGGAGCTGCGCGCCTATCTGCGCGACGTGCAAGACCACGCGCATCGCGTCATCACCTCGTCCGACGACCTGCGCGAGATGTTGACGAACGCCATGCACGTGAACCTCGCGCTCGTTTCGGTCCGGCAAAACGACATCGTCAAGCAATTGGCCGGCTGGGGCGCCGTGCTTGCCGTGCCCACGGTGGTCTTCAGCCTCTATGGGATGAACTTCCAGAACATGCCCGAGCTCAAGTTGGCATGGGGCTACCCTGTCACCCTCGCGATCACCGTGGGCGGCTGCGTGTGGCTCTATCGCAAGCTCAAGAAAACCGGATGGCTTTGATCGGCTGCGCCGCGCGATGCACTGCGACGCGCTCCGTCGATGCACTCAATTCCAACCCACGCGTGCACCGAGCACGTGGGCCAGCACGCGGAACTCGTCGAACTGCGTCGCGAGTGCGAAGCTCAGCATGAATGCGAACGAGCAACGCCACGAGCACCGGCCCCTTGAAGAGGTATATCTCGGCGAGCGATTCGACTGCATGGGTCATCCACGGCGCATGCGCCGAAAGGCGGCTCATCGCCGCGATGAACCAAAGATCGAACGCGTTGGTCATGTTTCCCCCCTGGCGCGGGCCTTGCGTGACGACTCGGCGGCCGCACCTCGCGAGCCTGGTCCGCCGGTGGCGGAAACTACGCGCGTTACCGATCACAAACCGGCGTTTTCGCAACCTGGGCCGGCTTTCGGAGGGAACAACCCTTGCTGGTCAGGTACGGCCGCGCACAAAGCGCATGCAGCCTGATGAATGGGAAATGAAAGATCCCGAAGGAGGACCCAATGACCGAGAACCTCGGCTCGCAAACAGTGCCGCCCGACAAGGCTCAGGCGGTGGAACGCATCTATCGCGAATGGGACCGCACGTGGTCCAACGACGATCTCGATGCGATGATCGAACTCTATGCGCCCGACGCCATACTCGAAAGCCCGCTCGTCCCCTATATCCTCGGCACGGCGAAGGGGGTCGTGCAAGGGCGCGACGCGATCCGCGAAGTGCTCGAAAAAGCCGCGCCGCGCAAGCCCCGCAAGCGCACGTTCTATCGCAGGGGCTACTTCACGGACGGCTCGACGCTGGTCTGGGAATATCCGCGCGCTACGCCCGACGGCGAGCAAATGGACTTCATCGAGACGATGGAAATCGAGAACGGCCTGATCAAGCGCCATCGCGTCTATTGGGGCTGGCGCGGCGTGGAAGTGATCAAGGCCGATGCCTATTACAAGGACACCGAACTATAAGGCCATGCCGGGCGGCGGAACTCGAGGCCACGGTGCCCGGCCGCTCGCGATCGCGCCCAACCCGCCCGGTGGCGCTTCAGGCCGCCGCGGCTTCCTCGACAGGCCGAGTGCTTTGCAGCGCGCGGCCATCCTCGCGAAACAGATGCGCATGCCGGATATTGAACCCCGCCAGCACGCGCTGCCCCTCCGCCGCGTTCGACTCGCCCGAGCCCTTTAGCTGCAGCGTGCGATCGTCGGCAAGCCGCAAGTGCAGGAGCGTTTCTCCACCCAGATGCTCGATGACCATGACCTCCCCGGCCATCGCCGCGTCGGCGCCGTCATGGCCGTTCTCCACGAGGTGTTCGGGTCGCAGCCCCAACGTCAACGTCTGGCCAGCCGCGATGCCCGCCGCGCTGAACGGCAGCGCCAGCGGCGTCCCGCCCGGAAGCTCGATCGTCACGCTTGCGCCTTGTGCCGCCTGCACACGCACCTCCAGGAAATTCATCTTCGGCGAGCCGATGAAGCCGGCCACGAAGCGGTTGCACGGGCGCCGATAGAGTTCCAGCGGCGTGCCGATCTGCTCGACATTTCCGTGGTTCAGCACGACGATGCGATCGGCCATCGTCATCGCTTCGGTCTGGTCGTGCGTCACATAGATCATCGTCGCGTTGAGCTGCTTGTGCAGCTTGATCAATTCCAGACGCATCTGCACGCGCAAGGCGGCGTCGAGATTCGAAAGCGGCTCGTCGAACAGAAACACGCGCGGCTCGCGCACGATCGCGCGCCCGATCGCGACGCGCTGACGCTGCCCGCCCGATAACGCACGAGGACGCCGATCCAGCAATTGCCCGATCTGCAGAATATCCGCCGCGCGCCGCACGCGGCGCTCGATTTCGTCAGCCGGCAGCTTGAGCATGCGCAGCCCGAACGCAATATTCTCGTACACCGACATATGCGGATAGAGCGCGTACGACTGAAACACCATCGCCACGCCGCGCTGGGAAGGCTCGAGCTCGGTCACGTCTTCGTCGCCGATCAGCACGCGCCCCGAATCGATCCGCTCGAGGCCCGCGATGGTACGCAGCAACGTGGATTTCCCGCAGCCCGAGGGGCCCACGAACACGAGGAATTCGTGGTCCCTCACTTCGATATCGACCCCCTTCAATACGTCCGAACCGCCGAATGCCTTGCGAATTTGCTGCAGATGCACTGCGCTCATGCAATGTCTCCTGTCTGAGCGGGGCACGCACCCACTCGGTAGGACTCCTCAATTTCAATTTCTTCTTGACAACCAGTGTGGGTGCCAATATACATTTGTAAAATACAAATTACAAGTGAAACGGTAGCGGTTCAGCAGTGCCCGAGCGGAACGCCGTCAGGTGCCTCGTAGGCCGGCGGTACGTCGAAACGATGGTGCCCGGTCGCAGTCCGGGCTGTCCGTCGATCAAAACAAACCAGGAGACAGGCAATGAACAAACGCGCCTTTCAGGCGAAGGTTCTGAGGTGGTCCATCGTCGCGGCATCATGTCTGGCGGCCGCGAACGCGATGGCATGGACCCTCAAGGAAGCGGCGGCACCCTACTCGGGCACCACGATCAACGCGATCTTCCTCGACCGCCCCGGCTACAAGGCGGCGGCCAAGCTGATTCCGCAGTTCGAGAAGGAAACGGGCATCAAGGTGAAATGGGACACCATTCCCTACGAAAACACGCGCGAGCGCGAAGTGCTCAACTTCGCGAGCGGAGGCTCGCAGGACGTCGTGCTCGTCGACGTGGTCTGGATCGGCGAATTCGCGAGCAACAAGTGGCTCGTGCCGATCAAGAAGTTCACCGACGACCCGAAACTCGCCGACCCGAACCTGAACCTGAAGGGCTTTTTCCCGATCCTGCTCGATTCTTTCGGTAGCTGGAACAACGTCACTTACGGTCTGCCGTTCGACAACTACTCGGGGCTCATGTTCTACAACAAGTGCATGCTGAAGGACGCGGGCTTCACGGAGCCGCCGAAGACGTGGGACGAGTTGCTCAACGTCTATGCACCGAAGCTCACGCATGCCGACAAGAATCAATATGCTTTTGCGTTGCAGTCGCGCCGCGGCGAAACGCAGTCCGCCGACAGCTTCATGCGCGTGCTCTGGCCGAACGGCGGCTCGCTGCTCGATGCGAAATTCAAATCGAACCTGATGTCGCCGCAGTCGCAGGCGGGCCTCGAATACCGGCAAAAGCTCATGAAGTACATGCCGCCCGGCATCGTCGACTTCGATCACGCCGAAGCCGTCAATGCGCTCGCGCAGGGGCAGGTCGCGATGATTACCGAATGGTCCGCGTTCTACCCCACGCTGACCGATCCGTCGAAATCGAAGATCGGCAATTGCCTGGCCATCGCCACGGAGCCGCGCGGCTCGGCGGGCCTCAAGCCCGCGCTCGGCGGATTCTCGCTGGCCGTCAACGCGAAGTCGAACGCGAAGAAGCAGGCGGCCGCGTGGCTCTTCATTCAGTGGATCACGTCCGAGCAGATGGCCAAGCCCTACCTCGAGGCGGGCGGCGTGCCGGCACGCATGGCCGTCTATCAGGATAAGGTGGTGCAGGACAGGTATCCGTTCGTGAAGCCGATGGTCGAATCGTGGCAAGGCGGCGTGCCCGACTATCGTCCGCGCTTCCCCGAATGGCCCGCGATCTCCGAGATCATCGCCGAATGGGGCACGAAGATGATGCTCGGTCAGGTGTCGGTGAAGGACGGCGCCAAGACGATCGGCGACAAAACGGAGGCGATTCTCTCCAAGGACGGCTATTACGACGGCAAAAAACCGTTGCTGAAGTAAGCGGCGAGGCGACTATGCAATCACGGAGGAGCGCGATGCCGAACGGCACCCTGCCGCCCACGACAGATGCGACAACGGCGCGCGCGGCACGGCGTACGAGGCTGCTGCCCCGCTCGCCCGCATTCTGGTTCCTGTTTCCGGCGATCTTCGCGCTCGCCGTGATCGGCGTCTATCCGCTGCTTGTCGCCGTCTACAACTCGTTTCATCAATACAAGCTCGCCGACGTCGAGGCGGGCACGCCGTTCGTCGGATTGGACAACTATGTTGCGACGTTGACCGATCCGACGTTCTGGGAAGCACTGGGCCGCACGGGGCTTTTCCTGTGCCTCGCGCTGCCGGTCGAGATCGGTCTCGGGCTCTTCGCGGCACTGATGCTGCATCGCTCGGGGCTCGCCTGGATGCGCGCCGCGGCGCGCGTGAGCCTCGTCATTCCGATGGCGACGACCTACGCCGTGGTCGGCCTGATCGGGCGGCTCGTGTTCAACCGGCAATTCGGCGTCGCGAACTATCTGCTCGGGTTCTTCGGTGTGGCGCCGCTCGACTGGCTCGGCGACCCCACGCTCGCGTTCGTGTCGGTCATGATCATGGACGTGTGGCAATGGACGCCGTTTTGCGCGCTCATCTTCCTCGCCGGGCTCGCGATGGTGCCCAAGGAAGCCGAGGAAGCCGCGCGGCTCGAAACGCCGCGTTGGACGATGATCCTCTGGCATCTGCAGCGCCCCTATCTGCTGCCCGGGCTCACCGCCATCCTGATCCTGCGCTCGGCCGATATGCTCAAGATGTTCGATGCCGTCTTCACGATGACGCGCGGCGGCCCCGGCTCGTCCACCGAGTTCATCAGCGTCTACATCCAGCGCGTCGGTTTCCGGCTCTTCGATCAGGGCATGGCATCGGCCCAGGCCGTGCTGCTCCTGATCCTCACGATCGTGCTCTCGCGCCTGTACATCCGATTCGTCTACCGGGAAGCCACATGAACGCCTCCTTTGCCAGCCAGCCCCACGGCGATGCCAGCCGCCGCTCGCGCCGCGCCCGCGCGGCGCGGCAGCGCGCGAGCGCACGCCACTTCGTGGCGCTCGCCGCGATTTTTCTATCCTCGGTGTTTCCGTTCTATTGGATGGTGACGACGAGCCTCAAGCATCAGGCCGACGCGCTCGCCTATCCGCCGCGCTGGATCTTCGAGCCCACGCTGTCGCATTACGCCGATGCGCTCTTTCAGCACGACGTACTCGGCAGCCTCGTCAATTCGCTCATCGTCGCGAGCAGCACAACCGCGCTCGCGATCATGCTCGGCACGCCGGCCGCCTATGCGCTCGCGCGCTACGAGTTTCGCGGCAAGCAGGATCTCTGGTTCTGGTTCATCTCGAACCGGATGGTAAGCCCCGTCGTGCTCGCCGTGCCGTTCTTCCTCATCGCGACGAAGCTCGATCTCGTCGATACGCACATCGTGCTGATCCTGCTTTATCTGACGTTCTCGCTGCCGGTCGTCGTCTGGATCTGCACCGATCAATTCCGCAACATCCCGGTCGAACTCGACGAAGCGGCACGGCTCGACGGCGCCTCGCCCTGGCGCGTGTTCTGGCGCATCAACCTGCCGCTCGCCATGCCCGGCATCGTCGTGTCCGCGATCTTTGCCTTCATCTTCTCGTGGAACGACCTGCTCTACGCACTCGTCATGACCCGCTCCGACGCCATCACCTCGCCCGTCGCGGCCACGAGCTACATGAGCGGCTACGAGCTGCCCTGGGGGGAGATCATGGCAACGGGCACGCTGATCGTCCTGCCGATGGTCGTTTTTGCCCTGCTCGTCTCGGGCCGGCTCGTGCAGGGACTCACGATGGGCGCGGTGAAATAACGGGCCGCCTCATCGATCCGGGTTGCCGCTCTGGTATAAGACCGCTTTCTCCATCGACCACCACACGCTCATGAACAAAACGGATACGCCGGCGGCCAGCACCGAGCCGGACGAGTCGATCGACGCGGAGCAGGAACTGCAGGCGCGCGTTGCCTGGCACTACTACGTCGGCAATCTCACGCAACAGGAGATCGCGCAGCGCATCGGCAGCAATCGCGTGCGCGTGAACCGCCTGCTCGCGGCCAGCCGCGAGTCCGGGCTCGTGCAGATCACGATCAACAGCCGCATTGCGCCATGCGTCGCGCTCGAAGAGGCACTCGTCGAGCGCTTCGGGCTCGCGGGCGCCGTGGTCGTGCCGAGTGGCATCACGCCCGAAGCGAACGTGGCGGCGCTCGGCATCGGCGCGGCCACGTACTTTTCGAAGCAGATCGAAGCGGGCTTCACGATCGGCCTCGGCTGGGGCCGGACGATTCGCGCCGTACTGCGCGCGCTGCCGCAACGCGCCTACGGACCGATCTCGGCCGTGTCGCTGCAAGGCGGCCTCTCGCACTGCCCCAGCATCAACACGTTCGACATCGTTTCGGACTTCGCGAATCTCTGCCATGCCGACGGCTATCTGTTCGCCGCGCCGATCTACGTCAGCAGCCAGAAGGCGCGCGACGTGATCCTGCAGGAGGGGACCGTCCGGGAAACGTACGAACTCGCGAAAAGCGCCGATCTCGCCTTGCTCACGGTCGGCGATCTGACCGAATCGCTCGTCATCACCTACGGCATCGACAATCCGGACGACCTGCGCATGCTGCGCAAGGCGGGCGCCGTCGGCGACATGCTCGGGCATTTCATCGACGAGGACGGCAAGCTCATCAACCATCCGCTGAACCGGCGCACCGTCGCCATCGCGCTCGACGATCTGCGGCAGATCAAGCGCGTGGTGCTCGTGAGCGGCGGCGCGAAGAAGTTCCCCGTGACGCGCGCCGCTTTGCGCGGCCAGTACGTCTCGGTGCTCGTCACCGACGAAGACTGCGCACGCCGGCTGGTCAGCGAGCCTTGAGGACAAGCGACGATGACGACCTTCGACCGAAGCGCCGAATTCGCGGGCAGAACCGTGCTGATCACCGGGGCCGGCAAAGGAATCGGGCACGCGACGGCGCGTCTGATGGCCGGGCGTGGTGCCCGCGTAGTCGCAATGAGCCGCACGCAAAGCGACCTCGATGCATTGAAGCACGCCATCGGCTGCGAGACGATTTGCGTCGACCTGGCCGATGCCCAGGCCACGCGAGCCGCGGCCGAAGCGGCCCCGCCCGTCGACTTCCTCGTCAACAATGCCGGGATGGTCGAGCTGCAGCCTTTTTTGGAGACGACGCCGGACGCATTCGATACGACGATCGCCGTGAACGTTCGTGCAGCAATGATTGTCGCGCAGGTTTGCGCGCGTGGCATGATCGCGCGCGGCGTGGGCGGTGCCATCGTCAACGTATCGAGCATTTCAGCGCAGATCGGGCTGCCGCTGCACGCGGCATATTGCGCATCGAAGGCCGCGCTCGACGGGCTCACGCGCGTCATGGCCGTCGAGCTGGGGCACTACGGTATTCGTGCCAATGCGGTCAACCCGGCCGTCACGCTGACGCCGATGGCGGAGAAGGCCTGGAGCGACCCGGCGAAAGCGGCACCGATGCTCGCGCGCATCCCGCTCGAGCGGTTCGTGCAGCCCGACGAGGTCGCGCGCACGATCGCCTACCTGCTTGGCGACGAAGCCGCCATGGTGAACGGCACGAGCCTCGCCGTGGACGGTGGGTTTCTCGCCGGATAGGGTCTCACGATGCACGCGTCGCTGCACGCTCCTATTCGCCTCATTAGTCAGGATAACTAATCACTTTCTATCGCCTTCGATCACCGGTATTTCCGATCAATAACCCGAGAACCTCATAGCCAATTAGCGAGCACACACCATGAGCGCCACGAACGAATCAAACGCACTGATGACGGCCGTCGTCTGCCATGCGCCCAAGGATTACCGCGTCGAGCGCGTATCGCGTCCGAAGGCCGGACGCAACGAACTGGTCATTCGGATCGGCGCTTGCGGCGTCTGCGCAAGCGACTGCAAGTGCTGGTCCGGCGCCAGGATGTTCTGGGGCGGTCCGAACCCCTGGGTCAAGGCACCCGTGATTCCGGGGCACGAATTTTTCGGCTATGTGGAGGAGCTTGGCGAGGGGGCTGCCGAGCATTTTGGCGTGCGCGTGGGCGAACGGGTCATCGCCGAGCAGATCGTGCCGTGCGGCAAATGTCGCTACTGCAAGTCGGGCCAGTATTGGATGTGCGAGGTGCACAACATCTTCGGCTTTCAGCGCGAAGTGGCTGACGGCGGCATGGCCGAGTACATGCGCATCCCGCCCACGGCAATCGTGCACAAGATCCCCGACGGCATTTCGATCGAGGATGCCGCCATCATCGAGCCGCTCTCGTGTGCGATTCATACAGTCAACCGCGGTGACATTCAGCTCGACGACGTGGTCGTGATCGCGGGCGCCGGCCCGCTCGGGCTCATGATGACGCAGGTGGCCCACCTGAAGACGCCGAAAAAGCTCGTGGTCATCGACCTCGTCGACGAGCGTCTTGCGCTCGCGCGCGAATACGGCGCCGACGTAACGATCAATCCGAAAAACGACGATGCGCTTGCGATCGTGCGCTCGCTCACCGACCAGTACGGCTGCGACGTCTACATCGAGACGACAGGCGCACCGGGCGGCGTGACGCAAGGGCTCGAGCTGATTCGCAAGCTCGGCCGCTTCGTTGAATTCTCGGTGTTCGGTGCCGAAACGACGGTGGACTGGTCGATCATCGGCGATCGCAAGGAACTCGACGTGCGCGGCGCACATCTGGGCCCCTACTGCTACCCGATCGCAATCGATCTGCTTGCGCGCGGGCTCGTGACGTCGAAAGGCATCGTGACGCACGGCTTCTCGCTCGAGGAGTGGGACGAAGCCATCAAAGTGGCGAACTCGCTCGATTCGATCAAGGTGCTCATGCGGCCGAAACACGCGGCAACCTGATCGCGCCCAATTCCGGCCGGGTCAGCCGCGCGGGCGCTTGCCGGTACGGCCGCTGCCGTCGGCCTCGAGCGATTTGCGCCAGTTGCCGGCCTCCTGGCGCAGGTAGCGCCATAGCCGCTGCGCGACGGGGCCATGCGGACGATCGCTGCGCCGCGCGGCGACCACCTCCTCCACGTGCCCGGGCAGGTAGCGGCCCGTCAGGGCACGCAGGCGGCCGTCGCTCAGTTCACGGGCGATCAGAAACTCGGGCAGATGTCCCCATCCCAGCCCTTGCAGGATGACCTCTTTTTTCATGGCCTGATCGGCAACCGTACATTGGTGCGCGCCATCGATCGTGAAGTAATCGCGCGACGGGCCGTGGCGCGCCGTGTCGCGCATCACGCATTGCGTGAGATCGCGCAGGTGTGCCGGGCGAACCGCGCGCGGCAGCGGTTCCGGCAAAAGCCAGGGGGCAATCACCGGAACGAACCGCGTCTTGCACAAATCGACCCATTCCAGGCGCGTATCGCTCTTGTCGACACGATGCACGATCAGATCGGCTTCGCCCGCGAGCAGCCGTTCGAGCGGCCCGCCCACGGTCTCGAAATGCAGATTCAAGCGCGTGCCCGGATGATCCGCGAAAAACCGGCTCAGCAACGCCAGCACCGGCTCGCGCGGACAGACGTCACCCACGACGACGTCGAGCGCGCTCTCCTCGCCCATCGCCAGTTGTGCCGCGAACGTGCGCAGCACGTCGAACTCGCGCAGCAGCGACTGCGCGCGCCGATGAAAAGCACGGCCTTGCGCCGTGAGCCTTACGCGGTAGCCGGCGCGGTCGAGCAGGATCGTACCGAGTTGCCGCTCGAGACGCGCCACGGCGGCAAAAACGGCAGGATGGGAGCGATGCAATTCGGCCGCAGCCGCCTGGAACCCGCCGGCGCGAATGACGGCGTCGAAACATTGCAGATCGTGCAGCGTGAAGTCGTTCATGAGAAAGCGTCTGAAGGAAAGACCAGCGGGGCTTGCGGCACAGCGGGCGGTGCGTCGGTCAAACGGCGGCGGCGGCGTCCGCGTCCAAGCCACATTACAAAGATGTTCCAGACTTTGTAATATCTTTCGCGATTAGCCGCAACTACGATCGTTCCATGGAGCGAGGTTGGCGTGCCGCAAAGGCCGGCTGCCCGCACTTCATTCCCTGACAGGAGGCAAGACCATGGAAGCTCAATCGTTCATCACGCTCGGAGACGGAACGCGTCTCGCCTATCGTTTCGACGGGCCGCCTGACAAGCCGACCCTCATGCTGTCGAATTCGATCAGTACGACGCACCGGATGTGGGATCGCGAGATGGCCGCGCTGACGGCGCATTTTCGCGTGCTGCGGTACGACATGCGCGGGCATGGGGCGTCGGGCGTGCCGGCCGGGGCGTACTCGCTCGCACGCCTCGGGCGAGACGTGGTCGAACTGCTCGATGCACTCGCGCTGGAACGGGTCCATTTCCTGGGGCTTTCGCTGGGAGGCTTCGTCGGTCAATGGCTGGGCATTCATGTGCCGGAGCGAATCGACCGCCTCGTGCTCAGCAACACGTCGGCTTATCTGGGCCCCGCCGAACAGTGGGATCGCCGCATCGAAGCGGTACTTGCCGCAACGGATCTCACCGAAACCGCGAACATGTTTTTGCACAACTGGTTTCCGGCTTCCATGCTGAGAGACGCCGAACCAGTCGTCGAAACATTCCGCGCCATGTTGCTCGCGATGAACCCGCAGGGATTGGCTGGATCTTACGCCGCCGTGCGCGACACGGACCTGCGCCGCACGATCGCGCTCGTCGAGCGGCCGACGCTCGTTATCGCAGGCCGGGACGACACCGTGACGGCGGCCACCCACAGCGAACTGATCGCGGCGACGATACCCGACGCGCGGCTCGTCGTGCTGCCGACCGTGCACCTGCCAAACATCGAGCGGCCACGTGAATTTCTCGATGCCGTACTGGCGTTTTTGTCGCGCTCCCTACCCTGAACCATGCGCCGCCGCTCGCGCCGCGCAAGAACGATCAGCTCCGGCGTGCGGCGCGCATCATCGCGGGATAGAGCACCGCGCCGGCAAGCGCACCGATCACCCAGCCGAGATTGTTCTCGGGCAGCAGATGCAGCAACTGTGTCGAGATTTCCCAGCCGATCGAGATCGCACCCGAGAGCGCGAGCGCAGCCACGCCGATCCGGTTCCAGCCGCCGTCGTAGTAAAAGCGCCCCTGCGGGGCCATCGAGTAGAGGGCGGCGGCTTCGACCTTCTGTTTTTTGACGAGGTAGAAGTCGGCCATCATGACCCCGTAGAGCGGCGCGAGCACCGCGCCGAACACACTGACAAAAATCGTAATCGCCTTGGGGCTGTCGACAAAGATCCACGGGCATACCAATACCGCAAGTACCGAAGCGATCAACCCGCCGCGCTTGAAATCGACGTGCCGGGGAAAGAGATTCGAAATGTCATAGGCGGGCGAGACGAAGTTCGCGACGATATTGATGCCCATCGTCGCAACGATGAACGTAAGACTGCCCACCACCACCGCGAATTTATTGTCGAGGCGGCCGACGATCGCCACCGGGTCCATGATCATCTGCCCGAAAACCTGCGCGCTGCCTGACGTCACGATCACCGTCACGATGGCGAATACGATGAAATTGACGGGCAATCCGAGAAAATTGCCGACCTTCATTTGCCGCTCGCTGCGGGCGAAGCGCGAGAAGTCGCCGAAGTTGAGCAGCAACGCGGCGAAATAGCTGACGACGAGCAGCACCGCGTTGCCCATGCCGATCAGTTGCTCGCCCCCGGAAAGCGTTTTGCCGCCGAGCGTCAGGCTGAGGCTCGAAAGACCCGCTTTCGAAAGAATCCAGGCCATCAGCGCAAACATGACGACATAGACGGCCGGGCCGCAAAAGTCGATGAACTTGCGAATCGCTTCCATCCCCCGCTGAAAGATGATGAGCTGGAAAAGCCACATGAAGAGAAAGCTGATCCAGCCGAGGCCATCCAGGTGAAGAAAGCTCGTCGCGCGCAACGACAGCGCGGACGGAATGAAAAGCACGAGCAGCGTGGCGACGGCCTTCGAGGCAAAGTAGGTCTGCACACCGTACCAGACGATGCCGACCACGCCGCGAATCACCGCCGCGAGGTTCGCGCCCATGACGCCCATGCTGACGCGGGCCATGACCGGAAACGGAATGCCGTGAACATAGCTCGGCTTGCCGACCCAGTTCATGAGGACATAGACGACCAGAATTCCGACAGCAAGCGCGAGCAGGACCTGCCAGCCCGAGATGCCGAGCAAAAAGAGGCTCGCGGCGAACGTGTAGCCGCCGACGCTGTGCACGTCGGACATCCACATCGCGAAGATGCTGTAGCCGGTCCAGGTCCGCCGCGTATGCGGCACGGGCGCGAGATCGTCGTTGTAAAGGCGGCTATCGTCGTGCGCGAGCGGCGTTTCGGCGCCTTGCGGCGCGGCGGGCGGGATCAGCGAGGGACTGGACATGGCGCTCCTTCCGGGTTGGCCGGTCGCGCCGGCGCTGCTCGCCAGCGGAACAGCGTTTGGTCATCGGATGCAGTGCCGGCCCATTGTGCGCCGAAAAAAATTCCGTGCCGAGCGCGCGATACATCGACTCGCGTCCGAGCCCTGCGTAAGCCGTACCCGTGTTGCGGCCACACGCCGCACGTCGGCTCTCCCCCTCGGCAGCATCGGCGACCGAACCGGACGCTCCAGGCGGACGCGCTGCCGCGCCCCGGCCTGCGTGGATCCGGTGTTGCGGGAATTCCTCCGATCTATTACAAATTATTGCCAACGATAACAATTCTCATTATGATTCCGTTTCCACAAAGAAGGTGCCGGCTCGACGGCACCCGCAAAACATCCATTCCGAGCTATTTCCACGCGGAGTTGTCATGTCAGTAAAGCGGTCTCGTTCGAAACGCCTGCCGGTTTCATTAGTAGTCCTATGTATGTCGCCGGTATCGCAGCTGGCGATCGCGGATGAACCGGCGAGCGCGCGAGACGCGGGCAAGCTGCCTGCCACCGTGATCAAATCCTCGCGCGTGAAGGATGAAGATACGAGCTACGACGCGCCGATCGTCAGCACCGCTACGAAGATTCCTGTTCCTCTGCGCGACATTCCGCAGTCGGTCAATGTGGTGCCGCATGCGGTACTGGAAGACCAAAGCACGCTGTCGCTGAACGATGCGCTGCGCCTCGTACCGGGCATTTCGGCCTCGCTGGGCGACGGGCAGCGCGATCAGGTCACCATCCGTGGTTTTTCGTCCATCAACGATCAATATGTCGACGGCCTGCGCGACGACTCGCTTTACTATCGCGACCTGTCGAACATCGATCACATCGAAGTGCTCAAAGGCCCGGCATCGGTGCTTTACGGGCGAGGCTCGGCGGGCGGCATCATCAACCGTGTGACCAAGAAGCCGCAGGCGGGCGATTTCGCCGAAGTCGGAACGCTGTTCGGAACCGAGGGCCAACGGCGCGGCGAGTTCGACCTGAATACCTCGATGGGCACCGACGCCGTGCGTGCACGTGTGACCGGGGCGGTGGAGGATTCGGGTGGATTTCGCAACGACTACTTCCTGCGGCGCCAGGCGGTTGCCCCTTCGCTGCGCTTCAACTTCTCGGCCGATACGAAACTCACGCTCGAATTCGATTACCTTCACGACAGACGCATCGCCGATCAGGGCGTGCCCTCGTATCATGGCCGGCCCGCCAATGTGCCGATCGAAACCCGCTACGGCTCCGCCAATGCGGCCGACGGTAACGTCGAATCCACCGTCTCTGGCGCGACGGGCATGTTCGATCATCGTTTCAACGACAAGTGGTCATTCCACAGCGCCGTGCGTACCTACGAGTACACCCTCGGGCGCAACAATTACGTGACGGTGAAGAGCGTGAACGACGGCCCGGTGCCGACGGTGACGCTGAACGTCAATCAGCGCAATCGCGAGGATCGCGGCACGCTCTGGCAAAACGAACTGACGCAAAAGGCGGTGACGTTCGGCATCGAGCACACGCTGCTGTACGGCGTCGAGTTCGGATACCAGGACAAGAGCGACCGGGTGGCCGCACTTTCGAAGGGCTTCACCTATAACCTGTTCAATCCGACGCTGATCGTGCTGCCGACGGTGCCGGGCACCGCCACGCCATCGAATTACGGCCTGACGCATAACGAGACCTACGCCGCCTACGCGCAGGATTTGATCCGGTTTTCGCCGCAATGGACGGTACTGGCCGGCTTCCGCTACGAAGCGCTGAAGCAAAGCCGCGACGACCTCACGGCAAAGAACCAGGACATCGCGCGCACCGACAAGCCGTTCAGCCCGCGTTTTGGCGTGATCTACCACCCGGTCGAGCCGCTGTCGCTCTATGCATCGTACAGCCGGTCGTTCCAGCCGGTTGCCGACAGCTTCACCTACTACGCGAACAGCAGTGCGCTGGCCCCTCAGGCCACCACGAACTATGAAATCGGCGCCAAGTACGACTTTGCCGCTGGCGGGACCGTTACCGCAGCGCTGTTCGACATGAAGCAGACGAACCTGACCAGTGTCGATCCGGCCACACTGCTGGCGGTACCGATCGGCACACAGCGCACGCGCGGCTTGGAACTGGGCCTGACCGGAGCAATCGCGCCGCATTGGCAGTTGATGGCAAGCTATGCCTACCTGAACGGACGGCTCGAAAACCCCTACGACAAAAGCAACGGCGTAGCGGTCACCGGCAATCAGCCGGCGCTCACGCCGCGGCATAGCGGCTCCATCTGGCTCAAGCGCGAGTTGCCGCAAGGGTTCTATGTGGCGGGCGGGATTCGTGCCGAAGGTGCACGGTATGCGTCGCAGTACAACCTTACGACCTTGCCGGGGTATATGACCGTCGATCTGGGAGCCGGTTATCGCAGCAAGCATCTGGACGTGACGCTGAACGTGCTCAATGTGCTGGACCGCAAGTACTACGTGTCCGCACACGGCGGCGCGGAGAACTACAACATGCCTGGCGCGCCGGTGACGGCGCTCTTGGGGGTACGGTACAAGATCTGACGTCGGCCGATCGTCAAGTCGGGCTTCGATGAAAGCGAAGCCCGGCATTCTGCGGCGGGCTCGATCGGCAAAACTTGTGCATTGCCGTGCCGGGTTCGCGGCATACCTGATCGCCAACGCGATCGCCCATTTCGCTCGAGAGAAACGAAGTTCGTCTGTGGGCGCAAAGCGAAGGCTTACATTTGCCACACTGATACCTTTCGTTTGCGCCGACCGACGACAGGGGCAGAAAATGGGCATCTGCATATCGACGAACCGCCACAGCGTTTCAGGCGACGAGGTTTCTCAGCACGGGCATGAACAGGGTATAGATACGGCGAACCGGCAAGGCGGCAACGCAACGTCACGCGCGCGATCGGCGGTGTTGCAGCCACTTTCGCCGCGCTGCGCATCGCGGGAAGAGGCCCGCTTCCCGTTTGAGGCAGCAGCGCCGCTGACCGGCTATCTGGATGCCGTCTCGCTTGCCCACCTTTCCGTGGCAAACCCCGAAATGCGCCAATATCTGCCCGAGGCACGGCAGCGCGCGCGAGCGGAAATTACGGCAGACGTCCAGAGGGAAGTACTGGCACCCGGAAGCCAGCCCAGCGGCGCATTGCGATCGTTTCGCCGCGTCCGTTCGTTGTCGGATGAGCAGCGCGTCGATCTGCTCTCCACCGCAGTCAGCGGTTATCACCTTCGGGACGACGATGGTGACGGACGTGCAGTCGAAGGTTCTCGCGCCGGTTTTGCGTCGCTATGCGAGGAGATTGCGGAAATGCGCCATCACCCCCGATTCCCCGATCTCGCTTCCGAACTGGTCAACCATGCGTTGGCGCAGGCTTACGATACCGGCGAAGACTGGAACACGCGCAATCGCGCAGAGCCGCTGATACAGGTGCTTTCGGTCGTCGCTCACCTGCCCGAAGGACAACGACGTGAACTCGCTCGTTTTATGAAGGGCAACATCGTTCCCATGATCATGACGGCCGATCGGCAGCGAGCGCGGGACGCGATCGACGAGATGGCGCCTCGCCGGCGTCGCGGCTTGTTTTGACGGGCAGCTGAGAAGCCGCGCGATGTCGATTATGTTGGGAAGGGCATGCTGCTCCCCTCGTCAGCGATACACTTCGCGCCGATTGCCCAAGCGCACCACCTCGATTGTGATGCGCTTGTCGTGAATCTCCCAGATCAGCCGCCAGTCGCCAGTCGCCAGTCGCCAGTCGCCAGTCGCCAGTCGCCAACCCGGTACTTCCAGAATTCACCTAGTTCACTGCCTTTGAGGGCTGCCCCAGTTGCACCCGGATCGTCTTGCACCTTCAGGCGCCGAAGGAATGTCGCGATGCGCCGGGCAACCTCGCGGTCCATCTTCTCAAGCTGCTTTTCCGCGGTCTTCGAGATCTCAATCCGCCAAGCCAAGCCGCGCCTCCACCTCCTCTAGCGACGAGGTCTGCTCCTTACCCGATCGGATGCGCTTCGCCACACGCTCGGCCAGGTACAGATCTTCCAAGTCCGCCAGGTGCTGCTCGATGGCCTCGCGCGCATAGAACGTCTTGGTGCGCCCCGTGCGCTTGGCCAGCGCCTCCAAGCGGGATTCAAGTTCTTCGGGTAAACGAATGGCTAGCATGGCAGCCTCCGGCAAGTTTGCTATACACGTATAGTGCATTACACCCGCTTTCATTATTCCGAGTCCGCCTCATCGTCAAGCATGGCAAACAAGTCAGCTACTGTCGCCGGCGGCTGATCCTCCGGCCTTAGTGTTGCACGCGTAAACCGCGCCGGATGCGTAGCAGAATGGATATCCTTCAGCGCCCGGATGCTCACCCGCGTGTAGACCTGCGTCGTCTTGAAGCCGGCTCGCCGCATCACGCAACGGCCGTAAAAAAGCCAGCTCGAAGGCTGGCTGCATCAAACTACGACGGCGGCCCCTCGGCCGCCTACGGTCCCACTCAGTCGGGCAGGAACCCTTCATCAAGCGCCTGCTCCATCGACCAGGGGCAAGCATCGGGGAACACGTCCAGATCGGTTTCTGCGATGGCCTGGGACTTGGCATCCGCCCAAGTCTTGCGAATCCAGTGCTCATCGGTCAGCGACCGTTTCAAGCTCGGCGTCTCGAGCAGGTGTTCCGCCAGGGCGCGGCGCTGTTCGCGGATGGTTGCACGCCAACTCGCCCCCTTACGGTCGGCCTGGTACTGCCATTTGAGCAAGTGAGCCAGCAGCACGGCCATACGACTTGCCAGTTCACGTCGTTCGCTCTTACCCACGTCCTCGATTTCCTCTGCGATGTGCTCGATGTCCAGCGCCGAGAACTTGCCGGCACGCAACAACGCAGCCTGTTCGTTAGCCCATGCCACCACGTCTTTCTCGTAGCTCGTTCCCATTTTTCGGCCCCTAAACTCAGTCACGCATGGCGCCATTTTAACCACTCCCGTAAATTCACCCCATTCCTCCGTTTCGCCCTCGACTTGCGCCTCGGCGTCCAGTGCTTCCAGTAAGTCGGCCACCGTCGGCGGCGGCTCATCCTCCGGCCTCAGTGTCGCACGCGTAAGCCGCGCCGGATGCGTAGCCGAATGGGTATCCTTCAGCGCCCGAATGCTCACCCGCGTGTAGACCTGCGTCGTCTTGATGTCCGCGTGCCCCAGCATCGCCTGGATGAACCGCACGTCCGCCCGATTCTCCAACATCTGTGTCGCCATCGCGTGCCGAAACAGGTGGCAGCTCCCGATGTTGCCCTGCCCCGCCGCTCGCACGCAATTGCGCACCATCTGCGTCATCCGGTTATCCGAGAACGCTTGCCCCGTTACCGTCAGGAACAGCGTGCTGTCGTCGCCGGCGATTGCCAACTCCGGCCGCACCTCGTCGCGATATCGGGCCACCCGCGCCAGCGCCCGATCGTCGATCGGAATCATCCGATTTTTCTTGCCCTTGCCCTGCCGGATCATCAGCGTGCCGCGATCGCAGTCGACGTCGCGCTGCAGCAACCCGATGATCTCCATCCGCCGGATCCCCGTGCTGTACAGCGTCTCCAGCATCGCTCGATCGCGCACCCCTAGCGCCGTCGTCGTGTCGGGCAGGTTCAGCACCCGCTCGACCTCCTCGATCGTCAGCACGTGCTTCGGCAAACGCTCTTCCACCTTCGGCAGGTCCAGGTCGGCCGCCGGGTTGTACAAGACCCGGTTATTACGTGTGAGCCGCCGAAACCGCTTTCTGATCGGCGTCACGCGCGAAGCCTGTGTCGTCGCCGACAGCGGCGCGCCGTTCTTCTCGCGCTTCAGAAACAGGTGCCGCTGATAGCGCTCAAGGGTCGGCCGCGCTATATCCTCCGGCCGCGTCAAGCCTCGCTCGTCGCACCAGCTCACGAAGCACCGCAGATACAGCTCCCAATGCTTGAGCGTATGCCGCGAGCCCCTTTTGGGGGCGGACGGTGGGGTGGGCGGGGCGCATCTCGTTATTCGGCCGCGACGCGGCCTCTGACTTCTTCTTTGCGCGCCAGCGCGCCATACATCAGGGCCGGGGGCGCAAGACATAACGCTGCGTTATCAACGGCCGGGCACCGGCCGTTGATAATGGCCCGCGTTATGTTCAATCGGCTGACGGATGACGACGGCCCGACAGGGACGGCGGCAGCCGGCAGGCGATTTACCCCCGGCCCTTCGTGACCCTCGGCCCAGCGGGCCGCACGAACTCTCTTCGTCACCTCATCGGGCCTACTGGCCCGCACAAACCCTTCGTGACCAATCCTGGCCCACGGCCAGGATTTCCGGGCCGCTCCGGACCGGCATTTCTTCATTCGTCACGGTATCGGGCCGCAGGGCCCGCACTGCTTTACTCAGCGTCCTAGGCCGATCGGCCAATGTTCAGGACTACTGATTCTTAATACAATCAAAGACTTAACATCACCACTAACAGGAGAACGGCTACCCCTTCCATCGCCGTAAACGCAGCGCGGGCCGCATGGGCGCCAACCCATACGACCCGCTGACCACCATCAACTCGCACCAGGAGTCGATCATGGCTGACGCCGATCTTAAAGCATTTGACACGCGTTCCACGCGCACCGTCACGATTCAGGAATCCCGCCGCTGGCAACCCTACTCACCTCGCCGGCGTACCAACCCGCCCCTCGTGCCCTGGCTCAAGCTCTCCGGCCGTTGGCTCGAGCACGCCGGATTCAAACCGCGCCAACGCCTCAAGGTCGAAGTCCAACACGAGCGGCTGGTCATTACGCCCGTTTGACTACTCCCATAGGCAGCGAACCCGGCCCGCACTGGGTTCCTGCTAGCGATCACCATAGTTCTTGAGTAGCCCCTCGCGCCAAGAAGGAATCAAGTGGTCGAATGGAAACAACGGAGACGCCCCGCCGTCGATCAATTCTTCGATCGGTTTGGCCCCTAACTTCTTTAAAGGTTGTTCAAATCCTCGAACACCACCAACATCGCGCAAACCCACAACAGCGATGTCATTATCCTTCTCGCAATAGATGCACCATTCCCCGATATCAGACGAACAGATATATCGGTTGACTGTGTAAAGCCAACCGCCGGCAGCCCCCCTGTCTTCCAGGGCGCCCATGTACCGTATGCCAGTAACGCTGCTGTCTACAAAGATAGTTGCAGCGCCCTCCTCAAGCCTCGTGACATCCGTCTCGTCGAGGTTAATAAGACAGGCGACGTGCGAATTCTCGCGCTCCAACAATCGGATCACGACACTCACGAATCCTAGATCGAAGATGCGGTCCGATTCGCAAAAAAGGAACGTCCTCCATGCGCCAGCGAATACGTTTTCCGGCAATCGCCGGTCACAGTTCAATGCCCCGATAGCAACGTCTAACGCTTTTCGCCGAGCACCTTCCTCTCCAGCTATCAACTTCGTGTTCATTTATCAGTGTCCTCCGAGGGAGAACTTTACAGGTCCACCCGGCCCAAAGTATTGAACGCCTGCCGCACCCGTGCTACTCCGAGTATATATCGTGTAGGTTGATGTCCCATTACTTAACACTGTAAATCCACCGTTCGTGCTCGTGCCTTGGTTAGTCACGCTGTAGCCATTAGCGATCAGGTTCGCTTGAAACTGACTCGCAGTCACGTCCGTCCGTACATTGGGATACAGGCTCCCGGCCGAAGTAATCGACGTGTCGTACGTAGATGAGGGGGCTGTAGCGTTGCCCTCAACGCCCTGACTGTCTGACTTGCCGGAACCACTATCGTTGTTGCTGCTCGACAATAACGCATTCGGTGGCGTACCGAGAGTTGTCGCAGACGTTGCCTGTCCGGTGCCAGAAACCACCGTCACAGCATCTGGACCAGCAGTAGGAGGCCGGCCGCCTCCTGTACCCGCAACAGCGTTCACCCCGTTCGCGATGCCTTGAGCAACCAAAGAAGAAGGTGACTCGGACATCTTCTGCTGCGCACCAGACTGCATCAACCCGATGAACTCGGTACCCATGTTCACCGCGCCGCGCCCCGCGCTTGCTAACTGGTCGCCGATCGCGCTCAGCAAATTGCCAAACGCGCTCAGTACCCCACCTTTTTTCGCCGCATCCGCCGGATGATCCCCCGAGTTGTTCAGCGCCTCATTCTGGGCCGCCAGAGCACCGGCCTGCGCGTTCTGCCCTGCGAGCCCTGCGGTTACTCCTCCCAGCAGCGTCGCAAAGCCGGCCAACGCCGCTTGCTGCCCCGAACTCAGTTGTGCCCCCGTCGGATCGATTGCCTTGATGAAGTCCGGCGACAGTGCGGCCGAGGCCGCTGCGCCAATCGCCCCATATCCAACACCCGAGGCAACCTCTGACCGTAACGGCCCGCAAACCTAGACGCGGCTTGGCTTTGCAGCCCGTCACCGCGTAGACGCGGTTCGGGCAGCAGGGTTTTTCGGCTAGACGCGGTTTTGTGCGTATTTCGGTCCAACGTGACCGAGCGTTTCGGCATCGTGACCGGCGATTTCGGGAACGTGACCGAGGATTTCGGCAACGTGACCGGTCGGACCGACATGCAGGTTTGGCGTTGCGCGTGACCCCAACCACGCGGGCTATGCTCGACGGCTTTGGCCGGAGAGACGATGCCCGCGCACCGGATGAACACGCGCATGATCAAGGACGTTTTACGACTGAAGTTCGACGGCGGTTTCTCGCATGATCGAATCGCCGCGTCGTTGGGCATTTCCAAGGGCGTCGTCACGAAGTACGTTGGCCTTGCCAAGGCAGCCGAGCTCGACTGGGCGAGCGCCTGCGATATGGATGAGGGCGAGCTCGAGCGGCGTTTGATGGGCAAGCCCACGGGGCCTGCGGCCTACGCCCAGCCCGACTACGGGCGCATCCACCAGGAACTGCGCCGCAAGGGCATGACGCTCACGCTGCTCTGGGAGGAGTACCAAGCCGAGTTCGCCGACCGGCAGACCTATCGTTACACGCAGTTCTGCGAGCACTACAAGAGCTTCGCCAAGCGCCTGAAGCGCTCGATGCGCCAGATCCACCGCGCCGGCGAGAAGCTGTTCGTCGACTTCGCCGGACCCACGCTGCCGTTGACGACGGGGCGACGCGCGCACGTGTTCGTCGCTGCGATGGGCGCCTCGAGCTATACGTTCGCGTGCGCCACGCCTGCCGAGACGATGGAGGACTGGCTTGGCGGCATTGCGCGAGCACTGACGTTCTACGGCGGCGTGCCGCAACTGATCGTGCCCGACAACCCACGCGCCATGATCGCTGACCCCGATCGTTACGAGCCTCGCGCTGGCGACACCGTGCTCGATTTCGCGCGGCATTACGGCACGTCCTTCCTGCCAGCGAGAACCTATCGACCGCAGGACAAGGCTAAGGTCGAGTCAGCCGTGCAAGTGGTCGAGCGCTGGATCATGGCGCGCTTGCGTCATCACGAGTTCGGCTCGGTGCAATCCGTCGATGACGCAATCAGCCCATTGCTGACGTATCTGAACGAGCGTCCCTTCCAGAAGCTGCCCGGATGCCGAGCCAGTGCGTTTGCCCAGCTCGACGCGCCCGCCTTGTTGTCGTTGCCGGCCCAGCCGTACGAACTCGCACGCTTCAAGACGGTGACGGTGCACATCGATTACCACGTCGAGGTGGGTAAGCATCGGTACAGCGTGCCGCATGCGCTCGTCGGCTTGAAGCTCGAAGCCCGCATCACCGGCGGCGCCGTTGAGCTCCTGCATCGCGGGCGTCGTGTGGCGAGCCATGCACGCAACGAGCACGTGGGCGGCTACACGACCGTCGTCGAACATATGCCCGCGGCACACCGCGCACACCTGGAGTGGACGCCGCAGCGTCTGATCCACTGGGCGCAGCAGATCGGCTCGGCAACGGCGGTGCTTGTGACGCGATTGTTGGAAGAACAGCGCCACCCCGAACACGGCTATCGGGCATGCCTGGGGCTGCTCTCGCTGTCGCGGCGCTACGGCCGGGACCGACTCGAAGCCGCGTGTGCGTTGGCACTCGAGCTCGGTGTGCATCGTTACCGACATGTGCGCGAGATCCTGCTCAACAACCGAGACCGCGCCGTCGCGATGGCGCCGGCGGACTGGACGAGCCCGAGTCATGCGCACGTGCGCGGCCCCGGCTATTACCAATAAGAAGGCACACGGCGATGATGATGCAACAAACACTGACACAGTTGCGCACGCTCAAGCTCGACGGCTTCGCCGACGGGCTCGAAGAACAACTCGCGCAGCCGGGCAGCGCCAAGCTGGGCTTCGAGGAGCGCCTGTCGTTACTGGTGGACCGCGAGACGAACTGGCGCGACGACCGGCGTCGCACACGGCTGCTCAAACATGCGCACTTGAAGTATCCGCAGGCCGCGATCGAGGATCTCGATACGCGCTCGGGCCGTGGCATCGATGCTCGCGCGCTCATGAGCCTGGCGCTGGGCGACTGGGTTCAGTCGGGCTACAGCCTGCTCATCAGTGGCCCCACCGGTGCGGGCAAATCGTGGCTCGCCTGTGCGCTGGCGCAGTACGCCTGCCGACGCGGGCACTCGGCACTGTACCTGCGTGTACCGCGACTGACTGAGGAGCTTCGGATCCTGCACGGCAACGGCGGCTTCACGAAGTGGCTCATGCAAGTGGCGCGCGTCGACGTCTTGCTACTCGACGATTGGGGAATGGCTCCACTGGACGCGATGGTGCGCAACGACTTGCTGGAGATGATCGACGACCGCGCCGCCGGCAAAGCCACAATCGTGACCAGTCAATTGCCCATCGAGCACTGGCACGGCTGGATCGGCGACGAAACGATTGCCGATGCGATGCTCGACCGACTCATGCAGCGACATCACCGCATCACGCTCAAGGGCGAGTCGCTTCGAAAAGTCGCTCCGAACCCTCAAACAAAGGAGGTCGTACTCGACGAAAGCTGATCCAGAAACCTAGAATCAACCCCGCGCAACATCGAACCCGCCAAATCGGTCACGTTCCCGAAATCGGCGGTCACGTTCGCCGAAATACGCAGTTTTGCGGCCCGACGAGGCGTCGGCGACGGAAGTTAAAGAGCGAGGCGCGGAAGCACCGACGGGCCGATTGTAGCGGCCAATGAAGCGCGCAGAAGGGAGAGAGCCGCCCTAGGCGGCTGGGAGGTGAAGGCCAACCGGCCAGTTGCCATCAATTCAAGACGGGTGTATAAACACATATACACCGATCTTATGGAAATCGCCATGAATTCAGTACGTTGGAACGTCGCCGTGTCGGCCGACACCGATCAGTCGGTTCGCATGTTCCTTGCCTCTCAAGGTGGAGGCCGCAAGGGCGATCTGTCGCGCTTCATCGAAGAAGCCGTGCGTGCCCATCTGCTCGAGCTATCGGCCGAACAGGCCAAGATGGCCAATGTCAACGTCAGCGAAGCTGACCTAATGGCCATCGTCTCCGAAGCGGTGCAATGGGCGCGTGAACATTGATGCGGGTCGTTCTAGACACCAATATCCTGCTGAGCGCCCTTATCTCTCCACACGGCTCGCCCGACATCATCTATCGTGCTTGGCGAGCCGGCCGCGTCGAACTCGTCACCTCAACCACACAGCTCGACGAATTGCGCCGCGCCAGCCGTTACCCGAAGTTGAAGGCCATTTTGCAGCCGCATCTTGTCGGCACGATGCTCAACAACCTACAGCGCGCCATCGTCCTGAATCACCTGCTGGAGAACATCGAGACCGATGATCCCAACGATGCCTTTTTGCTTGCGATGGCCCAGACCGGCGAAGTGGACTACCTCGTGACCGGTGATCATCGCGCCGGACTCTTGCAGCGAGGCAACCTTGGCCGCACTCGCATCGTTACACCCGCAGCATTCTGTGCCGAAGCACTCTAACTGACGCTCATGCCATTGGCGCTCGTCGATGGCTTCGACTTAGCTACTACCCTGCTCGTCCGTCTCTTCGACGTCGAGCGCGGCTAGCAGGTCAGCCGCCGTCGGCGATTCGTCGCGCTCCTCATCGATCCTCATCGATCCTCAACACCGTACGGCCAAGCCGCGCCGGATGTGTAGCCGAATGGATATCCTTCGGCGCCCGGATGCTCACCCGCGTGTAGACCTGCGTCGTCTTGACGTCCGCGTGCCCCAGCATCGCCTGGATGAACCGCACGTCGCCCCGTTCTCCAACATCTGCGTGGCCATCGCGTGCCGGAACAAGTGGCAGAGCTCCCGATGTTGCCCAACCCCGCTGCTCGCACGCAATTGCGCACCATCTGCGTCATCCGGTTATCCGAGAACGCTTGCCCCGTTACCGTCAGGAACAGCGTGCCGTCGTCGCCGGCGATTGCCAACTCCGGCCGCACCTCGTCGCGATATCGGGCCACCCACGCCAGCGCCCGACCGTCGATCGGAATCATCCGATCTTTCTTGCCCTTGCCCTGCTTGAATCGAGCGTGTAGCGCGCCCGCGTCGTCTTGCTCATCTTCTTGTCTCTCCTTGCTTGAGTCTAAACGCTCAGCAAGGGATTCGTTTTGCGGGGGCGGTTCAACACAAACCACCATGCTCAACGACGCAGCAATTCAAGCGCGATTTCCAGCTTTTCCCTCGCTTCTCTTGAGTGACGCCTCTCGCGATACGCCGCAACATCCATCTTCTGTAGCAAGGCAGGTTCGTCGTCATCTGATCGCCCCCGTGGAACCTCGACTTTCGCTATCTCGTTGAAACCAGTAAGCACCCAATAGATGTCTTCCGCCTGCTCCGGCACCCACTCCAGAATGAACGCGCATTCCAGCGTCGGCCCGTAACTGCGTAGCGCGAGTCCTAGTCCGCTCTGGTCATTCTTCGAGCATAGCTGCTCGGAGGCGACCAGAAGTTCGCGCTCAATCAACGCTCTTTTCTCAGAGTTCCTCGCTGTCATTTCAATTTCCCAGGAAACGCCGTCACAAGGTTACCGTACTTGTCGGTAATCACCGTCATCGCTGACGTCGGCTGGTAGTTGTTGAATTTATCTGTGCCGACGACATGACCGGCATCAACTTCCCGTACATAGTTGATGCTATTGCCGCTCTGGATCGTTCGAGTCACAGGAGTCGACACGGTGTTCGGATTCTGTAGCAGGTTCGTAAGGTCGCTCTCGCTGATCGTAAACTGACTTGCATTTACCGTCGAATCAAGATGGCGGTCTCCAATATGGTCCAACCCATCGTTGGTCACATTGATGCGCGACTGTACTCGACCGGGTACGCTGCTGTCTGCGCCACTTTGTCCTTCCGTTCCGCTTGCCGAGCCACTATCGCCGCTACCGCTCGACAGCGACACATTGCTGGGCGGTGGCGATACCGGTGCTGCACCGAACAGCGGCGCCAAGGCGCAAGCCGATCCCCCGGTCATCAAGCAGACGAGTGCCCCCAGTGGGGTGACAGGAGCGGGCGCGGTTGGGCCGCCGTGCGTCGGGCCGCTGGTCGGATCCAACTGTCGATTCGGGTCTGATTGCGCATCCTGGCCAGTGCGATTGCCCACCGAGAACGAAGTAGTTGATCCCCCTCGCCGTGTCGCCAATCGGATCGCTGAAGGTCGATTTCACCCTGTCGATGAAGGCGCTGGCAGCATCCCCGATTTGACTCAGCAATCCGCCTTTTTTCGCAGCATCCGCCGGATGATCTCCCGAGTTGTTCAGCGCTTCATTTTGCGCGGCCAGCGCCCCAGCCTGCGCGTCCTGCCCTGCGAGCCCTGCCGTTACTCCTCCCAGCAGCGTCGCAAAGCCGGCCAACGCCGCTTGCTGCCTCGAACTCAGTTGTGCCCGCGTCGGATCGATCGCCTTGATGAAGTCCGGCGAGAACGCCGCACCAGCCGCTCCGCCGATGGTCCCATATCCAGCACCCGAGGCAACCTTTGCCTGCAATGGCCCGCAAACCTAGACACGACACGGCTTTGCGGCCGGTCATCGCCTAGACGCGGTTCGGTCGGAGAGATTTTTTGCCTAGACGCGGTTTTGCGGCCTTCCGAGGCGTCCGCGAAGGAAGTTAAAGAACGATGGCGCGTAAGCGCCGACGGGCCGATTGTATCGGCCCGTCGGGGTTAGCTGGAAGGGATGGAGAGTGCCGCACAAGCGCGGCTAAGAAGGAAGCACGTCGGTCTGCAACAAGCTCGTCAGCGATACACGTCGCGTCGATTGCCCACGCGAACCACCATGATCAGCAGAGCTCCGTCCTCGATATGGCTGATCACCCGGTAATCGCCCACACGGTATTTCCAGAACTCACCCAGCCGCGAACCCTTCAGCGCTTCTCCAATGCTGCGCGGGTCCTCTAGCGGCGCCACCCTTTCGTAAAGGAATTTCAGGATGCGCCGGGTATCCTGCCGATCAAATCCATCAAGTTTCTTTTGCGCCTCTGGCGATAGCTCAATCCGCCATGCCATAACGCTTCATCACCTCTTCCAGCGGTACCGTGCGCGCACGGCCGGCACGAATCTCTTCCAGCTCGCGCTCAGCCAGGTACAGATCCTCCATGTCGTCCAAATGCTCCACGATTGCCTCGCGGATGTAAAACGTCTTGCTGCGCCCAGTCAGGCTCGCCAGCTGGCTCAGCCGGCTTTCCACCTCTTCGGGCAAACGAATCGAGATAGCCATCGTTCCCTCTTTTCATAACACTTGCGATACAAGTATCGCACACTTCGGCCTATGCCGCCGACTTCTTTCAACCGGTCCAGTTCGGGCCACCAAACGTCACCTTTCGCCACGCACAGCCCCCGGCCACAGCCTTATGGGACGGGCTCTTCATCCGCCTCCGCATCCAATGCAGCGAACAGGTCACTTGCCGTCACCTTTCGCTCTTCAACCCCATCACGGCCGGGCGAAACGCTTCGCTCCAATCGCGCCGGGTGCGTAGCCGAATGGATATCCTTCAGCGCCCGAATGCTCACCCGCGTGTAGACCTGCGTCGTCTTGATGTCCGCGTGACCCAGCATCGCCTGGATGAACCGCACGTCCGCCCCGTTCTCCAACATCTGTGTCGCCATCGCGTGCCGAAACAGGTGGCAACTGCCGATGTTGCCCAGCCCCGCCGCTCGCACGCAATTGCGCACCATCTGCGTCATCCGGTTATCCGAGAACGCTTGGCCCGTTACCGTTAGGAACAGCGTGCCGTCGTCGCCCGCGATCGCCAGCTCCGGGCGCACCTCGTCGCGGTACCGGGCCACCCACGCCAGCGCTCGATCGCCGATCGGAATCATCCGATCTTTCTTGCCCTTGCCCTGCCGGACCATCAGCGTGCCGCGCTCGTAATCGACGTCGCGCTGCTGCAGCCCGATGATCTCCATCCGCCGAATCCCCGTGCTGTACAGCGTCTCCAGCATCGCCCGATCGCGCACGCCCAGCGCCGTCGTCGTGTCGGGCAGGTTCAACACCCGCTCGACCTCCTCGATCGTCAGCACGTGCTTCGGTAGGCGCTCTTCCACCTTCGGCAGATCCAGATCGGCCGCCGGGTTGTACAAGACCCGGTTGTTACGCGTGAGCCACCGGAACCACTTCCTGATCGGCGTCACCCGCGAAGCCTGCGTCGTCGCCGACAGCGGCGCACCGTTCTTTTTGCGCTTCAGGAACAGGTGCCGCTGATAGCGCTCCAGGATCGGCCGCGTTATCTCCGCCGGCCGCGTCAAGCCTCGCTCGTCGCACCAGCTCACGAAGTACCGCAGATACAGCTCCCAATGCTTGAGCGTATGCCGCGACGTGTTGCGCTCCTCCAGCCACATCAGGAAGTCCATCATCTGCCGATACAAGCTCAGCGGATCGTGCGCCGGCCCGATCGGCGGATACGGCTCGCGCCGTCCAAGGTTCGGCATCGTTAGGACGGCTCAACAACTGCGGATAAAGAGAGGATGCCGCCGTCGGAGTTAACCGCACTTCGCGCAGGCCCGACCGGATCGACGGCTTCGCCTTGTTCGGTATGGCTTTGCGGCCTCTCAACCGCATCCGACCGACCACCGACCATGGCCCGACCAGAGCCCGACCGATCATCGCTCGGTCCCGACCGCGTGCCGCCGTCTGCAAGGGCAGTCGGGTCGATCAGCCCGCACAGATGCGCCCGGCCATCGTCCTCGCCGCCGTATAGCAACTCATACTCGAACACGCCGTTGCGTCCGCGGTGCGCGATCACATACTCGAGCTCGACCAAGCGCGACAGATGGATTTTCAGTTGCGTATCGCCCCAGCGTGTCGCCGTGCGTACCTCGCGCCGTGTAAAGCGAAGCGCTTCACGCGTCTCGTCTCGGGCCTCGCACTCATGCCTCACCCAATCCACCAACAACGTCACCAAGCGCCGCGTCTGCGGCGGCAGCTCATCGAGCGTGCGGCCCAGCACGTCATGCGCGATACGGTTCGCCAGCGCAATGTCCTCGCGCGTCACCTCGATGTATTCGATGCTCTGGCCTCGATGCTCGACCCGCTTCACCTCGCGCTGATGCTGGTGCAGCAGCGCAATCGAGCGGATCAGCGTCAGGTATTTCACGTGATCGCGCCGCGTTCTCGTCTTGTCGTCCAAGAACGTCAGCCGATGCGCGTACGGATTGACCACGTGTATGGGCTTCAAGAGCCGCTGTGCGTTGCGGTGCAACGTCGTAATCGCCTCGCGGTCCGCCTCGGCCAGCAGCCCCTCCAGCGTCTGCGCCGCACGCTGACGCGCGTGGATTGCTCGCGTCTGCTCGCGCGTCTCGTTGATCGTCAGCACCAGACATCGATTGAGCAATTCTTCGTCGACGTCGATCGCCGTCGTCGTGAGCATCAGCATCACCGGGCCTTTCACGCGGTATTGCTTCGTCACCAAGTTACCCGTCGTCTCGTCCTTGCCCGTCGAAGCAATCGTCAGCTCGCCGTCGCTTTGCAAGAGTTTCAAAGCATACGCGGCCTGCCGCACACCCTCTTCCTCGGCGATCGCCAGGATCTTGTGCTGCAAGTCCGTCTCGCCCAGATAGAACAGGCTCTGCCCCGTCATCGCGCTGTACTGGATCCGCTCTTCGTCGGGCATCAGGTTCAACACCGCGTCCATCAGCGAGCTCTTACCGGCCGCGCTCGTCGACTGGATCAGGATCGCCAGCGGCGCATCGAGCTTGCGCGAGACCGCCGCGAGGTAGCCCGCCAGCAGATTCGTCGACTCGCCCACAATCCCACAGCGCTCCATGTCTTCGACGATGCGCTCGATCAGATTCGGGGCCTTCAGCAACTCCAACGCCGCGCGCTGCTGCGCCTCGTCGATCGGCGGGGCCGCATCCTTCGGCGCGAGGGCGGCCGTGATCGCCTCATCCTGCAACGTCTCGAGTTTCAATAGCACGCGCCCGAGATCTCGCTTGACCGTATCGCCTTGCGTGCCGAGCTCGGCAGCGGCCATCTTGATGAACGCCGCACGCTGCTTCGCGCTATACACGTCTAGCGTGTCGACGTGATAGCCCGCCTCGCTCCTGACTTGCACATTCACGCGCATCTGGTCCGGACCGAGGTTCTTTTGCCAACCACGCACCCGCCAATGCCGATCGCCGAAGCTCAGCAGCAGCTCGCCAGCGGCCCCCTCCGTTGCCGTCGGCTCTTCGACAGGCAGCGCCGGCGCCGTGGCCGGCACGGGCGCCAGCGATACATCAGGCTCGGTTGTAGCGGCTAAAGAAGGAGCGGTCGGGCTCGGTTCCGGCGTCGGCTCAACGGCGAGCGTGGCCGGCGTCGGCAACGTCTGCTCTGCCGGCACCGCTTCTTCTTTAGTCGCCAACTCGGGCGTGTGAGGCACCGTCACAGCTACGCTTGGCCCCTTGCCTTTGCCCAGCCACTGCGACTGTTGCAGCATCACGCCCAGGCTCTTGGGCGCCGGCAGTACCTTGCGCGCGTAATCGTTCGCGTCCATCCCCTTCGGAAACAGCACCCGGAAGCATTCGATGCTCGATTCCAGCATCTGCGTCGCGAGTTTCTCAGCCGCGGCATTGCCCGACTCGTCACGGTCATACGCGATCAATACCCGGCGCGTGCCGTGGCGCTTGAGCGCGGCCCAATGGTCCTCGGTGAACCCATTGACCCCATACGCCGCGATCACGTTGCGATAGCCCGCGCACCAGAACGTCATCGCGTCGATTAACGCCTCGCACACGATGATTTCCTTGTGCGCCACCAGCGCCGACGCATTCCACACCCCGCGCAGCGGCGCGCCAAGGTACAAGTGCCTCACGTCGTTGCGGCCCAGCTTCGCATCGGCCGTGCGCCGTCCGTACAGTTGCCACACTCGGCCGCGGTCGTCCTCGTCCTCGCCGATGATCGGCACGACGATGCACCCGCCCAAGTGCTCAAAGCCCGTCGAGCGCGTCACCCCCACCCGCTGCAGCTGCTCGCGCACCGCCTTGCCCGCCACGGTGTATTTTTTCGGGAGCTGGTAGGCCAGCGTCGAATTCGCATGCCCGAGCTTGAACCGATCGATCAGCTCCGGATGCATCAAGCCGCGCTCCGTCAGATACGCCTGGCCTTGCGGGCTCTCCTTGAGCGTCCCATGGTAGTAGCCCACCACCCGCGCTAGCAGCGCTTGATCATCGACCTGCGGCTCGAGCGCCGACGGCAGCGGTTGCGCCTGCGTCTTCACCAAACCCACCCGCATCCCATCGAGCGGCGCGTCCTGCTTGAGCAACTGCACCGCGTGCGGCAACGACACTCCTTGCGTTTTCATCACCCAATCGAGCACCGAGCCGGCCGCGCCGCACCCGAAGCAGTGGTACAGGTTCTTCGATTCCGTCACCACCAGGCTCGGCGACACATCGTCATGGAACGGGCAACGCATCACCCAATCCTTGCCCCGGCGCATCAGGTCGTGCCCCTGGCCCTCGATTAGGCGTTTTAGCGACACCTCGCTCTTGAGCCGATCGAGCTCTTCCTTTGCGATCGCCTTCGGCATCGTCTTCCCGGCCTCCGCTAAAAACCTGTCAAGAGGGTTAGAGTAAAAAAACTGCGTTGCAGAGTACTCTGTTTACGAGTATTGTCAAGCCTACTTTCCGAAACCAGGGTTATCGTCATGGCTCTCATCACCTCGCTAATCATCGGCGTGAAGACCAAGGACGAGCAGCTTTTCAAGGAACTGGGTGCGCGCATCGCACAGGCGCGCAAGGCCCGCGGACTCACCCAGGTGCAACTGTCCGAGCAACTGGGCATTGCACAGCAGACCCTCGCGCATTACGAGGGCGGTCGTCTGCGTCTGCCTGTTCCCACGTTGCTCGCCCTCGCCACGGAGCTGAAGGTCAGCGTCACCGAACTCATCGGCGAGTCCGCCGCTCTTCCGCACAAGCCCGGCCCGGTTTCTCGACTGCAACGGCAAGTCGAGCAGATCAGTCGTTTGCCTCGCTCCAAGCAGAAGCTCGCCTCCGACCTGCTCGATACCGTGCTCGCTCAGGGCTAATCGACCGCATCTCGATTTAGCCCCCATGCACCCCACCGCAACGCTGGGGTTGGGGACGCTTTTCTTCTTCTCTTTAAACCCTTCCCTCTCCCGCCCGGTTTGACGGCGGCCGTAGGCCGACGGCAAACCGGGCGGAACTTGGGCGCCTGCAGACCAACGCAGATAACCGTCAGACGCCCCACCGAGTTCGAACCCGTCAAGGCCGCGCATCGCGCGCCCGGAGGGCTTGGCCTTGACGGCCGTCGGTTCTCCACGCTCGGCACCGCGGTGCAAGACGACTCGGCGGCTTGCACCGCATGCCAAACCGCGCTTTTGCGTTGCGCGCACCCGCGCGCAACGGGCCGGCACCGCCGGCCCTAACCGGTGCTCAGAAGTACCGCTCAGGATTGGTCACTCTCACGAAGTAGCTCCACGCGTACGCCTGAACCACGCCGAGCGCCGTATCGCTCGGCTCCTGCTTGCCTTCGTACACGGCCAGCACATCCCTCATGAAGCACCTCAGCACCGCCTCCGCCGTGGTCTTTTCCTGATCGCAGAACGCAACAAACTCCGGCAGCATCTCGACCTTCATTTCCATCGCTTCGCTCCTTGCTGTTCGCCCGGCGCGACACTCGCGCTGTTGGCCCAACCCAGCCAGCGCCGCGCGCAGGCGCGTCAAGGGCGGGCGCAGCCCGGCGAAGCGAACCCTTGACGCGACGAGCACGGCGCTAAACTTGGCGGGACAGCAGCGTGAGTCCCACTGACTCAGGCAGCAGGTGGGGAGCCCCTTGGGGGCGGGCGGGGCACATCTCTCTTTCCGGCCGCAACGCGGCCCCTGGCTTTTCTCTTTGCGCGCCAGCGCCATGCTCGGATTCTTTCGTACTCCTCATCGTCGGCCGCGCATGCGGCCCTGGCATATTCATGCGCGCACCGCGCGCGTAACTCGGGCCGGGGGCGCCAGACATAAAGCAAATTAGCAACGGCCGAAGGGCTGCCCGCGGCAGCTCTTGTGAACCGCTGGGCAGCCCTTCGGCCGTTGCTAATTTCAAAGCTTTATGTTCAATCGGCTGATGACCGGCAGCCCGCAGGGATGACGGGCAGCAGACGATTTACCCCCGGCCCTTCGTGCTTCTTCGGCGCGCAGCGCCGCTGGACCTTACTGCAGATCCCTCGGCCAAGCGGCCAATGGTGAGCACCGCTCGCTCACGATACAGTCGATCACGGTCGCTCAGACCGTTCAGATCAAGGAGAACTTCAACTCATACATCGCCGTAAACGAAGCGCGGGCCGCACGGGCGGCAACCCATACGACCCGCTGACCACCATCAACTCGCACCAGGAGTCGATCATGGCTGACGCCGATCTTAAAGCATTCCACGCCCCTTCCACGCGAAGCGTCACGATTCAGGAATCCCGACGCTGGCGACCCTACGCACCTCGCCGGCGTACCAACCCGCCCCTCGTGCCCTGGCTCAAGCTCTCAGGAAGGTGGCTCGAGCACGCCGGCTTCAAACCCCGACAGCGCCTCAAGATCGAAGTCCAACACGAGCGGCTGGTGATCACGCCCGCTTGACTGCCCCCATAAGCAGCGAGCCCGGCCGAAGCCGGGTTCAGGTCGGCTCACGTGCTTGCCCTATGCAGCTTCACCTTTTGCTGCTCGAACAGCGTCCAACCAATCTTGCCATTGGGCTGGATCGTTTGTACTGCCGTCAGCCCAGACTGTTTGCGATAGGCCGCTCAACAGGGTCGCGATGTCCTCGCTTTGACAACCTCCTCTCTCGTAATAGCGATCTAAGAAGATCAACATCGCACGGAAGGCTTCTGTGATCGTCAACGAATCAGTCATTTCACTTACCCGGCCTCGTAGGTGAGGCCAACCCAGTTTGAGGATTAAACGACTTTGGCGTTTGGTTAATTCCACCGTAGCTAACCTTACCACCTCGGATACCTACCCATGTCTGGGTGCCGTCCGGATTTGTTTTCGCAGCCCACGTAGTGCCGTACTTATCCGTTCCTAAAACAGCTGATGGATCGTTCGCAACATTTTCAAGAAGCTGGCGATTCGCCGGAGTATCACTGATATGTCCATCCGAATCGCGGAAGATATGCCCCGCTCGCGAGTCGTCAATCTGAATGCGTCCGCCGCTCGTCGACGAATCTTCTCCGCTTGCTCCACTTCCCGTATTTCCGCCGTTGCCATTCGACAGCAGCGCGTTGCTCGGCGCACCGGTCGCGCCCGGAGTAGCTATCGGTGGCGTAAACACGCACCCTGCGCCGGGAGAGCAAGCTACCACCGGCGGCGTCACCACTGACCCGCCAGTCGCCGGCGGATTACCATTGTTCGCCTGCACAAGCGGGTTCGGATCCGACGGCGGCGTCTGCCCATTGTTGGCCTTCACTAGCCCCAGAAACTGGTTACCCCAACGGCCGAGGTCGCCGAGCGGATCGCCGTAGGTGTTTTGCAACCAGTTGCCGAACGCGCTCAGCAATCCGCCTTTTTTCGCAGCGTCATCCGGGTGGTCCCCGGAGTTGTTCAGCGCCTCGTTCTGGGCCGCCAGCGCACCGGCCTGCGCGTTCCGCCCTGCGAGCCCTGCGGTTACTCCTCCCAGCAGCGTCGCAAAGCCGGCCAACGCCGCTTGCTGACCCGAACTCAGTTGTGCCCCCGTCGGATCGATTGCCTTGATGAAGTCCGGCGAGAACGCCGCACTCACGGCTCCGCCAATGGCCCCATATCCAGCCCTGACGCAGCCTTGGTCCGCAACGGTCAGAAAACATAGACACGGCGAGGCTTTTCGGCACGGCACTCGCCCAAGCTTAGAGTGCGAACGTCACGGGGCAGTTTTGAGCGACCGCATCGGCAAGAAAATCGCGAAGCATCACGACCTCTGATAATAACGACTCCCTCGGTACGCTTGTTGTCAGGGGCTTGTGCTCGGCTGTCCAACGATATACGAACTCTACGTCGTGTTCGCCCAGTTCCCGCAAAGCGCGCACTCGGCGCTCCAGTTCCTCAACAACGACTCTGATTATCGGCACGTCCGCTTCGTCTTCCTCAAACTGATCGAACATCGTGCCTTGTTTGGCGTTGAGGTCAGACCAGAATTTCGATGCGAATAGCCATTCGGATAGTGGCCCCGACAGGCGTAGCTGTCCAAGCCCTTTGTTCATCGAAACCAGTGACTGCTGCATCTGCATAACCATCGCTCTCACTTGACCGGATCGGTGTTGTTGAAGTGTGTTAAGCCATTTCTTACGCCCGACGGGACACCGGTCTGTGTCGTCCTATTCGGACCGATCAGCGGAACGTTGTTCGGGACCGCGTTGCCACTCTGATCCAGATACTGACCAGCTCCATTCTGTACCCGGTAGTAGTTCCCGGCGTTGTCGTACACCACTGACATGCCGGTGGCCGGATTGGTATAGATTGTCTTTCCCGATGTCGTGTACGTCACATCGGGATTTGAGCCCACGATGTTCTGCACGGTGGCACTTAACGACCCACTTGACCAATTGCCGCTGTTCGTAGCGGCTCTTGCCGCTCCCTGCGAATTATAGACAGGCTCACTTGAGGTGCCGTTCCCCTTGGACGCATCGTTCCAATCATTCGCGCCATTTCCTGCATCAACGCCAACTGTGCTCCCACCCCCTAACCGAGGTGCGTTTCCAGTCGTGCCTTGTCGGCTCCCCATCCCCGAGCCGAGACCAACTGTACCGCCTCCCTTCAATACCGTGATCGGATCGCCTTCCGCGTCATACCCGATGATTTCCTCCCCTTCGCCGTACAGCTTGGCACGCTCCTGCGAGAGTTCCTTCTTGAGTTCCTCCTGATCCTTGTGCAGATCGTGGTTCTGCGTGCCGTTGTTAAGCGCCTCGTTCTGAGCAGCCAACGCCCCAGCTTGCGCGTCCTGCCCGGCGAGCCCCGCAGTCAATCCGCCCAGCAACGTTGCCGCGCCAACAATCACCGCACGCTGCTCGTTCGTCAGGTTGGCCGCACCGCCGGCCTGCTGAACCATGTACGCAGTCGCAACCGCACTAGCTGCTGCCCCAATGGCCCCATATCCAGCACCCGAGGCAACCTTTGCCTGCAATGGCCCGCAAACCTAGACACGACACGGCTTTGCGGCCGGTCATCGCCTAGACGCGGTTCGGTCGGAGAGATTTTTTGCCTAGACGCGGTTTTGCGGCCTTCCGAGGCGTCCGCGAAGGAAGTTAAAGAACGATGGCGCGTAAGCGCCGACGGGCCGATTGTATCGGCCCGTCGGGGTTAGCTGGAAGGGATGGAGAGTGCCGCACAAGCGCGGCTAAGAAGGAAGCACGTCGGTCTGCAACAAGCTCGTCAGCGATACACGTCGCGTCGATTGCCCACGCGAACCACCATGATCAGCAGAGCTCCGTCCTCGATATGGCTGATCACCCGGTAATCGCCCACACGGTATTTCCAGAACTCACCCAGCCGCGAACCCTTCAGCGCTTCTCCAATGCTGCGCGGGTCCTCTAGCGGCGCCACCCTTTCGTAAAGGAATTTCAGGATGCGCCGGGTATCCTGCCGATCAAATCCATCAAGTTTCTTTTGCGCCTCTGGCGATAGCTCAATCCGCCATGCCATAACGCTTCATCACCTCTTCCAGCGGTACCGTGCGCGCACGGCCGGCACGAATCTCTTCCAGCTCGCGCTCAGCCAGGTACAGATCCTCCATGTCGTCCAAATGCTCCACGATTGCCTCGCGGATGTAAAACGTCTTGCTGCGCCCAGTCAGGCTCGCCAGCTGGCTCAGCCGGCTTTCCACCTCTTCGGGCAAACGAATCGAGATAGCCATCGTTCCCTCTTTTCATAACACTTGCGATACAAGTATCGCACACTTCGGCCTATGCCGCCGACTTCTTTCAACCGGTCCAGTTCGGGCCACCAAACGTCACCTTTCGCCACGCACAGCCCCCGGCCACAGCCTTATGGGACGGGCTCTTCATCCGCCTCCGCATCCAATGCAGCGAACAGGTCACTTGCCGTCACCTTTCGCTCTTCAACCCCATCACGGCCGGGCGAAACGCTTCGCTCCAATCGCGCCGGGTGCGTAGCCGAATGGATATCCTTCAGCGCCCGAATGCTCACCCGCGTGTAGACCTGCGTCGTCTTGATGTCCGCGTGACCCAGCATCGCCTGGATGAACCGCACGTCCGCCCCGTTCTCCAACATCTGTGTCGCCATCGCGTGCCGAAACAGGTGGCAACTGCCGATGTTGCCCAGCCCCGCCGCTCGCACGCAATTGCGCACCATCTGCGTCATCCGGTTATCCGAGAACGCTTGGCCCGTTACCGTTAGGAACAGCGTGCCGTCGTCGCCCGCGATCGCCAGCTCCGGGCGCACCTCGTCGCGGTACCGGGCCACCCACGCCAGCGCTCGATCGCCGATCGGAATCATCCGATCTTTCTTGCCCTTGCCCTGCCGGACCATCAGCGTGCCGCGCTCGTAATCGACGTCGCGCTGCTGCAGCCCGATGATCTCCATCCGCCGAATCCCCGTGCTGTACAGCGTCTCCAGCATCGCCCGATCGCGCACGCCCAGCGCCGTCGTCGTGTCGGGCAGGTTCAACACCCGCTCGACCTCCTCGATCGTCAGCACGTGCTTCGGTAGGCGCTCTTCCACCTTCGGCAGATCCAGATCGGCCGCCGGGTTGTACAAGACCCGGTTGTTACGCGTGAGCCACCGGAACCACTTCCTGATCGGCGTCACCCGCGAAGCCTGCGTCGTCGCCGACAGCGGCGCACCGTTCTTTTTGCGCTTCAGGAACAGGTGCCGCTGATAGCGCTCCAGGATCGGCCGCGTTATCTCCGCCGGCCGCGTCAAGCCTCGCTCGTCGCACCAGCTCACGAAGTACCGCAGATACAGCTCCCAATGCTTGAGCGTATGCCGCGACGTGTTGCGCTCCTCCAGCCACATCAGGAAGTCCATCATCTGCCGATACAAGCTCAGCGGATCGTGCGCCGGCCCGATCGGCGGATACGGCTCGCGCCGTCCAAGGTTCGGCATCGTTAGGACGGCTCAACAACTGCGGATAAAGAGAGGATGCCGCCGTCGGAGTTAACCGCACTTCGCGCAGGCCCGACCGGATCGACGGCTTCGCCTTGTTCGGTATGGCTTTGCGGCCTCTCAACCGCATCCGACCGACCACCGACCATGGCCCGACCAGAGCCCGACCGATCATCGCTCGGTCCCGACCGCGTGCCGCCGTCTGCAAGGGCAGTCGGGTCGATCAGCCCGCACAGATGCGCCCGGCCATCGTCCTCGCCGCCGTATAGCAACTCATACTCGAACACGCCGTTGCGTCCGCGGTGCGCGATCACATACTCGAGCTCGACCAAGCGCGACAGATGGATTTTCAGTTGCGTATCGCCCCAGCGTGTCGCCGTGCGTACCTCGCGCCGTGTAAAGCGAAGCGCTTCACGCGTCTCGTCTCGGGCCTCGCACTCATGCCTCACCCAATCCACCAACAACGTCACCAAGCGCCGCGTCTGCGGCGGCAGCTCATCGAGCGTGCGGCCCAGCACGTCATGCGCGATACGGTTCGCCAGCGCAATGTCCTCGCGCGTCACCTCGATGTATTCGATGCTCTGGCCTCGATGCTCGACCCGCTTCACCTCGCGCTGATGCTGGTGCAGCAGCGCAATCGAGCGGATCAGCGTCAGGTATTTCACGTGATCGCGCCGCGTTCTCGTCTTGTCGTCCAAGAACGTCAGCCGATGCGCGTACGGATTGACCACGTGTATGGGCTTCAAGAGCCGCTGTGCGTTGCGGTGCAACGTCGTAATCGCCTCGCGGTCCGCCTCGGCCAGCAGCCCCTCCAGCGTCTGCGCCGCACGCTGACGCGCGTGGATTGCTCGCGTCTGCTCGCGCGTCTCGTTGATCGTCAGCACCAGACATCGATTGAGCAATTCTTCGTCGACGTCGATCGCCGTCGTCGTGAGCATCAGCATCACCGGGCCTTTCACGCGGTATTGCTTCGTCACCAAGTTACCCGTCGTCTCGTCCTTGCCCGTCGAAGCAATCGTCAGCTCGCCGTCGCTTTGCAAGAGTTTCAAAGCATACGCGGCCTGCCGCACACCCTCTTCCTCGGCGATCGCCAGGATCTTGTGCTGCAAGTCCGTCTCGCCCAGATAGAACAGGCTCTGCCCCGTCATCGCGCTGTACTGGATCCGCTCTTCGTCGGGCATCAGGTTCAACACCGCGTCCATCAGCGAGCTCTTACCGGCCGCGCTCGTCGACTGGATCAGGATCGCCAGCGGCGCATCGAGCTTGCGCGAGACCGCCGCGAGGTAGCCCGCCAGCAGATTCGTCGACTCGCCCACAATCCCACAGCGCTCCATGTCTTCGACGATGCGCTCGATCAGATTCGGGGCCTTCAGCAACTCCAACGCCGCGCGCTGCTGCGCCTCGTCGATCGGCGGGGCCGCATCCTTCGGCGCGAGGGCGGCCGTGATCGCCTCATCCTGCAACGTCTCGAGTTTCAATAGCACGCGCCCGAGATCTCGCTTGACCGTATCGCCTTGCGTGCCGAGCTCGGCAGCGGCCATCTTGATGAACGCCGCACGCTGCTTCGCGCTATACACGTCTAGCGTGTCGACGTGATAGCCCGCCTCGCTCCTGACTTGCACATTCACGCGCATCTGGTCCGGACCGAGGTTCTTTTGCCAACCACGCACCCGCCAATGCCGATCGCCGAAGCTCAGCAGCAGCTCGCCAGCGGCCCCCTCCGTTGCCGTCGGCTCTTCGACAGGCAGCGCCGGCGCCGTGGCCGGCACGGGCGCCAGCGATACATCAGGCTCGGTTGTAGCGGCTAAAGAAGGAGCGGTCGGGCTCGGTTCCGGCGTCGGCTCAACGGCGAGCGTGGCCGGCGTCGGCAACGTCTGCTCTGCCGGCACCGCTTCTTCTTTAGTCGCCAACTCGGGCGTGTGAGGCACCGTCACAGCTACGCTTGGCCCCTTGCCTTTGCCCAGCCACTGCGACTGTTGCAGCATCACGCCCAGGCTCTTGGGCGCCGGCAGTACCTTGCGCGCGTAATCGTTCGCGTCCATCCCCTTCGGAAACAGCACCCGGAAGCATTCGATGCTCGATTCCAGCATCTGCGTCGCGAGTTTCTCAGCCGCGGCATTGCCCGACTCGTCACGGTCATACGCGATCAATACCCGGCGCGTGCCGTGGCGCTTGAGCGCGGCCCAATGGTCCTCGGTGAACCCATTGACCCCATACGCCGCGATCACGTTGCGATAGCCCGCGCACCAGAACGTCATCGCGTCGATTAACGCCTCGCACACGATGATTTCCTTGTGCGCCACCAGCGCCGACGCATTCCACACCCCGCGCAGCGGCGCGCCAAGGTACAAGTGCCTCACGTCGTTGCGGCCCAGCTTCGCATCGGCCGTGCGCCGTCCGTACAGTTGCCACACTCGGCCGCGGTCGTCCTCGTCCTCGCCGATGATCGGCACGACGATGCACCCGCCCAAGTGCTCAAAGCCCGTCGAGCGCGTCACCCCCACCCGCTGCAGCTGCTCGCGCACCGCCTTGCCCGCCACGGTGTATTTTTTCGGGAGCTGGTAGGCCAGCGTCGAATTCGCATGCCCGAGCTTGAACCGATCGATCAGCTCCGGATGCATCAAGCCGCGCTCCGTCAGATACGCCTGGCCTTGCGGGCTCTCCTTGAGCGTCCCATGGTAGTAGCCCACCACCCGCGCTAGCAGCGCTTGATCATCGACCTGCGGCTCGAGCGCCGACGGCAGCGGTTGCGCCTGCGTCTTCACCAAACCCACCCGCATCCCATCGAGCGGCGCGTCCTGCTTGAGCAACTGCACCGCGTGCGGCAACGACACTCCTTGCGTTTTCATCACCCAATCGAGCACCGAGCCGGCCGCGCCGCACCCGAAGCAGTGGTACAGGTTCTTCGATTCCGTCACCACCAGGCTCGGCGACACATCGTCATGGAACGGGCAACGCATCACCCAATCCTTGCCCCGGCGCATCAGGTCGTGCCCCTGGCCCTCGATTAGGCGTTTTAGCGACACCTCGCTCTTGAGCCGATCGAGCTCTTCCTTTGCGATCGCCTTCGGCATCGTCTTCCCGGCCTCCGCTAAAAACCTGTCAAGAGGGTTAGAGTAAAAAAACTGCGTTGCAGAGTACTCTGTTTACGAGTATTGTCAAGCCTACTTTCCGAAACCAGGGTTATCGTCATGGCTCTCATCACCTCGCTAATCATCGGCGTGAAGACCAAGGACGAGCAGCTTTTCAAGGAACTGGGTGCGCGCATCGCACAGGCGCGCAAGGCCCGCGGACTCACCCAGGTGCAACTGTCCGAGCAACTGGGCATTGCACAGCAGACCCTCGCGCATTACGAGGGCGGTCGTCTGCGTCTGCCTGTTCCCACGTTGCTCGCCCTCGCCACGGAGCTGAAGGTCAGCGTCACCGAACTCATCGGCGAGTCCGCCGCTCTTCCGCACAAGCCCGGCCCGGTTTCTCGACTGCAACGGCAAGTCGAGCAGATCAGTCGTTTGCCTCGCTCCAAGCAGAAGCTCGCCTCCGACCTGCTCGATACCGTGCTCGCTCAGGGCTAATCGACCGCATCTCGATTTAGCCCCCATGCACCCCACCGCAACGCTGGGGTTGGGGACGCTTTTCTTCTTCTCTTTAAACCCTTCCCTCTCCCGCCCGGTTTGACGGCGGCCGTAGGCCGACGGCAAACCGGGCGGAACTTGGGCGCCTGCAGACCAACGCAGATAACCGTCAGACGCCCCACCGAGTTCGAACCCGTCAAGGCCGCGCATCGCGCGCCCGGAGGGCTTGGCCTTGACGGCCGTCGGTTCTCCACGCTCGGCACCGCGGTGCAAGACGACTCGGCGGCTTGCACCGCATGCCAAACCGCGCTTTTGCGTTGCGCGCACCCGCGCGCAACGGGCCGGCACCGCCGGCCCTAACCGGTGCTCAGAAGTACCGCTCAGGATTGGTCACTCTCACGAAGTAGCTCCACGCGTACGCCTGAACCACGCCGAGCGCCGTATCGCTCGGCTCCTGCTTGCCTTCGTACACGGCCAGCACATCCCTCATGAAGCACCTCAGCACCGCCTCCGCCGTGGTCTTTTCCTGATCGCAGAACGCAACAAACTCCGGCAGCATCTCGACCTTCATTTCCATCGCTTCGCTCCTTGCTGTTCGCCCGGCGCGACACTCGCGCTGTTGGCCCAACCCAGCCAGCGCCGCGCGCAGGCGCGTCAAGGGCGGGCGCAGCCCGGCGAAGCGAACCCTTGACGCGACGAGCACGGCGCTAAACTTGGCGGGACAGCAGCGTGAGTCCCACTGACTCAGGCAGCAGGTGGGGAGCCCCTTGGGGGCGGGCGGGGCACATCTCTCTTTCCGGCCGCAACGCGGCCCCTGGCTTTTCTCTTTGCGCGCCAGCGCCATGCTCGGATTCTTTCGTACTCCTCATCGTCGGCCGCGCATGCGGCCCTGGCATATTCATGCGCGCACCGCGCGCGTAACTCGGGCCGGGGGCGCCAGACATAAAGCAAATTAGCAACGGCCGAAGGGCTGCCCGCGGCAGCTCTTGTGAACCGCTGGGCAGCCCTTCGGCCGTTGCTAATTTCAAAGCTTTATGTTCAATCGGCTGATGACCGGCAGCCCGCAGGGATGACGGGCAGCAGACGATTTACCCCCGGCCCTTCGTGCTTCTTCGGCGCGCAGCGCCGCTGGACCTTACTGCAGATCCCTCGGCCAAGCGGCCAATGGTGAGCACCGCTCGCTCACGATACAGTCGATCACGGTCGCTCAGACCGTTCAGATCAAGGAGAACTTCAACTCATACATCGCCGTAAACGAAGCGCGGGCCGCACGGGCGGCAACCCATACGACCCGCTGACCACCATCAACTCGCACCAGGAGTCGATCATGGCTGACGCCGATCTTAAAGCATTCCACGCCCCTTCCACGCGAAGCGTCACGATTCAGGAATCCCGACGCTGGCGACCCTACGCACCTCGCCGGCGTACCAACCCGCCCCTCGTGCCCTGGCTCAAGCTCTCAGGAAGGTGGCTCGAGCACGCCGGCTTCAAACCCCGACAGCGCCTCAAGATCGAAGTCCAACACGAGCGGCTGGTGATCACGCCCGCTTGACTGCCCCCATAAGCAGCGAGCCCGGCCGAAGCCGGGTTCAGGTCGGCTCACGTGCTTGCCCTATGCAGCTTCACCTTTTGCTGCTCGAACAGCGTCCAACCAATCTTGCCATTGGGCTGGATCGTTTGTACTGCCGTCAGCCCAGACTGTTTGCGATAGGCCGCTCAACAGGGTCGCGATGTCCTCGCTTTGACAACCTCCTCTCTCGTAATAGCGATCTAAGAAGATCAACATCGCACGGAAGGCTTCTGTGATCGTCAACGAATCAGTCATTTCACTTACCCGGCCTCGTAGGTGAGGCCAACCCAGTTTGAGGATTAAACGACTTTGGCGTTTGGTTAATTCCACCGTAGCTAACCTTACCACCTCGGATACCTACCCATGTCTGGGTGCCGTCCGGATTTGTTTTCGCAGCCCACGTAGTGCCGTACTTATCCGTTCCTAAAACAGCTGATGGATCGTTCGCAACATTTTCAAGAAGCTGGCGATTCGCCGGAGTATCACTGATATGTCCATCCGAATCGCGGAAGATATGCCCCGCTCGCGAGTCGTCAATCTGAATGCGTCCGCCGCTCGTCGACGAATCTTCTCCGCTTGCTCCACTTCCCGTATTTCCGCCGTTGCCATTCGACAGCAGCGCGTTGCTCGGCGCACCGGTCGCGCCCGGAGTAGCTATCGGTGGCGTAAACACGCACCCTGCGCCGGGAGAGCAAGCTACCACCGGCGGCGTCACCACTGACCCGCCAGTCGCCGGCGGATTACCATTGTTCGCCTGCACAAGCGGGTTCGGATCCGACGGCGGCGTCTGCCCATTGTTGGCCTTCACTAGCCCCAGAAACTGGTTACCCCAACGGCCGAGGTCGCCGAGCGGATCGCCGTAGGTGTTTTGCAACCAGTTGCCGAACGCGCTCAGCAATCCGCCTTTTTTCGCAGCGTCATCCGGGTGGTCCCCGGAGTTGTTCAGCGCCTCGTTCTGGGCCGCCAGCGCACCGGCCTGCGCGTTCCGCCCTGCGAGCCCTGCGGTTACTCCTCCCAGCAGCGTCGCAAAGCCGGCCAACGCCGCTTGCTGACCCGAACTCAGTTGTGCCCCCGTCGGATCGATTGCCTTGATGAAGTCCGGCGAGAACGCCGCACTCACGGCTCCGCCAATGGCCCCACTTTCACACCCCGTTCCCGCGACCGCTGACCCCGCACACCCCAACGCCGAATGCGTGAGGATGTACATCGGCGTTCCTTCCGCCATCCATGATACCGACTGGCTGAGCGAGCCAATCTCGTTCGCACCCACCGCCACGGTGTCCTGCTCGACGTTGCGCAAGAACGCACTTCCGAAGCTACCGCCAGCAATCGCCGTCTGCACCGATGCACCGATTAGCGCCTGTCCCGCAATGTTCTCTGCCGTGGTGCCCAGATTGTTAAGCGTCGTTGCCGATGAAGCCTGCGTAACGCCGCCGCCCCAGTTCATGATGCCCGTCGAACCCAGCAGGCCCTGGGTCAACCCCGCTGTCAGCCCGGTTATCGCCGCGCCCTCCAGAACCTGCTTGAGATCAAGAGACCCAGTCGAAATAACCTGCGAAACCGCCCCAGCCGCCAGCGCTGTAGTTGCCGCAGCCAGCCCCGTTGCCGCCGCACTCGCCAATACCCCCAATGTCGGACTGATCGCCGCAAACATGATCGGATCGATGAGCCCGTTGTACATCGCAAACGTCTCGGGACCCATCATGACCGACAACGCCACCGCCGCGACCATGCCGATCAGTTGCTCCATCCCAAAGGAGCCACCTTCTTTGACGAAGTCCGTGTGCAGATGATCGGCCAACGTCATCTGCGTAAAGTTGCCGCCCAATTGCTGCGTCAGTGCGGCCGTCAGTTGCTGCGTGCCGGCTTCGTCGATCTGACCATCCGCAGTCAGCTTCTGCAACGCCCCGCCGATCTGGCTCAACGTCTGTACGTTGAGATCCATGTTCGCCGCGCTCATGAACCCGCCCGGCTGCACGACCGTGCCCGTCGTGTCGACGTACCCGCCCTTCACCTTGCTCCAGATCTGGCCAACGTTCACCTCGTTGGCCTGATTCGTCAGCGTCGGCGTGTTCACCGTCAATGTGCCCGACGCCGAGATGTTCCCCGTGTTGAGAATGCTGCCCTGCCCGCTCCCCTCGAAGTTCAGCGTCACGTCCTGACCGATGATGTTTCCGCCCGCCGACAGCGCACTCGTCGTCGACGGCAGATACACCTGCGGCATCAACGCCGTAATCGTCGGACAGCTTGCAACACCGGTGGCCTGACAACTCGGATCCGGCACTGTCTGCTCGACATACCACAGCATCGGCTTGTCGAGTGCACCCACTTGCGCCTGCGTCAGCGCTTGTCCCAACTGCAGGTTGTTCTGCTTCGCGTAATCGAGCGCGTTACCGTACAGGTAGGCCTTTTCCTGCTCCGTCACTGACAGATTCGTCTTGCTGTCATACGCCAGTCCGTCGACGAAGCTCGCCTTACCCGTCTGCTGCAGTGCCGCCTGCTGCAGCATCAGATCTTCTTCCTGCGGGTTGTAATAGAACAACGTCGAACTCGGCTGCAATGTCGACGGCAGATTGTCGAGCAGCACCTGCGGCGAAAATTGCCCCTGCGACGTCCCGCCGATCGGCGTGTCCACATAGGAGGCTTGCCCCGCCACGCTCGTGAGCACCGCCGCCGACGTTCTCGGCGTCGACAAATTCAAGCCCGGCAGCGTCAGCGGACTCAACGAGATCACCTGCGACGGCGCGTTCACACGCGGCGTGTAAGTATTCGCCGTTGTAATGCCGTTGATGAGCTTCTGGCCCGTCAGCGACACCGACGTGCCCAGCACGTTGCCCACGTTTTGGATCTGACCGTTGGACGAGATCGACAGATTGGGCGCCTGGATCGTTGCCGCAATATTCCCGATCGGCTGCGGCGGGTCGATCGTTCCACCCACGCTCGTGTATGCACTGCCATACAGCGCCGTACATTCAGCAGCCGAACCGCACGCCCAGATATCGTGGCGCTTGTCGCTGCTGAACATGCCCGTTTCCTGCACCCAGTGCGAGTGCCAGTAAGCGTTCAGCGTTTGTGCCTCATTGATCACGGGCCCCGCAACGGCGATAGTCGCGTTGTTGCCCGCTGCAATCAGGCTGCCAATATTGGTCAGACTGCCGGCCGTAATCTGGAGATTGTTCCCCGCGCTGATGACCGACGAACTGCCAGACTGTTGGTCGACGTACCCCTCACAGTAGCTTTCCTTGTAGCCGCCTGCGGTCATACAGCCGGAGTATTGTTCGACTGACCCGAAGCTCTGATGGACGGTGACGGGCGACGGCAACTTGTTAGTGACAGCGCCAGAAATGTTCAGCGTGACGTTGTTGCCCGCGACGATGTTACCCGACGTATTGTTGAGGCTCTGCGCCGGCGTAGTCGAACCCGTAGTAGTGCCCACGCCCCCGATCACAATGTCGTGCCCGGCCAATAGATTGCCGTAAGTGTTATCCACTTGTCCCGCAGCAATTACGAGATCGTTGCCCGCGAAGATCGTTGCGTTGTTCTGTGTATAGCTAAACGTCGTCGTGGTCGGATTATTTCCGCGAGGTGAAGTGGTTTCGTTGCACGCAATACTGCTCACACCCGCAACACAGCCGGCCGACGAAGAGAATTGCTGTTGATTGCCGCCCTGATTTACCAACTGCTGCGCTGTAACGAGCAGGTTATTACCCGCGTACAACTGGCCAGCATTGGTCAGGGTACCGCCGGCAATGGTCATGTTTCCACAGGCGGCTATAATCCCCGTCGGGCTCGAGGTCAGTGTTGTCCCGGTCGCTATCGGTGCAGCAACGGACGATGCAATACTGAATGTCGCCGAGGGCACCATGGAGTCCTGATATGAATTCAGCGTCGAAGCAACGATCAGGCCACTAGGAAACGTGGTTTTCTCCATCGCGCGCAACGCTGACACGAAAGCGTCGAGCTGCGTTTGATCAACACGCTCGATCACCTGCGATGTCAGTGTTGGTGCCACGGCGCCGTTCGCGAGCGACTGAATATTCAGCGATACACTACCTCCAGCGCTGATTTGCCCGCCTTGATTCGACAAGGCACCTGCCGACAGCGATATGTTTCCGCCAGCTGAGATTACGCCGGAAGTTCCCAGTTGCTGCGTGGACACCGTCCGATAGACCATCGGAAGAGTCAATGTCTGACGCGGAGCGCTACTGTTAACGTCGCCCGTATCGAGCAGCCACACAGTCTCGTAGGTGGGATTCCGCGTGTTAGAACTCAGCGTCGACATCTGCGCCGTCTTAACGAACGAAACGTTCCCTGATGTCGCTACGGGCTGACTCTTTGGATATCCTATATCGAAGTACTGAATATTTCCTGTTGGCGCTAACAAGTCGCCTAATGTGGCAGTTACGACGTATTGATCGACGTTGAGCCCGCTCTCCGAGCTGAAGCCAACGTAGTAAGTCTCTTGACCGACAACGGTCGACATCAATAGAGATGGATCGTCGACCGGCACTGCAGCCGTAGTAACAACGGACGTAGGAGCAGTTTGGTCGTTAACAACTGCTGCAGCGGCGATCGAAATATCGTTCCCCGCAAAAATATTCCCACCAGTGTTCTGCAGCGTGCCACCAAGATTGAATCCGATATTTCCTTGCGACTGTGTCAACCCCGCTTGATTGTCGTAGGAGCCCCCAGAGACGTTGATTGCCGTTGCTGCCTCGACTGTTCCACGGTTCGTCATATTACCGTTAAGAGCAAGTACATTACCTGCATGGACGACTGCGTTGGCGGCGTTGATGAGCGTCCCATTGAACGTCACATCCTGCCCAATCACCTGCCCACTATTGGTAAACGTCCCTCCCGTCGAAATAACCAGCGGCGCGGTCCCATCGATCGTTCCACTATTGGTCATCCCCGACAGCGCATTGACCGTAACACCCGTCCCACCGTAATACCACGCACCGGACACGTTCACCTGCCCTGCGGTGATCGAAAGCTGCCCACCCTGACTAATCGTCCCAAGCGACGGATCGAGCGCCGCATTAACGGCGCTCAGCCCCATATTCCGTTGAGCCAACAACTGCCCGCTGGCATTGTTGAACGCACTCCCCCCGCCATTGATCGTCAGCGAGACATCCCCAGTGGTAGGCGCATTCGTCGTATTCGGATCCCCGGCAAAGATCAGCCCGTTCCGGTTATCGAGCGTACCGGTGTTGATCGTCACGCCGTCCAGGCCCATCAACGCCCCGCCGACATTCGAAAGCGCGCCGGCAACCGTCACCTTCGTGGTCTTGCCGTTGACTAATCCAGCGTTAGTAAAATTCGTCGCGGTAATCGTCGTCGTGGAAGTCGACGCCAGCGACGCATTCGCCGCATTCGTCACGTTAGCCGCCGAGACGGTCAACGCACCGCCCGCCAGCACGCTGCCCGCGTTAGAGAACCCGTTCTGCGAAACGAACGTGGCATTACCGACCACGTCTACCGCACTCCCCTTCAGCGACAGTTGATTCGTGGCCTGCGCATTCAATGCCCCGCCCACAATGGCATTGCCCAACGTCACGTTGGCACCGCTGACCTGCAAATCCTTCGTCGATACGATCGACGCCTGACTCGTATCGACATTGCCGCTCGCCGTGACGGCAATATTCTTCGAGCCCGCCGTCGACCCCGTCAACGTGACATTGCCCCCGTTGAGCACCACCTCACCAGCAACAACGCTAGAGCCGCTCAACGTCAGCGTCTGCCCCGCCGTCATAGCGACGTCGCCGTTTGCCGAAACACCGGCAACACTCACATTGCCGGCCCCACCGCTCACGGTCACATTGCCCGTCGAAGCAATCCCTCCCGTCACCGAAGCATTGCGCGCCGCCTCGATATCGACGGCACCGCCTGACTGAACCTGCCCATTGAACGCGACGCTGCCCGAGGTCGACTTGGCTGTCACATTGCCGACCGCCGTGGTCGCACCGAACGACATATCGCCGACAGCGCTCGCCTTGAAGAGCCCCGCCCCTTGAACGCCGCCGAGCGCAATTCCGGCGCCCGAACTCACCACGATATCGCCTGCGAACGTCAGCGAGCCTCCACCCGCAATCGCACCGCCCGAGGTAATCATCGCCGAGCCAAGGCCGAAAAGGCCATTCGTCAGCGTCATCGCACCGCCCGAGCTCAGCGTCGTATTGCCGTTGACGAGCGAGCCCGCCATCGAAAGCGATCCGCCAGCCTTCGCGTTCAGATTGCCGACTGTCGAAGCCATGCCGCCCACGGACAAATTGCCGTTGGACGCTGTCAAATTCATATCGGCATTGGCGGCCACCGCACCGCCCGCGCTCACATTCCGGCCCGCCGATACCGTCAATCCGCCGCCGGTCGTCAGATTCGCAGCGACATGCGCATCGCGCGCCGCGTCGATAACCGTCGCGCCTCCGGCGATCAAGCCACCGCGCACATCGATATCGCCAACACCGTCGATCCCCAGCGAGTCCATCGCCACGACGCCGGCCGCCTGCACATTCCCGAGCGACGCACTGCCGCCCGCATCGACCCAAAGATTGCCGTTCGTTTTGACGTCCCCGGCAATCACCGTCCCGTTGCTCGTGTCGAGTTCGACGTCGCTACCGGCAGTGATATTGCCCGTCGTCAGATTGCGCCCGGCACCGATCGTGGTCGCCGTGAGACTGTTGATCGCCCCCGCCACGTTGACATCGCGCGCCGCAGCAAGCGACACCGCGCCGAACGCGGTTGCCGTGCCGCCAACCGTCAGATCCCCTTCACCGGCAAGCCCGTAAGCGGTGACGTCGATGTTGCCGGTCATTGCCTGCACCGTACCCAGCCGGGCGTTGTTGCCCGCAACGACCTTCACCGCCGCGCCTTGCAGCGATCCCGTCAACGCCGTGTCGTGCGCGGCAACGACCGTCGCTGCCTGCGCAAACGCAGCGGCCCCCGCTCCCGTGATGTCGTTTCCGGCCGACAGCACGCCCGTGCCCTGCCCCGCGAGCGAACCCGTCAGCGCGATGTTGCCGGTCGCTTCCACGTCGATATTGCCGCCCGCGTTCGTCGTGCCGCCCAGTTGCGTATCGGCACCCGAGACGACCTTCAGTGCACCCGAAGTCGTCGCCGTGCCGTTCAACAACGCATTCCCGCGCCTCGCGGTAACCGTCAGATCGCCTATCGATTGCAGCCCACCTGTCACCGTGACGTTGCGCGTCGCAGTCAATCCAACCGTCGAATTACTGCCGACCGAACCTTGCACGAGCACATCGCGCGCAGCATTCACCGTAACCGCGCCCGCAGCCGATGCATTGCCCGTAATCGAAACGTCGCCGCCGGCGGCGTTTCCGTTGGCCGTGACATCGAGCGTGGTCGAAGACACCACGTCGTGCAGCGTCGCGCTATTACCTGCCTTGGCCTGTATCGCATTGGCCTGCAGCGAACCCGTCAACGCAATGTCACGTTGCGCGCTAACCAGCGCCGCCGAGGCGAACGACTGCGTTCCCGCGCCGAGAATGTCCTGGCCCGCGCCGATCGAACCCGAACTTTCTCCCACCAACGTGCCGTTGAGCACCACGTTGCGGCTTGCGGCGAGCGTCATGGCGCCGACCGACGTGGTACTGACACCCAGCGACAGATCGAGGCCGGTCGTAATCGTCAGCAAGCCCCCGCTGTTGATTCCGCCTGTTGCATCGAGGCTGCCGAGCCGAGCGTTGAGCGTCATGTCACCCGTCGATTCCAGCACACCCGCATTCACGATGTCATTGAGCGCGCCCACGCCCAGCGTGGACCCCGCCGCCAGCTTGCCCGCATTGCCGATGGCCACGTTGCCGAACGCGGTGGCCGTAATCGCTTGCGCCGCCGATACCGATCCGTTCACCGTGAGATTGCCGGCACCCGATGTCCCTGCGCTCAGCGTCAGGCCCGACGCCGATTGCGCGTTGTTCACGGCCACGTCGCTGCCGGCCGTCACCTGAACTGTATTGCCTTGAACGAGGCCGCCTTGCACCACGTTCCGTCCGGCATTGAGCACGGCCGCCTGCTCGAACGCCAACGTGCCGTTGCCCGTGATATCGCGGCCCGCAACGACGAGACCATTGCCCTGCCCGTTCACGGTGCCGGTCACGTTCACATCGCGGCCGCCTTGGATCGTCGTATCGAGCGTGACGGTGGACGTGCCCGCCACGCTGACGTCGCGCCCAGCCGTCAGGCTCGCCGTAGCCCCGCCCACAAGCGTGCCGGTGAGCGCCAAATCGCCGGTGGCCGACATGGCGATCGTCGAGCCAGCCTGCACGTTGGCAAACGAGCCCGAGCCCCCCGCGTTCGTCTGGATCGTCGCGCCACGCAACGAGCCCGTCAGCGCCGTATCGCCCGTCGAATGCAGATTGGCCGCCAGCCCGAACGCCAGCGCGGCATTGCCGGCAATGGCGTTGCCCGCGCTGATCGTGCCGTTGCCCTGAGCGACGAGCGTGCCGTTCACGATCACGTCACGGCCCGCCGTCAGCCCGATGTCGCCGAGCGCGGAGGTGGCCCCCGTGCCCAAATCGATCGTCTGCGCCGCATCCACCGCGAGGTTGCCGCCCGACTGGATCTGCCCGGTGCTCGTCAACGAGCCCACCGTATTGCGCAGATTCATGTCACCGTTCGACGTCACGTTGCCCGCAATCGACGTATCGGCGCCTGCCGTCACGTCGAGCGCGCCGGCAGTCTTCAACGTGCCGTTGACTGCCACCGTATTGGCCGCATGGACGGTGCCGTCGGACAACGACGCCACCGTCCCGTTGACGACGATACCGCCGTTGCTGCCCGTAGACGCGATCGAGAGCGCGCCATTGGCCTGCACGTCGTTGAGCGTGACAGCGTTGGCGGCAGTGAGCTTCACGCCGTTGCCCTGCAGCGAACCCGCAACCGACAGGTCGTGCCCAGCCGTAGCCGTCACGTCCTTCGCAAATCCGCTCGTCCCTGCGAGCGCGATATCGTGGCCGGCCGTGACCGTGCCGTTGCCTTGTACGGCGAGCGTGCTGCCCACCGTCACATCGTTCACTGCATCGAGCGTCGTATCGCCGACCGCGCTCGTCGCCCCGTTGAGTACGACGTTGTGCCCCGCATGTGCGCCGAGTGCTGCCGCACTCGTCAGCGTGCCCAGCGCGCTGACGTCGCCGCTTACGGCGTTCATCGACAGGTCGCCCACCGACTGCACGGTGCCCGACGCCGCCACCGTCACGTTACGTTGCGCACTCAGCGCCACGCCCGCGCCTCCGGCCAGCACACCGCTCACGACCACGTCGTTTGCGGCCTGCACGGCCGTGTTGCCCACGGCTGCGGCGTTGCCGTTGAACGTGACATCTCCACCGCGCGCGGTCGCCGCGAACGCGCCGCCCGCTTGCACATCCGCAAACGCCGCGCTATTTGCCGCATCGACTCGCAAGTCGTTCGACAACAGCTTTCCGGTGAGAAGGACATCGTGCCCGCTCGTCAGCGCGCCGCTTTGCCCGAAGGCGATCGAACCGCTGCCGGTGATATCGGCCGCCACGTTGAACGTCCCGTTCTGCTGGACGATCACCACACCCGGCACATTCAGCGAGCCGCTGGCGAGTGTCGCGTCGGTGCCGATCAACAGCGACCCCGCCACCTCGAACGCCCCCGATACGTTCGCGCCAAACGCCTTGCCGCTTGCCAGCGAGCCCGTCAATGCAACGTTGCGCCCCACCTGCAACGTGACGTCGCTTTGCGCGGTCGCTTGCCCCGATACCGTCAGATTGTTGCCCGCCGCGAACGAGAGATCGCCGCCCGCTTGAACCGTGCCTTCGGAAACCACGTCTCCGGCCGCGTTCACGCGATAGTTGCCCCCTGCAACGCCGGTACCGGTAAGCGTCGTCGTGCCGGCACTCGTGATCGATACGTCCTGCTGCGCGGTATGGCTCGTCACGGTCAGATCGCCGTTCGACGACAGCGTCAGATTCCCGGCCGTTGCAGCCAACGCGCCATCGACGCGTACGCCCATTCCCGCCGTCGTACCGACCATCGAAATCTGGCCGGCCGTCATCGCGCCGAACGCGGTCGCGTCGATGGCAAAGGTTTGATTGCCGCCACCAACGGCCGCCGACGCATTAGCACTCCCGTTTGGCTGCGTCGAATAGGTCGTACCGGTGGAATCGACCGTCGCCGGCATGACGAACTGATCGCCCGCAATCACGTTGATACGCGTGCCCGCATAGAGCGGTGCGTTGATGCCCACCGTCTCGCCGATCATGTCGATCGTGCCGACCGTGCCTTCGATACCGGAGCCGGGGCCGTTTACGCCCGCATTGCCCTCGATCTGAATATGGCCGCCCCGGACGTCGTAGCCCACCGCCGTGGCGTTGGCGAAATCCGTGGCAGTGCCACCGTTGCCGGTCAGGAATTGAGGCGTGCCCGTGGTCAACGTCACGCCGATCGTATTGGTAAAGCCCGCCCCGCGAACCGCGATGCCGTTCGGATTGGCGATGATGACCGTGGCCGGTGCGCCGAATACCTCCAACGGCCCGGCCAGCACGCTCGCATAGCCGGCGCCGGTAGAGGTGACCTGATTGAGAATCACGCTCGCGGTGCGACCGTTCAGGTTCGGATTCGCCGCAACGGTGCCGCCCGTCAGCGACGTGCCGCTTTGCAGGCTGTTGTTGAGAATCAGCCCGATCGCATCGATATTGAAGCTCTGATACTGATTGAGCGAAATGCCGGCCGCATTCGGTGCCGTGATGTTGACGACGGGTACGCCGCCGCCCGCGCCCGTCGACTGGGTGATCTTCGGCTGAAACGAGAGCGGCGCGGCCGGGTCGACGATTGGCGCCGCGTGCACCGCGTTCATCGCGAAGCGAAAGCGCAGCGAGGCGATGTCTTGAATCGCTTGCCACGCATCGTCGTCGATTCGATGGCTGCCGGCAGCCAGCACGCCGGCTGCCTGGTGGCCGCTTTCCACGGTGACGGTAATCGGCCCGACGAACAGGGCTGCGGCGACAAACGCGCTCAGCGCGCGTTGCCAGCCACGATAGCGGCGCGTACCGGCGTCTTCTTCCGCCGTGACCGCGCGCAAATGCAGTTGGTCACGCGCCGCCTGCGCGTGTTCCAGTCGCTGCCAATCGCCCCGTTTTGCCCTGGTCATCGTTGTTCTCAATCGTTATGGTTAATCGTTCTTGTGTACTAACCATGCCCGGCTATCGCCGGGTCAATCGTTCTTATGCGTTCGCTCGTGATTCTCTCGAAGGCGAGCGCGCCGCCGGCCGCCCCCAGCGTCACTTCGAATGGGCAGCGCGACCGGCGAGCGCTTGGCGGCACCCGGTGCCGCCTCTCTCACTCAGGTGCCGGAACCTGCAGGTTTCTTCGGCGCCGTCGGCAACAGATCCTGCGCGCGTACCTTCGGATGGCCTGGTTCGAAGACCCATGCCATCGGCAGTTCCGCCGAGGTCTTCCCCGCGCTCTGCACATACGGTCCAAGCTGTTCGAGAACTTCAGACGCGTCCCAGCCGGCGATCTTCGTCGTGAATACTGCGTCCTCGTTGAACATCCGGATGTCGCCCGAGTTCATCCATCGGGTAATGCCGCCACCACCACCGCTATAAATGATCACGGGAGCGCTCGTGCGAGTCTTTTGCATGAACCGGCGATCAAATCCAGTGCCGGCAACCAGGTTCTTGCCCGTGGACAACGAGCCTGTCAACGATGGGGGAATGATCATGAAGTACTTGAACCCCTGCTGCTGTGTCACTTCGGCACACCGATACATGAAGTATTTGTGCACCATCTCCCGAGACGTATAGCCGTTTCCGGAGAACTGAACGTGGTAGGTCTGATCGTCTACCCGTTTATCGATGTACCCACCCGTCACGCCGACGTGCTGATATGGCGTAACGCAACCCGTCAGCATCGTCGCCGCTCCAAGCGCACAAACAATCAAAGACCGCTTGATACCAATCTTCATTTCCCCGACCTTCCCGTGTAGACAAATCTAGTTTTAAAAAACCGCTTTTACTTGCTACTGCCAGCTTTACGACAAACAAATCACTGCTCGATCCGCGCCCCCTTCACCAGCTCGCCGACCACCTGCGTCGTCGCCTTGGCCACGGCCACCTGCTCGAGTTCCTTGCGCAGGCCGGCCTTCGCCTGATCGAACGCCGGAATCTGCGTCTTGCGCAGATCGTCCGCACGCAGAATCCAGAATGCATCCCCCACCTGCACGGGCGCACTCGAAACGGCCCCCTTCGGCAGCTTGACGAGCGCTTCTGCGAGCGGCTGCGGCCAATTCTGCGTATTGCCCGCCGTAATCGGCGTCTTGAACGACACCCAGTTGAGCGCGCCGCCTTGCGCGGCGTTGGGCCCCTGGCTGTATTGCTTGGCCAACTGCGCGAAATCCCCGCCCTTCTTCAACTGGTCGAGAATCGTCTTCGCAGTGGCCTCGTCCTTGACCGCGATCGCGCTCGGCTTGTATTCGTTCTCGCCCAGCGTCGCCACGATCGCGTCGTACTTCGCTTTCACTTCCTCATCCGTCACGGGCACAGGCTTTACCGCATCCTTCAGATACGCCTGCATCATCGCGGCCGTCTTCGCCTGCTCGACGATCGCCTGCACCTCGGGGCGAGCGTCGTAGTGCTGCTTCTGCGCGGCCTGACGGAACAGCTCGCGCGCGATCAGCTGGTTCTTCACGTTCGTACGCAACACCGGCGTATCGGGCTGTCCGCTCGCACGCACCGCCGTATCGACTTCAGCCTGCGTGATCGCCACCCCGTTCACGCGGGCCACCGTGCCGGCCGGCATCGGCGCGCTCGCGGCAGCCGGCGCCTGCGCCTGCGCCGGTGCCGCTGTCGGCTTCTTCGCGGCATAGGCACTGCCCGCCAACGTCAATGCGACCGCCATCGCAGCCACTTGCGCTTTCTTCGTCATCGTTACTCTCAGGTCCGTCTTCATCGCATCGTCCTTCCCTCTCGGGATCAGCTGACGAGCGCAGTGCGCGCGATCTCGATCTCGCGAACTACGTCGCCCAATTCAGGGTAAAAAGCAGCACGCTCGCCTTCGGGCCCAGCGCTGCCGGCTGCAGCAGCGCCTGCCCCGCCATCATTTCGCCGGACAGCAGATTCGAGCGCACCTTCCATTGCGCGCGCACACCCACGCCCGCACCCGCGAGCGTCGGCCACCCGCCCTGCGCGACGAGATGCGTCTTGCCCCCATCGATAAACAAATAAGGCTCCCAATGGCCGTCGCGCCACGCCGGCGCATTGGTCAGCACGCATTCGTTGCGCAGATAAAAGCCGCTGTCTCCACTCACGCTGCTTTGCGTGAAACCGCGCACCGTATCCGTGCCGCCGAGAAACAGCTGCTCGTTGCCGAAAAGCGCATCGTGGCTGTACTGCCCGGTGAAAGTGCCGCGGTAGGTCCAGTCGGCCGGCCCGATGCGGCCCAGGGGCAATTGCAGCGTGGCGCTCCAATCGAACTTCGTAAACTGCGCATGCGCATCCGAGCGCGTGATGCCGGGCATGTCGTGCGTGGCCGCCAGCCACGGCACGCCGCGCGAGACACCGGCATCGGCCGTGAGCGCCGCAGGTGCGTCGTGCGACGTGAAATGCCAGAGCCCCGACACGCCGATGCGCAGGACGGTCAGCGTCTGCGGCGTCAGTTCGATATCGTTAATGTCGCGTTCCGCTCTGAGCTTGGTCAGCGTCGCATCGACCGCGAAGCGCGATCGTGCCGATCGGGAGAACACGTAGTTCCAGCCCAGAATCTGGCTGAACGTGCGCCCGAGCAGCAGCGCGTAATCGCCGATTGCCTGCTGGTACTCGGATACGGAGGTGGTATAGCTGAACGTATGAAAACCGTACGGCACGGCTGCGGAAAACACGAGCGCATTGCTGTCGCTCGTGCCGATGTAGGACAGCGCAAGCGACTCCTGCAATCCGATCACGTTGTCGGCTTCGGCCGACGCGCGGTAGCGCAAGGTGCCGGTTTGCGACGAGCCGTAGTTGTCGATGCCGAAGTTGTAGGCGAAACGCTTTCCGTACCGGTTGTCGATCGCGATGATCGACTCGCCGCTCGCCTGCCCCGGCAGGATCTGAATTTGCGCCTGATTGCGCCGCAGCCGGTTGATCTGGTCGACACCCTGCTCGAGATCGGGCAAACGCAGCACATCGCCCACGCTTTCGGGAAACGCCCATGCCGTGCCGGCATCGGTGAGCAAGCCGCCCCCCTTCGTATCGGGCAACCCGGCCTTCGGCAGCGGCGGAGCTGGCCGCAGCGCCGCGCCGTTGAGCATCATGGCCTGAATGCGGCCGGGCACCACCGTGATCGACAACGTGCCCGAAGCGAGGTTTTGCGGTGTGCCGAGATAAACGCGCGTCGTGACATAGCCGTGCGCAACGTAGGCTTCGGTCAGCCGCCGCAGCAGCAGGTCGATCCGGTTGCGCCCGAGGCGCCTGCCGATGAATGGCTGCGTTACCGTATCGAGCTGCTTGCGCGTCAGCACGGTTTCGCCCGAGAACACGATCTCGTCGATACGAAACGTCGGGCCCGTCTCGGGCAACGACTCGACTTCCGCGCCTTCCGGCAGGTTCGCAATCGTCGGCAAGGCGCCGGGCGCGGCCTGGATCTGCGCGGGCGGCGCATCGAGCTCGCGCTGCCGCTGGCGCGCGCGCTGCTCGTCGAGCAGGCGCTGCCCCGGGTCCTGCACGCTCGGCAGCGGCGGCGGCTGCATCGGCGGCAAGCCGGGCGGCGGCGTTTGCGCGAGCGCATATTGCGCCGCGCAGGCCAGAGCCCACGCGGCGCCGGTGCGCGCGAGCATCGTGCTCAGAGGCCGAGCCACGACACGAGCCCAACGTGATTGCCGATACCCATCGGCTGGCGATACGGCGGCGCGATCGTGACGATGCCGTTCGTAGCCGTCACGCCCTTTGCGCCCGAGAACGCGCCGCCTTGCACGACGCCCTGGCCGACGAGCCGCACCTCGCCCGAGGCGGCCGAAAAGAGCCCGCCATCGTCGGCCGCGTAAATCGCGGCCCAATCGCTGCCGAACCACGCCTTGAGCCCACTCGTGCGGTTATAGGCGGTATAGCCGCGTACGCCCTGCGCACGTACGATCGGCGCGGTCACGGTCAGATCGCCGTTTTGGCTATAGACGTTGCCGCCGATGTTGACCGCTTGCGTGCCGGCTGTGATCGCGATGTCGCCGTTCGCCTGAATCTGGCCTCCGAACGACTGAATCGTGCTCGAAGCGCTGCGATGGCAAACGATGAAACAGGACTGGCGAAACGACGCCTGCCCCGTAAACGTCGCCTCGTTGAGCAACTGCTGAGTGGCAGCGATCGTAATGCTTCCGCCATTGGAGATGACGCTGCCGCCCTGGTTATTGACGTTTCGCCCCGTGAGCGTGACGTTGCCGGAGTCCGCGAAGATATACGCCATCTGCGTCGGCGCCGGCAGCGCCCCGTAGTCGACGGAAAAACCATCGTCGTTCGCGGCGAAGAACAACCAACGGTGGCCGTGATCGGACCAGCTGGTGAGCGTCCCGCCGTTCGCGCCTTGCGTATGGTCGATGACGTTGTCGATATCGCCTTGCGCGACTATCGTCACGCCGCTGTTCGATTCGATTCGCGCATTACGGTTGACGACGTTACCGGCCGCCGTCACGGCCACGTCGTCGTTCGCGCCGAATACGGCGCCGAGCGTGCCGGGCTGCGCGGTGTCGGAGTCGTTCGTGACGCTGCCCGAGGCGGCCAGCGTGACGGCCCCCTTCGATGCCGCATTGCCTGAAATACGCGTCGCGCCCTGGATGAGGCTGCTCGTGTTGGCGATATCGCCGCTGCTCTGAATCAGCACGCCGCTTTGCGCCGAGGCGATCGTGGATTCGGCCGCGCCGTCGTTCGCCGACGAAAATCCGTTACTCGAAAACACCACGCCACCGACGTTCGCCGTCACGCTCGTACCGGTAAGCGAGATCGCGCCGCTCGCCTGCGCCGTGACGTTGCCGGCCGCACTCACGCTGCTGCCCGAAAGCAGTTGCACGTCGCCCGCCGAGCTCAACGTGAAGTCCCCGGCATTGGCCACGAGCGCGCCCGCGCTGCGCACGCCTGCGCCGAGGTCGTTCGCGATCAACCGAATGCTGCCCGCGGTAATGCTGCCGGCAGCCTCCACGTCGATGGCGATCGCGTTGGGATTCGATATCTGGCTATTGGCGAGCGTCACCCAGTCGTTATTGTTGTCGTCGGGAGAAATGCCCGTATTCAGCGTGATCTGCGTCGTTCCGGCCAGCGCGCGCACGTAGGCCGTACCCGACGTGAACGTATTCGCGACCGGCCCTTCGATCCGCACCTGCTTGGCGATGAGTTCGAGCCCGATCAGCGCGCCCGCCAGGCCGCCGGAGCCGATCACGATCGTGCCGCTCTGCGTGTTCAGCACGACGTTCCGCTGGAATTGACCCGACGCGAGCGCCACGTCGGAAAAGCCCACCTGGCCCGTCGTCAGCGCGACGTGGCCCGTATTGACGAACGAACCGCCGTTGACGGTAATGCCGTTCGGATTGGCGAGCACGACGTTCGCGCGCGGCCCGTTCACGGTAATGTCGCCTTGAATCAGGCTCGGATTCGTACCGGTCACCTGATTGACGATCGTGCGCGCATTGATGCCGGAATTGTTCAACGTGACGCCAGCCGCGCCTACGTTGAAGCTCGTGTACGAGTTGTTCGACACGCCATAGACAGCGGGCGCGATCGAGACGGTTTGCCGGCCGTTTGGGCCTGTCGTCACGGTCGTGGCCGTGCCGCCATCGGGAACCACGCCCGCCGCGCCGGCCGAACGCGCCACCGCTGTTGCCATGATCGACAACAACATCGCCCTGCCCAGACATCGAGCGGCCCACCACACCAACCCCCGTTGCGTGCCGACCGCTTTTACCGTGAGCCCCGCACGGTTCACCCGGAAATACATTGGTCTACTCTCTCGCGCCCCGAGCGGCTCGTTCGCGCCGCCTCTCGATCAGGCTTGTTATCGGAAAGACTGCCTATTTCGGCCTATCCATCGCATTTATCTCACATTGTGATTCTTTCGCCGGACAGACGACGGGATGCTATCAAACAAATTCCGGAGCAACGAGAGGCCGAAATCTTTCAAAAATGAAAGAATCAGGACGACCGGAGCATGTTCGGGGCGAATTTGTAACTATCTGTAAGACGAGAAAGAACCGGAGGTTTACCCGGCTTTCGGCGGACGCGCGGGGCTTTTTGTCAGGCGATTGTTCTACGTCGCGTCAGATGATTGAAAGCTTCAATCTTTCGTAACACCATTTGAAAATTACGTTTGCCTTTCGATTTTATTTCCATGGGTTTGCCTGGAAAGTGTTGCGTAATCCACACCAAACGTTTGCGCGACGCCATTGGCGATCGGCGGGCTTCCGAACGCGAAGGTCCGACGGTCTGTGCCGCCGCGGGCGAAGCGGCCCCGCCATGCAGTGCCCTAAACGATCCCTTATCGATCGCCGCAAAAAGCGCAGCAAGTCTGTTGCTTCCCCCGTGTAAACCCCCGTGATGGACTACGGCCCGAGCCGCCGTAAATACGCACAACGGCGAGCCGCAACGAACGGGGCCGCGCTGCCGCTCGCCCGATCCCGGGCGCAGCTGTCGCGCCCTTTTTCGGACACGATGCGCCAAACGACTCACCGAGGTGACGATGATCAAACTGTCCAACTACCGCCTGACCACGCGCATTGCAGCAGGCTTTGCCGTCATGATCCTGCTCGTGCTCATTGCCTGTGGCACGACGATCTGGGCGATTTCCTCGACCGCCTCGAGCACGGCGCGCTCAGGCGCGCTGCTGCCGATCGTCTGCGTGGCATCGCTGCTCGCCGTCGTAACCGGCGTGGCGCTCGGCTACGGCATTCGCCGCAGCATAAGAGTGCCGGTCGAGCGCGTGGTCGCGACCGTGGGCCGCATCGCGAGCGGCGATCTCCTGACGAAGATCGAATCGCCGGGGCGCGACGAGATTTCCTGGCTCAACTACGAACTCAACATGATGCGCAAGAAACTGCAGGCCACGATCGCCGAGGTCCGGCAATCGGCCGAGACGGTCGCGCAAGCTTCCTGCGAAATCGCGGCCGGCAACAACGACCTGAGCTCGCGCACCGAGCAGCAGGCGCTGAGCCTGCAGCGTACGGCGCACTCCGTTGCCGCACTCACCGATGCGGTCAAGAACAACGCCGAACATGCGAGAGAGGCGAACGAGCTTGTCGCGCAGGCGAGCCACGTTGCAACGGAAGGCGGGCAGACGATGAGCGCGGTCGTCGCCACGATGAGCGAAATCAATTCGAGCGCGGCCAAGATCGGCGACATCATCAGCGTGATCGACAGCATCGCGTTCCAGACCAACATCCTCGCGCTGAACGCGGCGGTGGAAGCCGCACGCGCGGGCGAGCAGGGTCGCGGCTTCGCCGTGGTGGCCACCGAAGTGCGTGCCCTTGCGCAACGCAGCGCCACGGCCGCGAAGGAAATCAACGAACTGATCAGCCGGTCGGTCGAGCGCATCGAAACAGGGGTCAAGCTTGTCGACGTGGCCGGCAACACGATGCAGCAAATCGTCACGAGCGTTAAGCAGGCGGCTCAGGTGGTGGGCGAAATCAGCAACGCCACGGCGGCGCAACGCCAGGGCATCGAGCAGATCCACGCCGAGATCGCGCAGATCGACAACGTGACGCAGCAAAACGCCGCACTCGTCGAGCAGGCGTCGGCCGCGGCGGGCTCGCTGCAGGAGCAGTCGCAAACGCTCGCCGACGCCGTACGTATTTTCCAGGTCAAGAAGGGCTGACGCACCGGCCGCGGCTTGCCTGCTTCGATCCTGGCTATCCTGCGCTACTCCGCTCCCTACCGCTTCGATCGGGATCGGACGTCGGGCGAGCCGCTTTGCGTCCTGCTCACTTTCTCCTGCCGCCACAAGCACAGCAGATCGCAGGCGACGTGCGCGGCCGCCAGCGCCGTGATCTCGCTCCGATCGTACGCAGGCGCCACTTCCACCACGTCGGCGCCGACGATCTCGATCCCTTCGAGCCCCCGCACGATCGAAAGCGCCTGCGCCGACGACAGCCCGCCCGGCACCGGCGTGCCGGTACCCGGTGCGAAGGCCGGATCGAGGCAATCGATATCGAAGGTCAGATACGATCGCCGGTCGCCCACGATAGTCCGGATCCGTTCGATCGCCGCCCGCGCCCCATGGTCGTGCACCCACGCGGCATCGAGGCGCTCGATGCCCAGAAAATCGTCGTTCCAGGTGCGAATACCGATCTGCACCGAATGCTCGGGATCGATGAGCCCTTCTTTCACGGCCTTGTAGAACATGGTGCCGTGATTGAGACTGTCCGGACTGTCGTCAGCCCACGTGTCGCAATGCGCATCGAAGTGAATCAGCGCGAGCGGCGCGCCATACTTGCGCACGTGCGCGACCAGCAGCGGATAGGTGATGTAGTGATCGCCGCCCAGCGTCAACATCTTCGCGCCTGAACGCAAAATGGTGCCGGCATGCTCGACGATCGAAGGCTTGATCGTGAGCGGGTTGTGCGCATCGAACCAGCAGTCGCCGTAATCGATCACGGCCAGATCGTCGAACGGATCGAAGCCCCAGGGATAGGGTTTGAGTTCGGCGAGCTGCACGCTCGCGGCCCGCACGGCCGCAGGCCCGAGCCGGGCGCCCGAGCGAAACGTCGTTGCGAGATCGAGCGGCACGCCCGAGACGACGACGTCCGCGCCATCCAGTTCGCGCGTGTAGCGCCTGCGCATGAACGAAAGCACGCCCGCATAGGTGTTTTCGATGGAAGAGCCGTAAAGCGAGGTGCGGCGAATCGCACCGTCGCCGAAGAGCTTGTCGGTCATGAGTCGGGATCAGGCAAAAAGCCGGCGGGGCGGCGCGGGCAATGCCCGCTCGCCGCGCCCCCCGGCAACAGATTCGTTCAATCGCCGCGGCACGGCAAGGGCATCGCACGTGCCGCCGCGTGGGCCGGCGAATCCTTTAGCGCAGCCGCACGAGCGTCGACTTGAGCTCGGTGTACTTCTCCAACGCATGCAGCGACTTGTCGCGGCCGTTGCCCGACTGGCGGTAGCCGCCGAACGGAAAATTCATATCGCCGCCCTCGTCGTAGCAGTTGACCCAGACGGTGCCCGCGCGAAGCCTGCGTGACACTTCGTGCGCCGTCGTGAGGTTCGATGTCCATATCGCTGCAGCCAGACCATATTCGCTGTCGTTGGCGATGGCCACGGCTTCGTCGATCGTATCGAACGAAATGACCGACAGCACCGGGCCGAAGATCTCCTCGCGCGCGATTGCCACATCATGTCGCGCGACGTCGAATACGGTCGGCTCCACATAATACCCGCCGCTTTGCACGTTCACGCGCGAGCCGCCCGCAAGCAACGCGGCATCCCGCCGTCCCGATTCGATATAGCCCAGCACGCGTTCGAGCTGCGTCTCGTCGACGATCGCCCCCATCGTCGTACCCGGGTCGAGCGGATGACCCGGCGCATACTCGCGCGCCGCGGCAAGCAGCTTGTCGAGAAAGGCATCCTTGATCTTGCGCTCGACGAGCAGCCTCGAGCCCGCCGTGCACATTTCGCCCATGTTGTAGAAGATGGCACCGGCAGCGGCCTTCGCCGCGCGATCGAGATCGGGGCAATCGGCGAGCACGATGTTCGGCGACTTGCCGCCGAGTTCGAGCCAGACGCGCTTCAGATTCGATTGCCCCGCATATTGCATGATGAGCTTGCCGACGTTCGTCGAGCCCGTGAACGCAATGCAGTCCACGCCGCCATGAAGCGCGAGCAGCTTGCCCGGCTCGCCGCCTCCGGGCACGACGTTGAATACGCCCGGCGGAATGCCCGCTTCATGCGCGAGCGCGGCCACGCGCAGCGCCGTGAGCGGCGACTTCTCCGAGGGTTTCAACACCACGCTGTTGCCGGCGGCGAGCGCCGGCGCGAACTTCCAGGAAGCCATGAGCAACGGGAAATTCCATGGCACCACGGCGGCAACGACGCCAATGGGCTCGCGCGTGACGAGCCCGACCAGATGATGATCGGCGGGCACCACTTCGCCGCCCACCTTGTCGATGGCCTCGGCGAACCATTCGACGCAATAGGCAGCGCCGGGGATGTCCACCGTCGTCGTATCGCCAATCGGCTTGCCGGCGTCGAGCGTTTCCAGCAGCGCGAGTTCGTCCGCATGGGCACGCATCGATGCCGCGAAGCGCAGCAGGATCGCCTTGCGCTCGCGCGGATTGAGCCCGCACCATACGCCTTCGTCGAATGCACGCCGCGCGGCGGTGACTGCCGCATCGACGTCAGCCTCGCCGCATGCGGCGATCTGCGCGAGCGTCTTGCCGTCGATGGGGCTCACGCAGGCAAATGTGCGACGCCCGTGCGCGTCGACATACCGGCCGTCGATGAACGCGCGGCCTTCGATATCGAGCGCGGCAGCGCGACGCTGCCAATCTGCCAATGTCATCTTGCTCATCGGATTCCTCTCTTTCTCGGGTGCGTTCGCGCATCGCGGGGGCCCCACCCGCCTCGCCAGGCTCGAACGTGTTGACGCGGCATCAGAAAGTCGGCGGCGAATTGGCCGATACGACTTCGCAGATCTCATCCGCGCTTGGGTTGCGAAAGCGGTGCGGAAACCGGCTTTCGAAGTAATAGCTGTCGCCCGGCTCGAGCAGCCAGGTCTTGCCCTCGACGGTCAGCTCGATGCGCCCGCGCACGACGAAACCGCCCTCGTGCCCCACGTGCGTGAGCATGTCGGGGCCTGTATCCGCAAGCGGCTGATACACCTCGCGCATGATGCCCATGTTGCGATCGCGGATGCCCGATCCGGCGAGAAAAAACGCGATCGCCTCGTTGCCGAGGTTCGGCATCTCGCCACGCCGCGACACGATGCGCTCGTCGGGCTCGAGTTCGAACGTAAAGAATTCGGCGAGACTCATCGGTATGCATTCGAGTAGTTTTTTCAGCGAGCCCACCGACGGGCTCACACGGTTTTGCTCGATCAGCGAAATGGTGCCGTTGGTCACGCCGGCTCGCTTGGCGAGCTCGCGCTGCGAAAGGCCATGCTGCTTGCGAATATGCTTGAGACGGGTCGCGACTTCTATCGACATGCGAGGTGCGCTCTTTTTCGGAACTTCGGAACAAAGGATGTTGCGACGCGCATCCCGCCCATGGTGGACGGTTTGCGCCAAAACGCGCGGCCGACGCCGCGCGAGGCGAAAGGTGTTGAATATTCTAATCACTTTGTCATGCTGCTGGCCGGAAAATGCGGTGTGCGCCCCGCGTGCTCGCCATGCGGCAATCCGCGCCTTCATCGCTGGGGTTAACCCTCTAGCGCAGTCGCATAAAAAGGATTTGACGGCATTTTTGGCTCGTATATGCTGAGGAACAGGTCCTCCCCTGTTAGCCGTTGCGGGTCAGTCCGTGGCATGTTGAAATATGTCCGGTCGCCGCAAACGTCGTTGTCGGCTGGACCGTTGCCCCGTTTCTTTAAACGTCTGCGCGTTTGACGATTCGTGGCTTCAAACCATCAACGTCGCCCAAGTCGAGTGTCATCGTGAGAGTCCGAGGCCCTTTGGTTAGATGGGACCGCAGTCAGCCCGCGAGGTGTCTTCGCGCTGATTGCGCCACAGCCGACGGCAGCACCGGCAGGCTTGCGTTTCGCCGGTTTCTGTCCGTCTTCGCGATCATTTCCCGCCGTTCAGTTCGGCGTCACAACGCCACCTCCGCACGCGCGTTCATCGCCGTCGATACCGACGACGTCGCTTCGCTGCTGCCGTAGCGACTCTTCTCGTTTCGCCGCCCATTACACCCGTTACACCCGTTACGCCCGATCGCATTCGCGCGCCTGGTGCCGTCTTGCATCGGCACGCCCGATTTCGTCCGGCATGGCGCCGTACGAGTGCGCGCGCTCGCCTCGCGGCACGCGCAGGCGCACGCTCAGGCGCTGTCGGTGTGTCCGGCTTTTCGCGACGCGCGGCGCAATGCGGTGAAAACGCCTTATTGCTTTCGTGACGGTGCCGCCTTGCGCGGCGCCAACGGATCGTGTCGTCCATACGGTTTGCCGGTGCAGACAAGCGCCGGCGCAGCGAACCCGTACGACGAACGATTTGCCCAGGAACCGCAACGAAACATCGAGTCATGCGAACCAAACCCATTGTCGGCGTCACGGCCGACGCCAGGACTCTCGGCCCACACCCGTCGCATGTCGTCGGGGAAAAGTATCTGAGCGCCGTTATCGACGGCGCCCGGGCGCTTGCGCTCGTCGTGCCCGCGCTCGGCGAACGGCAGGCCAACGCCGATGTGCTCGACGCCGTCGACGGCCTGCTCTTCACGGGCAGCTACTCGAACGTCGAGCCGCACCGCTACGGCGGTGCGGCCAGCACGCCAGGCACGCTGCACGATCCCGCGCGCGACGCGACGACGCTGCCGCTGATGCGCGCGGCCATCGAGGCGGGCGTACCCGTGCTGGCGCTTTGCCGCGGCCTGCAGGAAATGAACGTGGTGTTCGGCGGAACGCTGCATCAGAACGTGCACGAAGTACCCGGCCTCGACGACCACCGCGAAAACAAGGACGACACGCTCGACGCGCAGTACGGCCCATCTCATCCGGTACGCCTCGCGCCGGGCGGGCTGCTCGAGCGGCTCGCCGGCGCGCGCGCCGAGGTCACCGTGAACTCGTTGCACGCGCAAGGGATCGAGCGGCTCGGCAGGGGCCTCGTTGCCGAGGCGTTCGCGCGCGACGGCCTCGTCGAAGCGGTGCGCGCAGAGCATGCGCGCGCATTCGCGCTCGGTGTGCAATGGCACCCGGAATGGCGCCACGCCGCCGATCCGCTATCGAGCGCGATCTTCCGCGCCTTCGGCGAAGCGTGTCGAAAGCGCATGCAGGAAAGGGGCCGTGCGGCCCCCGGTGTCTGAGCGATCGCCCCTGCCAGACACACACCGCCATTACAGACAGAGAACAATCATGCAAGAAATCGACGAGTTTCTCCGAAAGCATCACATCACCGAAATCGAAGCCATCATTCCGGACATGGCCGGCATTGCGCGCGGCAAGATCATTCCGCGCAGCAAGTTCGAATCCGGCGAATCGATGCGGCTGCCGCAGGCGGTCATGATTCAGACCGTCACGGGTGAATACCCCGACGACGGAAGCCTGACCGGCGTCACCGATCCAGACATGGTCTGCGTGCCCGACGCATCGACCATCCGCATCATCCCCTGGGCAGTCGACCCGACCGCGCAGGTGATCCACGATTGCGTGCATTTCGACGGCACGCCGGTGGCGATCTCGCCTCGCTCGGTCCTGCGGCGTGTGCTCGACCAGTATGCCAGGAAGGGCTGGAAGCCCGTGGTCGCGCCGGAACTCGAGTTCTATCTCGTGGAGATGAACAAGGATCCGGACCTGCCGTTGCGCCCGCCCGTCGGGCGCACGGGACGTGCCGAGACAGGAAGGCAGGCCTACTCGATCGAAGCCGTCAACGAGTTCGATCCGCTTTTCGAGGACATCTACGAGTACTGCGAGATTCAGGAGCTCGAGGTCGATACGCTCATTCACGAAGTAGGCGCGGCGCAGATGGAGATCAACTTCCTGCATGGCGATCCGCTGAACCTCGCCGACCGCGTATTCCTCTTCAAACGCACGGTGCGTGAAGCGGCGCTGCGCCATCACATGTACGCCACGTTCATGGCCAAGCCGATGGAAGGCGAGCCTGGTTCGGCCATGCACGTGCACCAGAGCATCGTCGATCTCGAAACCGGCCGAAATCTGTTCACGGGGGCCGAGGGCGAGCCGACGGAGCTCTTCTACAGTTACATCGCGGGGCTGCAGAAATACACGCCGGCGCTGATGCCCATTTTCGCGCCGTACATCAACTCGTATCGACGCCTCTCGCGCTTCATGGCCGCGCCGATCAACGTGCAATGGGGCTACGACAACCGCACGGTGGGGTTCCGGATACCGCATGCCGCGCCGGCGGCCCGGCGCATCGAAAACCGCATTCCGGGCGTGGACTGCAACCCATATCTGGCCATCGCGGCCACGCTCGTCGCCGGGTATCTGGGCATGACGCAAAAGCTCAAGGCCACCGAGCCGCTTTCGAGCGACGGCTACGCCATGCCGTACCAACTGCCGCGCAACCTCGAAGAGGGCCTCACGTTGATGGGCGCCTGCGAGCCGCTCGGCGGCATTCTCGGCGAGCGTTTCGTGAAGGCATACCTGGCGCTGAAGGAAACCGAATACGACGCGTTTTTCCGCGTGATCAGCTCGTGGGAACGCAGGCATCTTCTGCTGCACGTCTGAAGGCTCAACCGCAGCGGCAAAACGAAATGGAGGCAATATGAACCATCGATTCGAACAGCCGAACGACAGCTCGGGCACCCGCACGACGGCCGAGTACCGGGCACTCGACGCGGCGCATCACCTGCACCCGTTCTCGGACATGGGAGCGCTCAACCGCGTCGGCAGCCGCGTGATCGTGAAGGCGCAGGGCGTCTACCTCTGGGATTCCGAAGGCAACCAGATCATCGACGGCATGGCGGGGCTCTGGTGCGTGAACGTGGGCTATGGGCGCAAGGAGCTGGCGGAAGTCGCCTATCGCCAGATGCTCGAACTGCCGTACTACAACACGTTCTTCAAGACGACGCACCCGCCCGTCATCGAGCTTTCGGCACTGCTGGCCGAGCTGACGCCGGCTCCGTTCAAGCACTTCTTTTACTGCAACAGCGGCTCGGAAGGCAACGATACGGTACTGCGCGTCGTCTATCGCTATTGGGCCACGCAGGGCCGCCCGGGCAAGAAATACGTGATCTCGCGCAAGAACGGCTACCACGGCTCCACGATAGCGGGCGCCACCTTGGGCGGCATGGATTACATGCACGAGCAGATGCCTTCGAAAGTCGAGCACATCGTGCATATCGATCAGCCCTATTTCTTCGGCGAAGCGGAAGGCAACCTCACGCCGGAGGAATTCGGGCTCGCCCGCGCACGGCAACTCGAGGCGAAGATCCTCGAGCTCGGGCCCGAGAACGTGGCCGCATTCATCGGCGAACCGTTCCAGGGCGCGGGCGGCGTCATTTTCCCCCCCTCCACCTACTGGCCGGAAATCCAGCGCATCTGCCGCCAGTACGACGTCCTGCTCGTGGCTGACGAAGTCATCGGCGGCTTCGGGCGCACGGGCGAATGGTTCGCACATCAGCACTTCGGTATCGAACCCGACGTGATGACGCTCGCCAAGGGCCTGACGAGCGGCTATGTGCCGATGGGCGCCGTCGCGCTGCACGAGCGCGTGGCACAGCCGATCGTCGAGAACGGCGAATTCAATCATGGCCTCACCTATTCGGGCCATCCCGTGGCGGCCGCCGTGGCCGTCGCGAACCTCAAGCTGCTGCGCGACGGCCACATCGTCCAGCGCGTGAAAGAAGATACGGGCCCTTACTTCCAGGCGCTGCTGCGCGAGGCGCTCGGCCGGCATCCGATCGTCGGCGAAATCGCGGGCACGGGGCTCGTCGCCGGCATCCAGCTCGCGCGCGATCCCGCCACGCGCACCCGTTTCGCCAATGGCGACGAGGTCGGCACACTGTGCCGCGACTTCTGCTTCAACGGCAACCTCGTCATGCGCGCAACAGGCGACCGGATGCTGCTTTCGCCGCCGCTCGTCATTACGCGGCAGGAAATCGATGAACTCGTGTCGAAGGCCAAAAAGGCCATCGACGCCACGGCACAGCAATTGGGGCTTTCGTAACGGCAGTCGGCTCGCGTCCGTTCTTCGCCCGCACTGCCCCACCCATTGCGGTCGAAGAACGGGCCGGCCTCTTTTCAAGGGAATCGACTATGCGTGTTCGTCAACTTCGTCGTGCGGCCACGGGGGCCGCGCTTTTCACCGCGGCGGCCTGTCTTTCGGCGCTCCCGGTATCGGTCCGGGCGGCCGACGCCGAGCTCAACGTCTACAACTGGTCGGACTACATCGCCAAGGACACCATCGCGAACTTCGAAAAGCAGTATGGTATCCACGTCAAGTACGACAACTACGACAGCGACGACACGCTGCAGGCGAAGCTGCTCGCCGGGAGCTCCGGTTACGACATCGTCGTGCCGACCTCGAACTACATGGCCAAGCAGATTCAGGCCGGCATTTACCAGAAGCTCGACAAAGCGAAAATGCCGAATCTTGCCAATCTCGATCCGGCCTTGATGAAGCAGATCGCCGATGCGGACCCCGGCAATCAGTATGGCGTGCCCTGGGCATACGGCACCGATGGCATCGGCTATAACGTGCAGGCCGTCAAAAAAGCACTCGGCGACAATGCCCCTGTGGACAGTTGGGCACTGGTCTTCGACCCGGCGAACATATCGAAGCTGAAACACTGCGGGGTTTCCATCCTCGATCAAGCCGCCGACGTCTTCCCCGCCGCCCTGCAGTACATGGGCAAGGATCCCAACAGCACGAACCCGGCCGATTACCAGGCCGCCTACGAGATGCTGAAGAAAATCCGCCCCTACGTCACGCAATTCAACTCCTCCGGTTACATCAACGATCTCGCGAACAACGATGTCTGCGTCGTGCTCGGCTGGTCGGGCGACGTCGGTATCGCGCGCCGCCGCACGACGGAGGCCAAGCGCAGCTACGAGATCAGGTTTTCCAACGTGAAGGAAGGCGGGCTCATCTGGTTCGACGTGATGGTCATCCCAAAGGATGCGCCGCACCCGGAAGCCGCCATGAAGTGGATCAACTACATCCAGGACGCGAAGGTCAACGCCGCGATCACGAACGAGGTCTTCTATCCCACGGCCAACAAGGCGGCGCGCCAGTTCGTCACGCCCGCGGTGGCGCAGGATCAAACGGTATATCCGAGCGAAGACGTCATCAAAAAGATGACGTTGATGAAGCCGATGCCCACCGAAATCCTGCGCCTCGAGAACCGGCTTTGGGCGCAGTTGAAGACCGGCCATTGACGACGCGATATCGCGACATCGATTTTGCCGATTTCGATTTTCTTATCCGTGTCTGATTGATCCGCACGCAGGGGTCGCTCGACCCCTGCGCGCCCCGGTGCGCCGCATCGCCGATGCGCGCTGCACCGCCCTCGCAGTACCGATTTTCCGACCGCAGCCAGATCTTGCGCGAGCCGCCTTTGCGACGCGTGTGGGCCCGCTCGCGCCTGCGATCGGTCACCCTGGGAACGACTACATCATGGAATCGACGAAAACAGCAGGGACCGAAGGGGGCGCGCGCCAAAGCGCTCCTTCGGCTCACAGCGCGGATGCGTTCGTGCGCATCGACGACGTCGTGAAGCAGTTCGGCGACAGCACCGCCGTCGATCACGTCTCGCTTCATATCGCGAAGAACGAATTGTTCGCGCTGCTCGGCAGCTCGGGATGCGGCAAGTCCACATTGCTGCGGATGCTCGCCGGCCTCGAAACAGCCACCTCGGGCCGTATTTTCGTCGACGGCGAGGACCTCGCATCGCTGCCGCCCTATCGCCGCCCCGTCAACATGATGTTCCAGTCCTATGCGCTCTTCCCGCATATGACCGTGGAAGCCAACGTCGCATTCGGGCTCAAGCAGGAAGGCACACCCAAGCACGAAATTCGAGAACGCGTGACCGATGCGCTTGCCCTCGTGCAGATGAGCCCCTATGCGAAGCGCAAGCCCCACCAGCTCTCGGGCGGCCAACAGCAGCGCGTGGCGCTCGCGCGCTCGCTCGTCAAGCGGCCGAAACTGCTGCTGCTCGACGAGCCCATGTCGGCGCTCGACAAGAAAATCCGGCAGAAAACGCAGCTCGAACTCGTCAACATCATCGACAAGGTGGATGTCACGTGCGTCATGGTCACGCACGATCAAGAGGAAGCGATGACGATGGCAAGCCGCCTCGCCGTGATGAGCGAAGGGCGCATCGTGCAGATCGGCACCCCCTCCGAGGTCTACGAGTTCCCGAACACGCGCTTTTCGGCCGAATTCATCGGCACGACGAACCTGTTCGAAGGCGTGGTCGTGGAAGACGAGCCCGATCACATCTACGTCGAATCCGACTCGCTCCAAACCCGGCTTTACGTCAGCCATGGCGTGACAGGGCCGCTCGGCATGTCCGTGGGCATCTCGGTACGGCCCGAGCGCGTAGCCGTCTCGCGCGAGAAGCCTGCGTCTTCGCACAACTGGGCGCATGGCGTCGTCAGCGATGTCGCCTACATGGGCAGTTACTCGCTGTACCACGTGAGGCTGCCGAGCGGCAAGACGGTGATCTCGAACGTACCGAGCGCGCTGCTCGCCAGCGATGGCGCGCCCGCCTACAACGACGACGTGTTCGTCTCCTGGGCGCCCTCTAGCGGCGTGGTGCTCACGCAATGAAAACATCCTCCCTCCTTTCCCACACGCCGCTCGCGCGCTGGCTGCCGCGCGGGCGTACCGTCGTCATCGGCGTGCCGTTCGCATGGCTCGCGGTATTTTTCGCGCTGCCATTCGCGCTCGTGCTGAAAATCAGCTTCGCCGACCTGCGCATGAGCATTCCGCCGTATACGCCGCTCGTCACGCTGCAAGACGGCGCCCTGCACTTCATGCTACAGCTCGGTCACTACGCGTACCTGCTGAAAGACGACCTCTACGTCTCGACCTACCTGAGCTCGCTCGAGATGGCCTTCGTCTCCACGCTCGCCTGCCTTGCGATCGGTTATCCGATCGCGTATCACATCGCACGATCGAACCCCGCCACACGCAACCTGCTGATGATGGGCGTGATGCTGCCGTTCTGGACGTCGTTTCTGATTCGCGTCTATGCGTGGATCGGCATTCTCAAGGACGACGGGCTGCTCAATCACGCACTCGAAGCCCTGGGTCTCGTCCATACGCCGCTGAAGCTCTATCACAGCGATATCGGCGTCTATATCGGCATGGTCTACTCCTACCTGCCTTTCATGGTCATGCCGCTCTATGCACATCTCGTGAAGATGGACACGACGCTGCTCGAGGCGGCGTACGACCTCGGCGCGACGCCGTGGACCACATTCGTGCGCATTACGTTGCCGCTATCCAAGAGCGGCATCATCGCGGGCAGCCTGCTCGTGTTCATCCCGGCCGTGGGCGAATACGTCATTCCGGAGCTGCTCGGCGGTGCCGATACGCTGATGATCGGGCGTGTGATGTGGGACGAGTTCTTCAACGACATGGACTGGCCGATGGCCTCCGCGGTCACGGTCGCGATGGTGCTCGTGCTGCTCGTGCCGATGGCCGTCTTTCAGCACTACCAGGTGAAGGAACTGGAGGGCCGGCGATCATGAAACGCAACCCGCTCTTCGCCGCATGCGTGCTCACGCTCGGATTCCTGTTTCTTTATCTGCCGATCGCGAGCCTCGTCGTCTTTTCGTTCAACGAATCGAAGCTCGTCACCGTCTGGACCGGCTTTTCGCTGAAGTGGTACGGCGCGCTTCTGACCGATGACGAGCTCGTTCACGCCGCGTGGCTCTCGCTGAAGATCGGTTTCCTCACGGCCTGCGCCTCCGTGGTGATCGGTACCTGGGCCGGCTTCGTGCTTGCGCAATTCGGGCGGTTTCGCGGTTTCGCCTTCTTTGCCGGCATGATCAACGCGCCGCTCGTGATTCCCGAGGTGATTCAAGGCATTTCGCTGCTGCTGCTCTTCGTCGCGCTCGAGCAGACGATCGGCTGGCCGAAAGGCCGCGGGATGCTCACGATCTGGATCGGCCACGTGATGCTGTGCGTGTCCTACGTCGCCATCATCGTGCAATCGCGCGTAAAGGAACTCGACAAATCGCTCGAGGAAGCCGCGCTCGATCTCGGCGCGACACCGCTCACCGTATTTTTCGTCATCACGCTGCCGCTGATCTCGCAGGCGTTGCTCTCGGGTTGGCTGCTGTCGTTCACGCTGTCGATCGACGATCTCGTGCTCTCGGCATTCCTCTCGGGGCCGGGCTCCACCACATTGCCGCTCGTCGTCTTCTCGCGCGTGCGCCTGGGCCTCAATCCCGAGATGAATGCGCTCGCCACGCTCTTCATTGCGGCCGTTACCGTCGGCGTCGTGGCCGTGAACTACGGCATCAACGCACGCGAGCGAAAGCGCCGGCGCGAAATGCGGGACGCCTTTCGCAGTGCCGCGCCACCGCACGCCCGCGCGAGCGTGCCTGATGGCGCGGCGCAAGCCCCCGCGGACCAACCGCTCGACACCGCCCGCGCCTGACCGATTTCTGCCATATGACGACAAGGAGAACGTGCATGAAACTGAAGCTCATAAGTTTGCTCGTGGCCGGCACGCTGCCCGGCGTCGCTCTCGCCGACGCCACGAGCGAGCAGATCAAGGCGCTGCAGGCACAGTTGAACGCTCTGCAAAAAGAAGTTCGCGCCTTGCGCGCCCAAGTGGCGGCCACGCAGCCAGCCGCGGGGGCGGCTGCCGCCGCGGGACCGAATGCGAAGGCTGGCGTCACGGCGCACTCGGCAGCCACGCAGGCCGCGGCGACCGGCGCCTCGGCCTCGAGCACCGCGAGTGTCGACGCGAGCTCGCCCGAATACGGCAAGGCGCCCGCGCAACTGAGCAACGACGAGGTTACGTCGATGAAACAGCAGATCGCCAATCAGCAGATGAAGGTCGACGCGCTCACGGATGCAGCCAATACGGGGCCGCTCGCGGGGCTGTCGGTCACGGGCTATATCGATCCGACCTACGTCTTCAATCGGGCGCAGCGCACGTCGTCGTTCCTCTTCGCCAACCACGAGAGCAGTTACAACTATTTCAACAGCACGTTCGGCGACATCTACCTCGACATCAAGAAGACGTTCGGCGTGGGGCCGATGGCGCCCTCGGCCGAAATCACGCTGATGCCGAATCGCGGCAACGGGATTACGCTGCTGCAAAACGAGCATGGCCAGATCGGCAACAACATCCTCAATACGGCCGTCGTCAACGTGCCGCTAACGACTTCGACGACACTCGTCGCCGGTCTGATTCCGAGCTTCGGCGGCTACGAGGTCCAGCAGTCGAACCAGATGCTCACGCTCACGCACAACCTCCTTTACGACTTCTCGGACCCGGGCAGCTACATCGGTGTCGGGGCGAACTATACGAAGGGCAACTGGGCGTGGAAGTTCTTCCTCGGCAACGAGCAGTACCGCACTTACGGGGCGGTGACGCAGACGGGCACGAACGCCAACGGCGACCCGATCACGAGCAGCAACAAGATTCCGACGTTTACGGCGCGCGCCGATTACACGTGGTCGAGCGCGCTCGATATCGGCGGATCGTTCAATATCGGCCGCCAGACGCTCGCCTCGGGAACGACCACCGACGCGAGCGGCAACACGGTGCCGGTATATGGCGTGGGCGGCCAGGCGTCGAGCGGCTACGGCACGTTCTTCTTCGCCGAACTCGATGCCACCTATATGCTGGCCGATGTGCAGTACAACGCCGAACTCGACTACGGCCAGCAGAAAAACGCCGCATTCAACGGCGGGACCGCGCAGTGGTATGGGCTTTCGCTGCTCGGCCACCGCAAGTTCAACCTGCCGCTGCTCGGCCGCATGGGCGCGACGCTGCGCTACGACCTGCTCGTCAACAGCAAGAACGGCGGCGGCGGCGGCGGCATCGCACTGAACTCGAATGGCATGGACCCGTACAACGGCTTCGGAATCGGCGCCGACTGCCTCGCCAACTCGAAGGCCGGCGGCGGGCTCGGCTTCGAATGCAAGGGCGCCAACCGTCAGGACGTCGCGCTCGACCTGCTCTTCTATCCGACCCAGCAGATCACGGTGAAGGTCGAGTATCGTCACGACTGGGCCAACCAGAAGGTGTTCCTGCGCAACGACGGGTCGTATAGCAAGTCGAACGACCTGCTCGCCACGCAGTTCATCTACTCGTTCTGATCTTCCATTCGACCCGCGCGGGCGGACGCGTCGCCTCGGCACGCACCCGCCCGCGCCCGACCACGCTCCCATCCATGCAGCGATTTTCCAACCAGCCGCACGCGCCGTCGTATTACGCGGCGACCGTCAACGACAGCACGCGCCATCCGCCGCTCGAGGGCGCGCTCGATGCCGACGTCTGCGTGATCGGTGCCGGTCTCACCGGCTTGTCCACCGCGCTCGAGCTGGCCGAACGCGGCTTGTCCGTCGTCGTGCTCGAGGCGTCGAAGGTCGGCTGGGCCGCAAGCGGGCGCAACGGCGGGCAGTTGATCGGCGGCTTCGCCTGCGACATCGATACGTTCGGCGACTACCTGAGCCCCGACGACGTGAAGCGCATCTGGGCAATGGGCCAGGAAACGCTCTCGCTCGTCAAGGCTCGAATCGACAAGCACGCCATCGCATGCGACTACACGCCCGGTTACATCACCGTGGCAAACAAGCCGCGCCACGCCGACGCACTGCGCCGCTGGCGCGACGAGGCGTCCGCCCGCTTCGGCCACGAGCGCTACGAGTACCTGGAGGCCGACTCGCTGTCGCGCTTCGTGCAATCGTTTCGCTATCTCGGTGGGTTATTCGACCCCGACAGCGGCCACCTGCATCCCCTCAACTACACGCTCGGGCTCGCGCGGGCGGCCTGCGCCGCTGGCGTGCGAATCTTCGAGGACAGCTGCGTGAGCTCGCTCGGCCGCGCGGGCGGCTGGCATCTCGCCGCGACTGCGCGCGGCAGCGTGCGCGCGTCATATCTCGTGCTCGCCTGCAACGCCTACCTCGGCAAGCTCGCACCGGCGCTTTCGCGCAAGATCATGCCGGTGGGAACGTACGTGGTCGCCACCGAGCCGCTCGGCACCGCGCGCGCTCGAGCGTTGATGCCTGCGCGCGCGGCCGTCTGCGACAGCCGCTTCGTGCTCGACTACTTCCGGCCCTCGGCCGACGGCCGCCTCCTCTGGGGCGGCAAGGTCAGCTACTCGACGCTCGCGCCGCGCAATCTCGCACAGGCAATGCGGCGCGACATGCTCGAAACGTTCCCGCAGCTCGACGATGTACGGATCGAATACGCCTGGGGCGGCTTCGTCGATATCACGATGAACCGCGCGCCGCACTTCGGGCGGATCGAGCCGTCCATCTACTTCGCTCAGGGATTCTCGGGCCACGGCGTCAACACGACGGCGCTCGCCGGGCGCCTGATTGCCGAGGCGATCGGTGCGCAGGCGGAGCGCCTCGATTTGTTCGCCCGGATCGCCCACCGCGACTTTCCGGGCGGTGCCTGGTTGCGCACGCCCGCGCTCGTGCTCGCGATGGCGTGGTACCGGCTCAAGGACTGGCTTTAGGCTTCAGGTTTCAGGCTTGCGCACATGACGCAAGCCGACAGCGTCGGTGCGATGCCGACGCTGCACAATGTCGCCCACGTTAAGCGGGATTCAGTTTTCAGTTCACACCAGCTTTCGCATATAGCGCATTCGAAATATAAAGCCTGTTATCAATAGATCGATTTCAACTTTTCTCCGGAAATCCATTTTTTCCATGAAAGCAAGATCCGAACAGCGCGGAACGCTCGATCGCCAAGCCGACGCGCTCGCCCGCGCGTCCTACTACGAAGCGAGCGTCGGCCGTGCCCCCCAGGACGATCCCACACTGGATGGCGCGCACGAAGCCGACGTCTGCGTGATCGGTGCCGGATTCGCCGGCCTGTCCGTCGCGCTCGAGTGTCGCGCGCGCGGCTTGAGCGTGGCCGTGCTCGAAGCGCATCGGCCCGGCTGGGGTGCTTCGGGGCGCAACGGCGGGCAGATGCTGGCAGGCTTCGCCAAGGACGAGATCATCGAAAGACAGCTCGGAGCCAGCGGCGCGCGCGCCCTATGGGCGCTATCGCTCGACGGCGTGGCCCTCGTGCGCGAGCGTATCGCGCGCTACGGCATCGCCTGCGACTTCATGCCTGGCTACGTGACGGTTGCAACGAAGCCGAAGCGAGTCGACGAACTGCGCGGTTGGATGGAAGCGGCAGTGAGCCGTTGGGGCCACCCCGGCCTGGATTGGCTCGACGAGGACGCGATTCGCGCGCGCATCGCCTCCTCGCGGTACCTCGCAGGCACCCACGATTCGCTTTCCGGCCATTTGCATCCGCTGAAGTACTGCCTCGGTCTTGCCGATGCCGCGCGCCGCGAGGGTGCGATGCTGTTTGCGCGCTCCCCCGTGCGCGAAGTCGTACGCGGGCAGCGGCCGGTCGTGAGGGCCGCCACGGGTGAGGTGCGTTGCCGCTATGTCGTTGCCTGCGGCAACGCGACGCTCGAGCATGTGCTGCCGCGCGCCGTGGCCGCGCGCATCGCCCCCGTGGCTTCGTACATCGTGGCGACGGCGCCGCTCGGCCGCGCACGGGCCGATGCGCTGATCGCGGGGCGGCCAGCTATCTGCGACAACAACGTATTCCTCGACTATTTCCGGCTTTCGGCCGACGACCGCCTGCTCTTCGGCGGACGCGCGAGTTCCGCCACGGGCGCACCGGAGGCGCTGGCGGAATCGATACGGGCGCGCATGCTGGCCGTGTTTCCGCAACTGTCCGACGTGTCGATCGACTACGGCTGGGGCGGTTTCGTGGACGTCACGCGTAATCGCGCGCCCGATTTCGGCATGATCGACGGCAACTACTTCTACGCTCAGGGATTCAGTGGGCATGGCGTGGCGCTGACCGGCATCGCGGGCCGCGTGATCGCCGAGGCGATCGCCGGCGAACGCGGGGCATTCGAGCGCTTCGCCTCGTTGCGGCATCGACGCTTCCCCTACCCGCTGTCCCTGCGCCGCACGGCCGTCGCCTTAGGCATGCTTTACTACGGTGCGCGCGAACTGTGGTGACCCGGCGTGCCGGCGCACGCACCGCACCTCAGGCTTCTTCGACGCGCGGGCGCAGCTTGTGCGGCACGTAGCCTCCGTATTCCCGCTCGAGGTAAGGCGCTGTGTGCTCGAGCAGGAAGCGTCGAAAGAGCGTGCACGTGGGGGAAAGCTGCTTCGTACGCATGTGCACGACCTGCCAGGTTCGCTCGATGGGCGTACCGTTGACGTCGAGAATCGCGAGCTCGCTCGTGCGCAGTTCGAGCTGCAGCGTGTGCAGTGAAATGAGGCTCACGCCCATGCCCGCGATCACGGCCTGCTTGATCGTTTCGTTGCTGCCGAGCGTCACGATTTTCGCGGGCGTGAAAAGATGCTGCCGGAACATCTCCTCGGCGGCCATGCGCGTGCCTGAACCCGGCTCGCGCAGCAAGAACGTGTCGCCGCGCAGCTCCTGCAGATCGAAGCGGCTCGCGCCCACGAGCGGATGATCGCTCGGCGCGATGACGACCTGCGGATGGTAGGCGAGCGGCTCGACGGTCGTATCGAGCTCGGCTGGCGGCCGTCCCATCAGCGCCAGGTCGATCGCATTGTCCTGCAGCAGCCGCAGCAGCGACTCGCGATTGCCGACCGAAAAGTGCACGTCGACCTTGGGATACTGCCGAGAATAAAGCGCGAGCAGCTTCGGCGCGAAGTAAGTGGCCGAGCTGACGATGCCGACGGCAATGGAGCCGCTATCGGCCAATTGCAGCGACATCATCGCATCTTCGGCATCCTTGATTTCGCCGAGGATGCGGCTTGCGTGGTGCGTGAGCCGCTCGCCCGCCTCGGTCAGCGTGAGCTTGCGCGCCACGCGCTCGAAGAGCGGCATGCCGATCGCATCCTCGAGCTGACGGATTTGCATCGAAATGGCGGGCTGCGTCAAATGCAGTTCTTCGGCCGCGCGTGCAAAGCTCGCATGCCGGCTCGCCACGATAAAGATCTGCAGCTGCCGCAAGGTCAGCGAGCGCACGAAATTCACGGTGATACGGACCTTCCTCAGGACGCCCGCCCGCCAAACCTCAACGGCTTGCGCGCGGCGCGTCGGTTGGCTTCGCGGCGGGAGCTTTGGGCTGCTCCCGGAGTTTTGTCACGGCGGCCTGGAACGTCAGCGTCTCAGTGCTCACCGGATGGGCGAAATCGTCGTTCGGCCCCGGTATTTCGGTACGAATCAGCGCGACCTGCCCGGGTAAGCCGTCGGCGAACTCGAACGTATACCGCTTGCCGATGTAACGCGTGAAGCGCTGGGCATTGGGGTCGTGCAGATACGGCTGGACGACGATCTGACGCACCTGGACGCTCTTGCCGCCGATCCGGCTCGTGGCCGTGGCGATCTTCGGCCCTTCCGCCAGCGCGATGCGCAGCCGCTTCTGAAAATAGCGGCGCTGGCCGCCCGTCAGTGCCTGCATCTCCGAGATGTCCCGCTCGAGGAAGTAGATGATGACAGGATTGCACGGAAGCCCTTCCGTGGGGAGCGTCACCGCGCCGCTGCGGTCGGTCACCTGGGCGTCGCTTTTCGCATTGCCCGGGCTCGTGACGAGCACGCGCACGACGTCGTTCGCCTTCGCGCCCTCGCCGGACGCAACGAGTTCGTAATCGAGCTCCGTTCGCGGCGCGACGCCGTGCAAGTGCTCGACCGTGAAGATGAGATGTTCGGCCGCGGTGATCTCGGGCGACGACTGCGGTTCGGAAGCCGCCGAGGCCGCGAGGGCAACCGGGGCCCCCGCCACGAACGCGCAGGCGCAGACCGCGCCGCTCAGCCGGCGGCGCCATGACAACGCGAGCGCGCTCATTGCGCGCCGCCTTTGGACTCGGGAACGTCTACCGGCTTCAAGAGCGGCACGCTATAGCTCGTCAAGATCTGGTCGATCTTGTCCTGATGCGCGCCAATCCATTGATCCACCTTGTCTTTCCAAGCCTTTTCGCCGTATCGCACGCCCATCGATATCTGATAGTCGAAATGAACGTCTTTTTCCGGCGGGAACGGCACGATGCGGACCTGGTCGCCGGCGCGCCTGGCGAAGTAGCCGGCAATCGGCCCCCAAAGGAACGCCACGTCCACGTTACCGTTCGTCAGATCGCGCTCGACGATCTCGCCCGGGTAAGCCTTCGGATCGCCCGTTTGCACCTGATAGGAGCGCGCCTGATCGATGAGCCCATGATTGAGCAGCCAGTCGACGGCCGGCGTTTGCGTGAAGATGCCGAAGCGCAGCTTGTGCAGTTGGTCGGGCGGCAGCTTGAGCAGGTCCTCGGGCGTTTTGATGCCGGCGAATTCGGGTTTGTTCGGCAGCACCATCGCGTAGGTCGAGCGCAAATAGGGCTGCGTGGTCGAAGTGAGGTCATAGCCCTTCGGCACCCCGACGATCAAATCGCACTTGTAGCGCTGACTGTTCTCGGCCTTCTCGCGCAGCGTATGGCGCACGAAACCGATGCGCTGCGGGAAATAGGTGTATTCGACCTTGTAGCCGAAATCATGCGCCATTTCGTTCGCGATCTTGTTCTCGTAGCCTTCGCCCTTGTCGTTCGACAACGGCATGTTGTTCGGATCGGCGCATACGCGCAGTACCCCGTCCGCCCCGTCGTTGTTGGGCAGATCGGCCCCATCCGCGCGCACGGCGGCGCTCGCGAGCGCCGCGCAGCAAAGCGCGGCGGCCGACAGCGCGACGTGGGCAGACGTTCGTTTGCTGTGACGCATCGATGACCTCCGGACAAGTCGCGGCATTCGGATCAGTTACCGTTGAGCGGGTGCAGATCGCCCGGATTGATCTTGCCGTCCGAACGCCCTTTCAGATAAGCGTAAAGATTCTCCCAATTCTTCTGCATGCGCTCGCTCGCGCTGAAATCGGGCATCCCTTTCGCCACACGGCCGCCGAAAACGGTGCGCTTGAATTCGTCCTTGTCGATTACCTTGAACGCATCGATCAGCGACGGGCCGACGAGGCCTTCCTGCTTGGCACCATGACAACGCTGGCAATCGAGCGCGCGCCAGGTCTTCCAGCCCTGCAGCGTATTGTCGTCGACCTTGCTGCCATCAACGACTTTGTACGCCACCTGCTGTGCCATCGCCGGTTTGTTCTGGGCGTAGACGACAGGTAATGCGACGACGGCGGCGGTGATTGTCGTCAGCAACAAGATTGAACGGCCTTTCATACCAACGTCTCCTTCAACATAGTAGTCGTTGCCCGCGACGAACCGGTTGCAGCGCAAGTCGGCACGCCGCGGGCTGGGAAATCGATAAATCTCGATGAATGTCGTATTGGGGGGGAGCGCCGCACGCACCGCCCAAGCGGCACGTGCGGGCGCTTCATTGCCGTGGTGAGATCAGCTCCGTTCCGGCAGGGCGAAGATGAAGAGCGTACCGCCGAGGGCCGTGTACTTCGCGAGTTCGCGATAGCCGCCAACCGCGCCGAGACCTTCGGTCGACTTCTTCAGGCCAGCCGCGAGACCGATGCCGGCCCAGCCGCCGATACCCGAGTACACGCCTACGTACTGCTTGCCGTTGTACTGGTACGTGAAGACGTTGCCGATGATGCCCGACGGCGTCTTGAACTTCCAAAGTTCCTTGCCCGTCTTCAGGTCCACGGCCTTCAGGTAGCCTTCGAGCGTACCGTAGAAGCCGATGCCGCCGGCCGTGGTGAGCGCGCCCGACCACACCGAGAACTTCTCGGGCTTGGCCCACACGATCTTGCCCTTCGCCGCATCCCATGCGATGAACGTGCCCATCGCGTTCTCGACCGTATGGCCCGCGTTCGCACCGCCGACGCCCGTATACTTCGGCCCCGGATACATCGACAGCGTTGCGCCGACGTACGGCTGACCGGCCGTGTAGTCGACTTCGAACGGCTCGTAGTCCATGCAGACGTGGTTCGTCGGCACGAAGAAGAGCTTCGAGTTCGGATCGTACGAAGCCGGCTGCTCATCCTTCGAGCCGAGCGCGGACGGGCAGATGTTCTTCACGTTGTGGTCGGCGCCGGCTGCCTGCGTCGAGTAGGCAACGTTGCGAACGGGCAGGCCGCTCTTCATGTCGACGCGATCGGCCCAGTTGACCGCCGGATCGTACTTCTGCGCCACGAGCAACTCGCCAGTCGCACGATTGAGCGTATAGGCGAAGCCGTTGCGGTCGAAGTGAACGATCGCCGGTACCTGCTTGCCGTCGATCGGCAGATCGGCCAGGATCATCTCGTTCACGCCGTCGTAGTCCCACTCGTCGTGCGGCGTCATCTGATAGACCCACTTCGCCATACCCGTGTTGAGGTCACGCGCGAACATCGTCATCGACCACTTGTTGTCGCCGGGCCGCTGCGTCGGGTTCCACGTGCCCGGATTGCCCGAGCCGTAGTAGACAAGATTCAGCTTCGGATCCCACGCATACCAGCCCCACGTGGTGCCGCCGCCGATCTTCCATTGATCGCCCTTCCAGGTTTTCAGCGACGAATCCTTGCCGACCGGCTGCATCTTGCCGTCGGCCCACGTCATCGTCTTGTCCGGGTCGAGGAGGATCTCGTTGTCGGGACCCGTGCTGTACGCGGTCCAGACGGGCTTGCCGCTCTTGATGTCGTAGGCCACCACACGGCCACGCACGCCGAACTCACCGCCCGAGATGCCGGTCAGCACCTTGTCGCCGAAGATGTGCGGCGCGTTCGTGTTCGTCTCGCCCTTTTTCGGATCGCCATTCTTGGCCGTCCAGACGACGTCGCCCGTATCGGCCTTCAGCGCGACGAGCGTGGTGTCGGCCTGCTGCAGGAAGATCTTGCCGTCACCATAGGCCAGTCCGCGGTTGACCGTGTCGCAACACATCACCGACACCACCTGGTCTTCCTGCTTCGGCTCGTAAACCCACTTGAACGTCTGATCCTTGAGGTTGATCGCCGTCACCTTGTTCGGGAACGGCGTGTGAATGTACATCGTGTCGCCCACGACGAGCGGCGAGCCTTCATGGCCGCGCAGAACGCCCGTGGACATCGTCCAGGCGACCTGCAGGTTCTTCACGTTGCCCGTGTTGATCTGCTTGAGCGTGCTGTAGCGATGATTCGAATAATCGCCCGCCTGCGCCGCCCAGTTAGCAGGGTTCTTGATTGCATTGTCCAGCTCTGCATCCGCGTGTGCTGCGAGTGTCGTAAAGCCCGCCGTTGCGAGGACGGCGAGCCCAAGAACCATGGTGCGTAAGTTCATGTCTCCTCCAGAATTGTCTTGCTGTTCAACTCACGAATGACCCACGCTACCTCATCGCACCGGGCGCGCTCTCTCGAATGCGGGTAACGATCCGCGCCGCTTTATCCCGCTTCGACGGCGAGCTTCCTGGCGCATGGCGGGCGAACGCATATTCCATGCCGATGTGCGCTGCCGCACGCCCGGCCGCCGATGCCGCCCCGCTCCGAGCCCCTTGGCGCGGCCTTTCGGCGCAGGCCGCGTGGCATGCGCCGGGCGGTTTGCGCGGCGGTGCACGTTATGCGTTTTCCGCGACGCCGCAACGAATCGTCCGGTCCCCTGCGCGCGGGGCGAGACATACTGTGTCAATTCCGCGATAGCAGCGGGCTGTCCCATGACGCGCTCTTTTTCGCGCGAGTCGGCCCGCAGGCATGAAGGCGTCGTTCCTGCCGGCGGGGGCGATGCGCTGGCGCGGCAATTGCAGCCTTGTTTTTCCTTCGAGCCGCTTTGCCAAGGCTCGCTTTTCCTGTGTGGAGCCCCAACCATGAGCCAAGCCGAAAAGGTGTATTCCGACGACGAGATCAGCGCGCGTCTCGTCGGTCCGCTCGAACATTGGTATATGGAGGACGGGTGGCTGCGCCGGAAATACCGCACGGAAAGCTGGAAAGGCACATTGATGGTCGTCATGACCGTCGGACACTTGGCCGAGGCGGCCTGGCACCATCCCGACCTCACCGTGTCGTATGCGTTCGTCATCGTCAAGCTGAAGACCCATAGCGCCAAAGGGATCACGGACAAGGACTTTGCGCTGGCCACCAGGATCGAGGAGGTCGTGCAGTGGCAGCCCGGCCGGGAAGGCGGGCCGCTCGAAGGCACGCCGGCCGACGACCAGCGCTTCCGCTATATCAAATACGACGCACCCAAGGCAGCCCCGCAGGGCTGAGTCCGCCACCGTCACCGCCACCACTACCACTACCCGGCCGCCGCCACACTTGCGCGCCGATCGGCCCGGCCGGGCACCCGCGCCGATCGGGTGACACAGTGCGTCTCGCACGGCACAAACCGCTGAGAGCAAGGCGCACACACGACGGCGACGCCGAGGTGCCCCGCACATTCGAGAGCCCGCTGCGACGGGGCGCGGCGGGCCATGGTACGCCTCCTGCTTCCCATCCCGCCATCTGCCGGCCTGCCGGCGCGCCCGCGCCCCGCCCGAGGGTGCGGCGCCTCGGCGGCCCGGCCGTCACGCCCAACGAGGAACCCAGCGATGCCGCTTCATTTTCGCCGTCATTCGCCGCGCAGCGCGGTGAGCGTGGATGCCCCCGCCCGGCTCCACCTCGGCTTTCTCGATCCGAGCGGCACGCTCGGGCGCGCGTTCGGCAGTCTCGGGCTCGTCATCGACGGCGAGGGAACCCATATCGAGGCCCGCATGGCCGCGGCCGATTCCATCGAAGGTGCGGCATCCGCCGGCGAACGCGCGCGCATCGCCTGGTGTCTCGACCGGCTGCGCGAGGCGTACGGCGCGAAGCCCATCGTCTGCAACGTGGTGCGCACGCCGCGCGCACACACGGGTCTCGGCTCCGGCACGCAACTCGCTCTGGCTGTGGGGACGGCTTACGCACGGCTCACGGGCCATACGGCCACGACCGCCGAAATCGCCCATCTGCTCGGTCGGGGCCGCCGCTCGGGCATCGGCATTCTCGGCTTCGACTCGGGGGGCCTGCTGCTCGATGGGGGCAGCAGCCGCGGCGTACAGGCCGCAGGTGTGCCGCCGCTCGTCTCACGCCAGCCGTTTCCCGACGAATGGCGCGTGCTGCTCGTCACCGATACTTCGCGCGAGGGATTGTCCGGCGATGCAGAGCGGCGCGGGCTCGCCACGCTCGCGCCGTTTCCGCAACACCTCGCCGCGCACCTGTGCCATCTCGCGCTGATGCGGATCATGCCGGCGGCGGCCGAAGCCGATTTCACGGCGTTCGCCGCAGGCGTCACCGAACTGCAGCAAACGATCGGGGAGTACTTCGCGCCCGTGCAAGGCGGTGTGTTCGCGAGCCCCGACGTGGAGACCTCGCTGCGCGCAGCCGCGACCGAACGCATGGCCGGCATCGGTCAGACCTCCTGGGGGCCCACGGGCTTCGCGTTCCTGGCTAGCGCGCAGGAGGCCGACGATGCGCTGACAGCCGCGCGCGCGGCTGCACGTGGCAAGCCCCACATCGAATGCGCCGTGGTCCGGGCGCGCAATCGCGGCGCCGTGGTTCGCGTGGCCGGCGCGCGCGAAGAGCGCGTGGACGCGGCATGAGCGCCGCCGCGCCCCCGTGCGCCGCCCGCCCTCTTTCGTTCTTCATGCGCCGCCCATAACCGCTCACGACCAGAGTCTTTTGCCATGTCAGAAGCCACCGCAACAGAAAGGCCCTACATCCTCCACATGCTCACGGCCACACCGCAGATGAGCCCGTTCGACGTCAACATGGCAGCCGATGCGGGCTATCAGGTCATCGTGCCCTACTGCAACGTCGAAGCCGACATGGTGACGAACCTCACCCAGGACGCGATCTTCTCGCGCGGCCCGAAAGGCGTTTCGCGCACCGGGATTTTCATCGGCGGACGCGACGTCATGCTCGCGGCCGACATGCTCGAGACCGCCCGCAAGGCGATGGTGCCGCCCTTCGAAGTCTCCGTATTCGCCGATCCGAGCGGCTCGTATACGACCGCCGCGGCGCTCGTCGCGCTCGTGGAACGGCATCTGAAGCGCACACATGAAATGGAACTCGGCGGCAAGCGGGTGCTGATCCTCGGGGGAACGGGCGCGGTCGGACGCATAGCCGCCGCGATGGCCGCCTCGCTGGGCGCCGACGTCACGATCGCAAGCCACGGCTCGCTCGAGCGGGCCAGACACGTGAGCGAGGAGATCAACACCCGCTTCGGCATTCACACCACTGCCACGAGCACCGCCTCGAGCGACACGCTGCGCGCCGCGCTTGCCGACACCGAGATCCTGATGGCAACAGCCACGGCGGGCATCCAGGTCGCAAGCGCCGACGATCTCGCGCACGCGCGGCGGCTGATCATTGCGGCCGACGTCAATGCCGTGCCGCCCGAGGGCATCGCGGGCGTCAACGTCATGAACGACGGCAAGCCGATTGGCCCGAACGGCGATGCAAGCCCGATCGGCATCGGCGCACTCGCGATCGGCAACGTGAAGTATCAAGTCGAGCATCGGCTCTTCGTTCAGATGCGCACGAGCAGCAAGCCCGTCTACCTCGGCTTTCCGCAGGCGTTTGCCGAAGCGCGCGCAGTCGCCGCGGGCCTCGGTTGATGCGGCTGCCGCCTCGTTGAATGACGCCGATTGCCATGGCACCGCTCACTCCTTCATGCACCGCGCCGCTCGTCGCGGTGGCCGGGCTCTCCGCCCGCATGCTCGCCCGCTCGGCCGCTCAGGCTGGCTTGCGCGTCGCCGCGCTCGATGCGTTCGGCGACCGCGACACGCGCGCAGCCTCGTCCATCTGGTTCGACGTGGCCGGCCCCGGCCTGTCGATCGATCGCGCCCGCGTGGCGGACGCGCTGCGCCGTCTTGCGCGGCTGCCGCGCATGATCGGATGGATCGCCGGCAGCGGGACGGAGCCATTCGTCGACGAACTCGCCGAGGCACGCGGGCTGCCGCCGCTCATCGGCAATCGCGCACCCGCGGCCGCCGTGCGCGACCCGCACCGCTTCTTTGCACTGCTCGACGCGCTCGGCATCGCGCACCCCGCCGTTTCGTTCGCGCGCCCGCCCGGCCCCGGATGGCTGTTCAAGCGCGCCGACGGCTGCGGCGGCACGCACATCGTACGTGCCGGCGAGGCCCGCGATGGCGATATCGGCCGCGGCTACTTTCAGCGCGAGGCGCAGGGCCGCGCCTGCTCGGCGCTCTTTCTGGCCGCGCGCGGCAAAGCCCGCGTGATCGGTTTCGCCGAGCAATCGAGCACGGCCGCCGGCACCCTGCCGTATCTGTACACGGGCGCCATCGGCCCGGTCGCGCTGCCGGCGGCGTGCGCCGCACGCGTGTGCGATGCGATCGCCCGGATTTGCCGCGAGACGGCGCTCGTGGGCCTGAACAGCTTCGATTTTCTGCTGAACGACGACGGTGACATCTCGGTACTCGAGATCAACGCGCGCCCGTCCGCCACGATGGCACTTTACGAAGCCGCCTGGCCGCAGCGCTGGCCGCTCGGCCTGCTCGCGTGGCACCTCGACGCGTGCCGCCACGGTCGCCTGCCCGGCGAGACCGGCATCGACGAAGGCCCGCCTTCGACCTGCGTCGGCCAGCAAGTCGTCTTCGCGCCGAGCGCGCTCGTCTGCACGCAGGCACTCAGCGACGCCTGCCTCGCCGACCCCGCGTGCCGCGACGTGCCGATGCCCGGCACGCGCATCGGCGCGCACGAGCCGCTTTGCACGATCGTTGCATCGGCACGCACGCCCGCAGCGGTCCGCCAGGCGCTCGAACACCAGCGCGCGGCGGTGCTGCAGCGGACCGAAACCCTTTACGAGCCCCCCAATCATGCCTTTGTCGCCTACTCCGCCTGAAGCCGGGGCCGCCGCGCCCCTCAGCGTCAATGCGCTCAGCGAGCGTCTCGTCCAGCGGCTCGTCGACGATGCCGCCCGTCTCGGTGTAGCGGCGACGCGCACGGACGGCGGCACGGTGCTCGTCGATGCCGGCATCGACGCGCCCGGCGGCCTCGAAGCGGGCGTGCTCATCGCGCGCATCTGCATGGGCGGGCTCGGGCGCGTGGCGGTCCGCACGAGCGTCGAAGCCGAGCCGCTCTGGCCGACGATGATCGACGTGCAAACCTCGTCGCCCGTGCTCGCGTGCCTCGCGAGCCAGTACGCGGGCTGGAGCCTCGCGGCGACGAAGGAGCAAACCGGCGGCAAGAAGTTCTTCTCGCTCGGCTCCGGGCCCGCGCGCGCGCTCGCCGGCAAGGAACCGCTTTTCGACGAACTCGGCTATCGCGACCGGCATACGCGCGGCGCGCTCGTGCTCGAAGTCGACCGCATGCCGCCGCAGGTCGTGATCGACAAGGTGCTCGGCGATTGCGCGCTAGCGCCCGGGCAGCTCACGATCGCCGTCACGCCTACGCATTCGATTGCGGGCACGGTCCAGGTGATCGCGCGCGTGGTCGAAGTGGCCCTGCATAAAACGCACGTGCTCGGCGTCGATCTCGGGGAGATCGTGGCGGGCGCGGGCTGCGCCCCGCTGCCGCCCCCGGCCCCCGACGGCATCGAAGCGATGGGCCGCACGAACGACGCGATTCTCTATGGCGGGCGCGTGCATCTGACGGTGCGCCACGACGCGGCCGCAAAGCGGCTCGCCGCCGAGTTGCCGGCCTCGAACTCGCGCGACTACGGCCGCCCGTTTGCCGAAATCTTCGCGTCGTTCAACTACGACTTCTATCAGATCGACGCGGCGCTCTTCGCACCGGCGCAAGTGTGGGTCAGCAGCCTCGAAAGCGGCAAGACATGGCATGGCGGCAGCCTCGAGTACGCGGTGCTGCAACGCCACTGGAACGCCGCTGCGGACCGGACCGAATGACGATGCCCCCGTCCTGCTCCATCGATGCGGGCGCGGCCGACCGCGGGCTGCGCATCGCGATCATGACCGACGAGACCGGGTGGCATACCGGCCGGCTCAAGAAAGCCTTTCGCGCGCGCGGCGCGGATGCGCGCTGCGTCGATCTTGCCGATTGCCGCATCGACACGACGTGGGCGCCGCACGGCCTCGTCATCCCCGGCTTCGGCCATGCGCTGCCCGATGCCGTGTTCGTGCGCGGCATCGCGGGCGGCACGTTCGAACAGGTGACGCTGCGGCTCGGCATCCTTCACGCACTGCGCGAACTCGGCGTGCCCGTGTACAACGACGCACGCGCGATCGAGCGCAGCGTCGACAAATCGATGACGAGCTTTTTGCTCCATCGCCACGGCGTGCCGACGCCGGCGGCGTGGGCCGGCGAATCGACGGCCTTCGCTCAGCGGCTGTTGATGCGCGAAGCCGCGGCCGGCCGCGCGCTCGTGCTCAAGCCGCTTTTCGGCTCCCAAGGCCATGGCCTGCTGCGGCTCGGCGCCGCCCGCCCGCGCGTTGCCGCCTCACCGGCCGCCGCAGCGCGTTGCGCATCGCCAACCGCCGAAACGCCGGCCGACGAATCCGAGCCGCTCCACGCCACCACCTTGCCGCCGCTCGGTGCCTACCGTCATGTCGCCTACCTGCAGCGCTACGTCGAAAGCGGCGCACCCGGCTTCGACTGGCGCGTGCTCGTGATCGGGGCGCGCGCGGTGGCCGCGATGCGCCGCGTGGGCGGCAACGGCTGGATCCACAACTTCGCGCAGGGTGCGCGCTGCGAGGGGGCCGAGCTCGCGCCGGCGCTCGCGCAAACCGCGCTGCGCGCGGCCCGGGCGCTCGATCTCGACTACGCCGGCGTGGACCTGATCGCCGATGCCGGCGACGAAAACCGGCCGCTCGTACTCGAAGTCAACGGCGTGGCCGCCTGGCGGGGCCTGCAGTCGGTCACCCCGGTGGATATCGCCGCAGCGCTCGTGGACGACCTCCTCGAGCGCAAGCTCGCCGGCGCACGCGGCGCACACGTCGTCGAGCTGGCCCCGCGCCATGCCTGAGGCCATCGACGAACTCCGCGATCGCGCCCCGGCGTTCGCGCGCGAAGCTTTTCTCGCGGCCTGCCGGCTCGACGTGGCCGTCGCCAAACCCGGCAACGTCAGCGAGCGCAGCGCGGGGCACGGTATGGTGGCAGCCCAGTTCATCGAGTCGGCCCGCGCAGCGGAGGCACCGCTTTTTTGCCGCGGCGCGCCGGTTGGCGCGCGCGTGCTCGGCGCGGTGGAACGCACGCGCGCGGCCGTGGGTTGCAACACGAATCTCGGCATCGTGCTGCTCGTTGCGCCGCTGGCCGCCGCGCTCGATACCCTGGCCGCCCAGCCCGATGCACAAGGCTGGCACGCCGCCACGGAAGCCGTGCTTGCGCGGCTCGACCTCGACGATGCGCGCTCGGCCTATCGCGCCATTGCGCTCGCCAACCCGGGCGGACTCGGCGACGCGCCCGAACAATCGGTGCATGCGCCGCCGAGCGTGGGCCTGCGTGCGGCGATGGCGCTCGCCGCCGAGCGCGACAGCATCGCCCGCCAGTACGCGAACGGTTTCGCCGACATCTTCGGCGCGGGCCTCGCAGCCGCCTGCGCGGCCGGCCCCGGCGAGGCGCCCGGGCACGCCACACTCGACGTGTTCCTGACGTTCCTCGCCGGCTGGCCCGATTCGCACATTGTGCGCAAGCACGGCCTGGCCGTGGCGCAGAGTGTCACGGGCGAGGCGTGCCGATACCAGCGCCTCTGGCGGGATCTGATGGCCCGCGGCGAGCCCGCGCGAGCCGGCGAGTTGCTCGCCGGATGGGACGCCGAACTCAAGGCGCGCGGACTGAACCCCGGTACCAGCGCGGACCTCACGGTCGCGACACTCTTCGTCGCGCTCGCCCTGTCGGGCGCACGGACCGCCTCGCCGGAGCGCACCGCGTGACTGGCATGAAACCTGTTAGGTAGGGCCACCGTGCATCGCTTGTCCAAGCGCGCGCCCAGCATGCGCCCTCGCGTGAGTGGCGCGCCGCACGCATCGCTCGAGGGCGCCAATCAGAAACTCCATATCCACCCAATCGGAGGAACAGCATGGCCAAGATCAACCGCGTCATGGTAGGTGAATCGCTCGTCGGGGACGGCAACGAGGTTGCGCACATCGACCTCATCCTCGGGCCGCGCGGCTCGGCCGCCGAGACCGCCTTCTGCAACGCGCTCACCAACAACAAGGACGGTTTCACGACGCTGCTCGCGGTGGTCGCGCCGAACCTGGCGACCAAGCCGAATACGGTGATGTTCAACAAGGTCACGATCAAGGGCGCGAAACAGGCCGTGCAGATGTTCGGCCCGGCTCAGCACGGCGTTGCGATGGCCGTGGCGGACAGCGTCGAGGACGGCACGATCCCGAAGGACGAAGCCGACGACATCTTCGTCTGCGTGGGCGTGTTCATCCACTGGCTGGCCGACGACGACAAGAAGATCCAGGAATACAACTACAAGGCGACGCGCGAAGCAATCCAGCGCGCGGTCGCGGGCACGCCGACCGCAGCCGAGGTCGTCGAGAAGAAGGCAGCCGTCGCCCACCCGTTCGCCCCGAACTGATCAGGCGGCATTCGACCTGCGCGGCTCGCGAGAGCCGCGCGGCAGCACAACCGCCCGGATGCGCGCGAATGCGAAGCGGCGTATCGTAGGTGGGCAGGAGACGTTCGAAAGAGGCACACGTATGATCAAGACACGTCGCGCGACGTTGGCCGGCGCCTGCCTCGTCTGGGCGGCCCAGAGCTGGGCCGCAGGCGGCGGCACGCCGTCACCCGCCTCGCATACGGGCTACGACTACCCCACGCAAGGCCGCGTCGAGTATGTGCTCACGTGCATGGACGACAACGGTCACGATTTTGCCAACGTCTACAAATGCTCGTGCGTCATCGACAAGATGGCGGCGGCGCTACCCTATGACGAATTCGTCGATCAGTCGACGTTCGCCCGGTACGCGTCGCTGGGCGGCGAAGGCGGCGCGGAGTTCCGCGTCGATCACGCGAAGAAGCAGACGAAGGCATTCCGTACGTTGCAAGCGAGCGCGTACCGTGCCTGCGGGCTCACCGGCGACGTAACCGCCGCGAAGTGACCCCTGCGCAATAGCGCGCGGGCGCGCTGGCGGCCGGCTATCCGGCACCTTACCGGTGTCGGCTCTCTCCCGGTTCGTCGGTTCGGCTGGTTCGGCCGGTTCGTCAGTTCGGCCGCTTCGGCACGAGCCCCGCGCCGAGCGAAGCCCAAATCGGCTCGTCGCGCCGCCGCGCACCGCGCCGCCGCTCGATCACGACGCCCACGGCGCGCACGTCGTCGAACTTTGCCGGCTTCGCGAGCGAGACGCGCACCCAGTGCGCACCGAAATCCCGGAGAACGAGTTGGGCCACCTGCTCCGCGAGCGCCTCGAGCAATTGCACGCCGTGCGAGGCGAGAAGCGCATGCAGCGCTTCGCGCACGGCAGCGTAGTTGATCGTGTCCTCGATGCGATCGGTCGTGCAGGCATGCAACGACGGCAGGCCGATCGCGATGTTCATCCGCACGGGCTGCGGCGTATCGAGTTCGCTGCGATCGATGCCGATCACCGTCTCGCCCACGAAATCCTCGATGAAAACGATATCGAGCGCATCCGCGGCAGCGGATTGCTCAGCGGGCGCTCCGCCGTAGCGAGGCTCGGGCTCGGAAGTCGTGCTCGAAAGGCGGGTCGAATCGATGCGGTCCATAATTGCTGCTCCACCGGCATGCGGCAAATATCGTATAAATGAAGACAGTGCGCGGTCGTGCGCGACAACGTGTACCGCCGCTGCAACATTGACCGGGGCGGCCGACCGGCCAGCGACGGCTCGTATCAGTAAAGCAAGAAGCGGGCGCGGTCATCCGTACCTGATGCGACTTCTTATTGAACACGGGCGCCATCGAGGGTAGAGTTTTTGCACGCCGGGGCCAACAATGTTGTATCCGGTGATATGGAAACCCGAAAACAGTCGTCGCGCACGCGGACAGAAGAAACCGCGGCGTCAGGGGACAACGTGAAACGGAGCGCCTGACCGCGCCGGCCGCAAGCAGGCCGCGCGAGTCGGTGCCGATGGAGACAACCCCATGTCATTGCTCGCCGACGCCACCTCGCATGTCCGTGAAGTGTTCAACGTCGTCAATCACCACCTGCCGTCTCACCCGATGAGCGAGCCCGTGACTCAATCGTGGGCACGTTGCCTGAACGATTTCAAGCTGGACCCGGGCCGCTTCGTCACCCCGCCCGTGCTGACCGACTATGAACTCGACGCGCGGCGCGAGGCCGTGAGCGACCTGATCGCCTGCGCGAAGCTCGAAATGACGACGCTCTATCAACAGCTCGCAGACCCGGAGCTGGCCGTCGTGCTCGTCGATGCCGCAGGCGTGATCGTCCATCAGGTCTCCTCCGCGCCGTTCGCCGAGGCGGTGGCCGCCGACGGCTTTCGCATCGGCGCGCTCTGGAGCGAACGCGAGGCGGGCACGAACGGCATGGGCACCTGCATCGCCGAGCGCGACTGCATCGCCGTGTGCCAGCACGAGCATTTCTATGCGCGCTACACGTCGCTCACCTGCTCCGCCGCACCGATCTTCGACGATCGCGGCGAGATAGCGGGCGTGCTCGACGTGACGAGCCGCTCACGCCTGCTGCAGCAGCATTCGCTCGTGCTCGTGGGCATGTCGCGCCAGATGATCGAGAACCGTCTGCTGAGCGCGCGTTATCGGCACGTCAACATGATCCAGTTTCACAGCCGCCCGGAATTCGTCGGCACGCTGCACGGCGGCAAGCTCGCCGTCGACGACGAAGGCACGATCCTCGCCGCGAACCGCAGCGCGGCGTTCCAGCTCGGCCACCGCACGCTCGACGAGCTGCGCGGCAAACGCATCGACGAAGCGTTCAACGCGTCGATCGAGGACATGATCGCGCGCAGCATCCGCGGCTCGTTCCATCCGATCACGGTCTACAGCGCGAACGGCACGAACCGTTTCTTCCTGGTTGCGCAAACCCCGCAAAACGCGAGCGCCACACGTACGGCAAGCACGACGCGCATCCCGACACCCGAGCCCGCGGCCACGCGGCGCGGTGGGCGCGAGGCGAGCCCCGCGGCCAGCCGCCTCGACAAGATCGCGCACCTGGAATTCGGCGATCCGCGCATGGCTTCGCAGATCCAGCTCGCGGCGCGGGTGATCCAGCGCAAGATCCCGATCGTCCTGCGCGGCCAGACCGGCACAGGCAAGGAAGTGTTCGCGCAAGCGCTGCACAGCATCAGCCCGCTCGCCAACGGCCCGTTCGTCCCGGTGAACTGCGCGTCGCTGCCCGAGAACCTGATCGAAAGCGAGCTTTTCGGCTACCGGGCGGGCGCATTCACCGGCGCCCAGCGCGAGGGCCGGCGCGGCAAGATCGTGCAGGCCAACGGCGGCACGCTCTTTCTGGACGAAATCGGCGACATGCCGCTCGCGCTCCAGGCGCGCCTGCTGCGCGTGATCGAGGAGCACGAAGTGACGCCGCTCGGCGCGGAGACGACGGTCAAGGTCGATTTCCAGCTCATCAGCGCGAGCCACCGCAATCTGCTCGAACTCGTGCAGAGCGGCCAGTTCCGCGAGGATCTCTACTACCGCCTGAAGGGCATCGAGATCAATCTGCCGCCGCTCGCCGAACGCGTGGACAAGCTGCCGCTCATCCATCATCTGCTCGAAACCGAAACCGACGAGCCGCCCGAGCTCACGCCCGACGCGCAACGCGCGCTGCTCGGCTATCATTGGCCCGGCAACATCCGCCAGTTGCGCCACGTCCTGCAGATGGCGGTCGCGCTTTCCGACGGCCAGCCGATCCAGCTCGCGCACCTGCCCCCCGAAGTACTGCAGGGCCAGCCGGTCGCGGCGCAGCAGCCCGAGGCCCCGGCACGCATCGAATCGGCGCCGGGCATGCCGCACCTGACCGAGGACGCCGACATCTCTTCGCTCAACGCGATCCAGCTCAACGAGCGCGAAACGGTGCTCTCGATGCTGGACGAGTACCGATGGAACGTCAGCAACGTGGCCAAGGCGCTCGGCATCAGCCGCAACACGCTCTACCGCAAGATGCATCGCCTGCATATCCGGCTGTCGCACGACGGCTGCCCTCCGACCTTGAACGCATGACCCGAGAGCCCGTTCGCCAACTCACCGACTTCAAACCTGATGCACGTTTCGCCTGGTGCGTGACCGGCTCGGGTCACATGCTTGAGGAATCGCTCGCGCTCGCCTTGCAACTGCCGCGCACCGACCTCTTCCTCTCGCGCGCCGGCGAGGAAGTGCTGCCGCTTTACGGCTGGCCGATCGCGCGGCTGCGGCAGCATTTCCGCGTGATTCGCGACAACAGCGCGAGCGGCGTACCCGTCGGCATGCTCTATCACGGCCTCTATCACACGGTCGTCATCGCGCCGGCCACGAGCAACACCGTTGCCAAGTGCGCGTTCGGCATCTCCGATACCCTGCCCACGAACATGTATGCACAGGCCGGCAAACAGTGCATTCCAGGCATCGTCTACGCGTGCGATACGGAGCCGACCGTCGTCACGCAAAGCCCGAACGAATGGGTCGAACTGAAGCCGCGCGCGATCGAGCTCGACAACGTCGCGCGCCTCGCGCGCTTCGAGCACACGACGCTCGTCACCTCGCTCGATGAACTGAAGACGGCGCTCGACGAACGGCTCGCCACGCTCGACCTCGCATGGACCATATCCTCTTCCTGACCGGGCGCCTTGCCGAGCCGAGCCTCAAGCGCGTGCTCGACGGCATGGCGCCCACGCCGTTCACCTGGGAAATCCGCGAACTCGGCCTGCAGGTGGCCGCGCTGATGACGGCCGACATGATCCGCAGGCGACTGCCCGCGCCCATCGCGGCCCAGCGCGTGATAGTGCCGGGCCGCTGCCGCGGCGATCTCGAGGCGTTGAGCGCGCATTACGGCATCCGAATCGAACGCGGCCCCGAGGAAGTCAAGGACCTGCCGCAGTTTTTCGGGCGCGAGGCCCGGCCCGTCGATCTGTCGCGCTACGACACGGCGATCTTCGCCGAGATCGTGGACGCGCCGCGGCTCGGCGTCGACGGAATCGTCGCGCGCGCGAAGGTCTATGCGGCGCAGGGTGCCGATGTCATCGATGTCGGCTGCCTGCCCGAAACGCCCTTTCCCCATCTCGAGGATGCCGTCGCGGCATTGAAGGCCGACGGATTTCGCGTCAGCGTCGATTCGATGCGCAGCGAGGAGCTGCTGCGCGGTGGGCGCGCAGGCGCCGATTATCTGATGAGCCTGAACGTCGATACGCTCTGGATCGCCGACGAAGTGGCGGCCACGCCGATCCTCGTCGCGCGCGAGCCGGGCGATACGGCGTCGCTCGACGCCGCGATCGACGCGATGAGCGCACGCGGGCGCGCCTATCTCGCCGATCCGATTCTCGATCCGATCCCGTTCGGCCTTGCCACCTCGATCGCACGTTACGTTGCGTTGCGCGAGCGCTACCCGGATGCACCGATCATGATGGGCGTCGGCAACGTCACCGAGCTGACCGAGGCCGATACGAGCGGCATCAACGCGGTGCTGCTCGGGCTCGCGGCCGAGCTGCGCGTCGCGGCGATCCTGACCACGTCGGTGAGCCTGCATGCGCGGCGCGCGGTGCGCGAAGCCGATGTCGCGCGGCGCGTCATGCATGCGGCGCGGGAGGCGAAGGTGCTGCCCAAAGGCATGGGCGGCGCGCTCGCGACCGTGCACGACAAACGGCCGTTTCCTTATAGCCGCGACGAAATCGACGAGTTCGCGCGCGGCGTGCGCGACCCGAATTTTCGGGTGCAGGTGGCCGAAGACGGCCTGCACGTCTATAACCGCGACGGACATTGGCGCGAGACCGATCCATTCGCGCTCTACCCGCGTCTTTCGTTCGGCGACGATGCGGGCCACGCGTTCTACATGGGCGTGCAGCTTGCGCGCGCCGAGATCGCCTGGCAGCTCGGCAAGCGCTTCAACCAGGACCAGGCGCTCGATTGGGGATGCGCGCTCGACCAGCCCGAGGAAGATCTCGGCGCTTATTGCGCGCCGGGCACCACGATGAAGGCTCAGAAAGAATAAGCGAGCGTGCCGGGCCGATTCGAATTGACTTGCAACAGCGCGCAGCAGCCCGTCGAGCCATCCGGGGACAAAGCTGCCGCCGCGGCAGCCTTCGATTCGGGCCGCCCGTTTGCCGAATCGAAAGGCTTGACGCCGCGGCAGGCAGCCGGTCGCCGCACCTCGCGCGCATGAGTCGTTCGCCCCCGTGGGGCTGCCGCCGCGGCAGTCCAGCGCATCCGGGCCGCCCGGTACCGGAAACGCGGGACGTCACGCCGCGGCAAGCAGTCAGTGATAGCGCCGGGCCATCGCCTCGAGCGGCAGCGGCTTGATGCGCGCGCCCTGGCCCGCGCAGCCGAATGCCTCGAAGCGCTCGACGCAAACGCTCTTCGCAGCGGCTGTGGCCGCCTTCAGCGCACGGCGCGGATCGAATTCGGACCGCGCCTCGGCAAACGTCTTGCGCATCGCGCCCGTCATCGCGAGCCGGATATCGGTATCGATGTTGACCTTGCGCACGCCGTGCGCGATGCCGCGCCGGATCTCCTCCACCGGCACGCCGTAGGTGGTCGGTATCTCGCCGCCGTACTCGCGGATCACCTCGAGCCACGCCTGCGGCACCGACGACGAGCCGTGCATGACGAGGTGCGTATTCGGAATGCGCTCGTGAATCCGAGCGATGCGATCGATCGCGAGAATGTCGCCGGTCGGCTCGCGCGTGAACTTGTAGGCGCCGTGCGAGGTGCCGATCGCGATCGCGAGCGCATCGACGCCCGTGGCCTCGACGAACGCGCGCGCTTCATCGGGGTCGGTCAGCAGCGCATCGTGCGAGAGCGTGCCTTGCGCACCCACGCCGTCCTCCTCGCCTGCCTGCCCGGTCTCGAGCGAGCCCAGGCACCCGAGTTCGCCCTCCACCGATACGCCGACCGCATGCGCCGCATCCGCGACGCGGCGGCTGACCTCGACGTTGTACTCGTAGCTGGCCGGCGTCTTCTGATCGGGCATCAGCGAACCGTCCATCATGACCGACGTGAATCCCGAGCGGATCGCCTGCTGGCAGACCGATGGACTCGCGCCATGATCCTGGTGCAGCACGACGGGGATGTCGGGATGCGCTTCGAGCGCGGCCAGCACGAGATGGCGCAGATAGGGCTCGCCCGCATACTTGCGTGCGCCGGCGGACGCCTGCAGGATGACGGGGCTCGACGTGGCCTCGGCCGCCTCCATGATCGCGTGGATCTGCTCCATGTTGTTGATGTTGAACGCGGGCACGCCGTAGCCGTGTTCGGCGGCGTGGTCCAGCAGTTGACGCAAAGCGATGAATGCCATGGTGGACTCCTTCCGATTCGAAACCGTCTGTGCTTCGCTGTTTTTGTCTCACGGGGCGGCGACGCGGCACGCCGCGTCGGCCACGGCCTGTGCCGTCAGCCCGAAGTGCGCGAAGAGCGCGCCGGCCGGCGCCGATTCGCCGAACGTGTCGATGCCGACCACGGCCCCCTCGAGCCCGACGTACTGGCGCCAGAATCCCGTCACGCCCGCCTCCACCGCCACACGCGGCACGCCCGGCGGAAGCACCGCATCGCGATAGGCGGCGCTCTGGCGATCGAAGACCGTCGTCGAAGGCATCGACACGACGCGCGCGGCGACGCCCTCGCGGGCGAGCGGCTCGAGTGCGGCGAGTGCGAGCGCGACTTCGGAGCCCGTCGCGATCAGCACGACGCGCCTCACCTGCGCGCTCTGCCTTGCGGCATCGCTCTGCGGCCAGTCGCGCAACACGTAGCCACCTTGCGCGATCGCTTCGATCTGCGCCGCGCCGCGCGCGACGAACGGCAGGTTCTGCCGGCTCAGCAGCAGGCACGACGGGCCCGCCCGCTCGACCGCGCTGGCCCACGCCTGAACCGTCTCCACGGTATCGCAGGGGCGCCAGACATCGAGGCCGGGAACGAGCCGCAGGCTTGCGGCGTGCTCGATCGGCTGGTGGGTCGGACCGTCTTCGCCCAGGCCGATCGAATCGTGCGTGAAGACGAAGACCGTGCGCGTTTTCATCAGCGCGGCCATGCGCAGCGCGTTGCGCGCATAGTCCGAGAACGTGAGGAACGTACCGCCGAACGGCAGATAGCCGCGATGAAGCGCCACGCCGTTCATGACCGCGCACATGCCGAATTCGCGCACGCCGTAATGCAGATAGTTGCCGCCCTGCAGGCCCGAGGCATCCACGCGCACGGTTTTCGCCGAAGACCAGTTCGTGAGGTTCGAGCCCGTGAGATCGGCCGAGCCGCCGAGCAACTCCGGCAGGCTCGCCGCAAGCGCTTCGATCGCGAGTTGCGAAGCCTTGCGCGTGGCGATCGACTGCGCGGCATCGTTGGCCGTATGGACCATCATGCGTCGCGCCGCCTCCCAGCTCTCGGGCAGCGCGCCGCGCGTACGCCGCTCGAACTCGGCCGCCTCGCGCGGATACTGCTCGCGATAGGCGGCAAACTGCTGCGTCCATTGCGCTTCGGCCTGCGCGCCGCGCACCGTCGCGTCCCACAGCGCATGCACGTCCTGCGGCACGGCGAACGGCGGATGCGACCAGCCGAGCGCCGCGCGCGTGGCCGCGATCTCGGCCGCACCGAGCGGCGCGCCGTGCACGTCATGTGTGCCGGCCTTGGTCGGTGCGCCACGGCCGATCACGGTCCTGCAGCAGATGAGCGTCGGCCGCCCGGCACCGCGCGCTTCGGCAATCGCGCGGTCGACGGCCTCGACGTCATGGCCGTCCACGTCGCGCACCACGTGCCAGCCGCACGCGGCAAACCGCCCCGGCGTATCGTCGGCGAACCACCCCTCGACATGGCCGTCGATCGATATCCCGTTGTCGTCGTAGAGCACGGCGAGCTTCTCGAGCCGCAGCGTGCCCGCCAGCGAAATCGCCTCCTGCGAGATGCCTTCCATCAGACAGCCATCGCCGACGAAAGCGTACGTGCGGTGATCGACGATGCGGTGCCCGGGCCGATTGAACTCACGCGCGAGCAGCGCCTCGGCCAGCGCCATGCCGACTGCATTCGCGAGCCCCTGACCGAGTGGCCCCGTCGTCGTCTCGACACCGGGTGTAACGCCCACTTCGGGATGCCCCGGCGTCTTGGCGTGCAGTTGCCGAAAACGCTGCAGTTCGTCGATGGGCAACTCATAGCCCGTCAGATGCAGGAGGGCATAGAGCAACATCGATCCATGACCGTTCGAGAGTACGAAGCGGTCTCGATCGGGCCAGTGCGGATTGCGCGGGTTGTGCTTCAGATGTCGGTCCCACAGCGCAACGGCGATCTCGGCCATGCCGAGCGGCATGCCCGGGTGGCCCGAGTTCGCCTGCTGCACGGCGTCGATGGCGAGCATGCGCAGCGCATTGGCCATGCGCGCGGTTGCGGACGACGAAGACACGGACGGTTCAGCTGCGGCATTCATGAGCATGCCTCCCATGGGGCGCGCGGTGCCGGCTCAGGCACGCGCGCGCCGGTCCATCAATTGAAGAATCATCGGCGTGAAGATGAGCTGCATCGCCAGCCCCATTTTTCCGCCCGGCACGACGATCACGTTCGGCCGCGACATGAAAGAGTCGTGCAGCATCGTCAGCAGATACTGGAAGTCGATGCCCTTCGGCCGCGCGAAGCGGATCACGACGAAGCTCTCGTCGGGCTGCGGGATCTCGCGCGCGATGAACGGATTCGACGTATCCACGGTCGGCACGCGCTGGAAGTTCACATGCGTGCGCGAGAACTGCGGACAGATGTAGTTCACGTAGTCGGGCATGCGACGCAGGATCGTATCGACCACGGCCTCGTGCGAGTAGCCGCGCATCGTCTGGTCGCGATGCAGCTTTTGGATCCACTCGAGGTTGATGGTCGGCACGACGCCCACGAGCAGATCCGCATGACGCGCAATGTCGACCTCGTCGGTCACGGCCGCGCCGTGCAGCCCCTCGTAGAAAAGCAGATCGCTCTCGGCATCCACGTCTTTCCAGGGCGTGAAGGTGCCGGCCTCCTGGCCGTAGAGCTTCGACTCGCCTTCGTCGTGAACGTAATGTCGATAACGGCCCGCGCCGCTTTCGGCGTAGCTCGCGAACAACCCCTCGAGTTCCGCGAGCAGATTGGCCTCGGGACCGAAATGGCTGAAGTTTCGAAAGCCGTCGCGCTCGTGCCGGGCCATCGCCTCGCGCATGCCGGCGCGGTCGTAGCGGTGAAACGCGTCGCCTTCGACGACCTGCGCGTTGATGTGCTCCCGTCGAAAGATATGGGTAAAGCTCTTCATGACGGTCGTCGTGCCGGCGCCGCTCGAGCCGGTCACGGCGATGATCGGATGCTTGACGGACATGCGTGGAGTCTCCTGATAGTGATCTGATCGATGCGTTCTCGCGCGTACCGTCAAACCGGCGCTTCGGGCAGAAAGAGCGAGCGCGGCTGAAAGAGCGGCGAAGTGAACGGCTTGTCTTCGCCACGATCGAACTCGCGGTGGTAGCGCCCGATGCGCTCCACCTCGACACGCGAGCCGAGAATCACGGGCACGCGCTCGTGCAGCGTGCCCGGCACCACGTCGAGCAGCCGCTCGCGCCCCGTGCTCGCGGCCCCGCCGGCCTGTTCGATCAGAAAACTCATCGGGTTCGCCTCGTAAAGCAGGCGCAGGCGGCCCGGCATGTTCGGCGTCTTGAAGTCGCGCGGGTACATGAATACGCCGCCGCGCATCAGGATGCGATGCACTTCCGCGACCATCGACGCGATCCAGCGCATGTTGAAATCGCGCCCGCGGCAACCGGTGCGGCCATCCTTGCACTCCTGAACGTAGCGCCGGACCGGTGCCTCCCAGAATCGCTCGTTCGACGCGTTGATCGCGAATTCGCTCGTGTCCTCCGGAATGCGGATATCCGAATGAGTAAGGACGAAGTTGCCGACGTCGCGCTCGAGCGTGAAGCCGTGCGTGCCGTTGCCCACGGAGAGAACCAGCATCGTCGACGGTCCGTAGATGGCATACCCGGCCGCAACCTGCTCATGGCCCGGCCGCAGGAAAGCCGCTTCGTCGCCCTTGCCCTCCTTGCAGCGCAGGACCGAGAAAATGGAGCCGACCACACCGTTGATGTCGATGTTCGACGAGCCGTCGAGCGGATCGAACGCGAGCAGATATTCGCCGCGCGGGTACTCGGATGGGATCGCATAGACAGTCTCCATTTCCTCGGAGACCATCGCCGCGAGCAGGCCGTCCCACTCGCAGTGCTGTACGAAGATCTCGTTGGTTGCAATATCGAGTTTCTTCTGCTCTTCGCCGTGCGTGTTGACCGATTGCGCAGAGCCGTAATTACCGCCGAGCGCACCCCGTGTGAGCGCGGAAGAGATGGTCTTGATCGCCGCGGCGACGTCGATCAAGAGCGCCGAAAGCCCGGCGGCCGCGACCGGCGACGGCTGCCGGTCCAGTGTGTCGATCAGAAACTTCGATAGGGTCGTACGTCCGTCCTGCATGGCGCTCTCCTGAGTCTCGTCTAAATTCTTCCCGGCGGCGACGTTCCGGCGTGCGCCGGCCGCTCGGCCCCGCCCGCTCCGCCTGCTTGTTGGTCCGCTTCGTCGTCCGCCTGCTCGCCGTCGCCGAAGACGCGGCTCGCACGAATGTCCTCCGCGCCGATGCGCTTCAACGCGTCGGTCGATACCGGGGCGCCGCTCGCCAGCGCGGCGGCGAAAATCCGCCGCGCCTGGCGCAGCCGCGCGCGATCGAGCGCGTTGCGCACGGAACGCGCATTGGCGAAATTCGGCTGGCGCGTGCGGCGCGCGACGTATTCGGCAAACGCCTCGCGCGCGCCGTCGTCGAACTCGTAGTGCATCGCCCCGAGCATCCGCTCGGCGATTACGACGAGCTCGGGCTCCTCGTAATCGGGAAATTCGATGTGATGCGCGATCCGCGAGCGGAATCCGGGGTTGCTCTGAAAAAAAGTCTCCATGCGCGACGCGTATCCAGCCAGGATCACGACCAGATCGTCACGCTGGTTCTCCATCGTCTGCAGCAGGATTTCGATGGCCTCCTGGCCGTAGTCGCGCTCGTTCTCGGGGCGATAGAGGTAATACGCCTCGTCGATGAAGAGCACGCCGCCCATCGCGCGCTTGAGCACGTCGCGCGTTTTCGGCGCCGTATGCCCGATGTACTGGCCGACGAGGTCGTCGCGCGTGACCGACACGAGGTGATTGCGGCGGATATAGCCGAGCCGGTGCAGCACCTCGGCCATGCGCAACGCCACCGTCGTCTTGCCCGTGCCGGGGTTGCCCGAGAAGCACATGTGCAGCGTGGGCGCCCCGCTCGCGAGATCGAGCTGCGAGCGGGCCCGCTCGACGATGAGCAGCGCCGCGATCTCGCGAATGCGCGTCTTGACCGGCACGAGGCCGACGAGGTCGCGATCGAGCTCGTCGAGCACGTCGGCGATGCCGGAGTCGCGATAGAGTCCCGCCAGGTCGACGCTTTGCGCGCGCGGCGGCGCCTCGGGAGCCGGCGATGCGCGATGCGCGGCATCGGCAGCGGTCTCGGGCGGTGACAGCGTGGCAAGGTCAGTCATCGAAATCCTCCGTTCGGTTCGCGCCGCCGCGCGCCATCGCGCGCAGCGGCGTCTTCGCTCAACCCTTTGCGCCGTAACGCTCGCCTGCGGGCGCGTTGCTCGCGTAGCTCGTCATGCTGTAGCGCTGCATGCGGCCCTTGTCGTCCGTGCGTGTAAGCTTGAATCCCGGCTCGTGCGCGGGACGGTTGACGATGAACGAGAGCCGCATGGTTTCGAAGCCGCGCGCCGAATCGAATGCGTTGACCTTGATGTAATGGTTGGGATACGTCGTGCGGCAGGCACGCACCTCCTGCAGAATGCCGGCGGCGTCGCGCAAATCGAACATCGGCAGGCCCCACATTTCCCAGTACGTGTTGCGCGGATGGGGGTCGTCCGTGAATTCGACCGAACAGGCCCAGCCCTGCTGCAGCGCATAGTCGATTTGCAGACCGATTTCCTCGTCGGTCAGCTCCGGCAGAAAAGAAAACGTCCCTTGCGTGATTCGCATGACAAAACCTCTCTATGGTTGATGCCCCGGTGCCCGCCCTATCCTTCCGAACCGAACGACGAACACGGGCGCCCCGGCGGTGCTTGCGCATCGCTCTCGCTCCCGCCTTCGGCGGGCACCGTTTATCGGGTTGCCGCCTCCCGCGCATGCGGGCCGCGGCGCTTCATCGGCCGCCGCGCATCGCGGCGCGGCGTGTACGTCAGGCTGCGACGCTCGGCGTCGCCGCGAAGTCGGGCGTATCGGTCGATGCGTAGTTGAACGTGACGTCCTTCCACACATCGAGCGCCTGCTTGAGCGGCGTGCAAGACCGCGCGGCGGCCTCGAGCACGTCTGGTCCCTCGTTCACGATGTCGCGGCCCTCGTTGCGAGCCTTCACCATCGCTTCGAGCGCCACGCGGTTCGCGATCGCCCCGGCCTGTATCCCGGCCGGGTGGCCGATCGTGCCGCCGCCGAACTGCAGCACGCAATCGTCGCCGAACAGATCGAGCAACTGGTGCATCTGCCCCGCGTGAATGCCGCCCGAAGCGACCGGCATCACCTTGCGCAGCCCGGCCCACGGCTGCTCGAAAAAGAGCCCGCGTGACAGATCGACCTCGTTGTGCGATTCCCGACACACGTTGTAATAGCCTTGCACTGCGAGCGGATCGCCCTCGAGCTTGCCCACCGCCGTGCCCGCGTGAGCGTGATCGACGCCCGCCATGCGCAGCCACTTGGCGATCACGCGAAACGAAATGCCGTGATTGCGCTGCCGCGTATAGGTGCCATGGCCTGCACGATGCAAATGCAGGACCATGTCGTTGCGACGGGCCCATTTCGACATCGATTGGATCGCGGTCCAGCCGATCACGAGGTCGATCATCACGATGCACGAGCCCAGCTCTTTCGCGAATTCGGCGCGTTCGTACATGTCTTCGATCGTGCCGGCCGTCACGTTCAGGTAGTGGCCCTTCACTTCGCCCGTTTCGGCCTGCGCGCGGTTGACGGCTTCCATCGCGAAGAGAAAGCGGTCGCGCCAGTGCATGAACGGCTGCGAATTGATGTTCTCGTCGTCCTTCAGGAAATCGAGCCCTCCCTTGAGGCCTTCGTATACGACGCGGCCATAGTTCTTGCCCGACAGCCCGAGCTTCGGCTTCACGGTGGCGCCAAGCAGCGGCCGGCCGTATTTGTCCAGACGCTCGCGCTCGACGATGATCCCGGTGGGCGGGCCCTGAAACGTCTTCAGATAGGCCACCGGAATGCGCATGTCTTCGAGACGCAAAGCCTTCAAGGGCTTGAAGCCGAACACGTTGCCGATGATCGAGGCCGTCAGGTTCGCAACCGAGCCCTCCTCGAACAGATCGAGCTCGTAAGCGATATAGGCGAAGTACTGCGGCTCGCTGTCGGGCGATGAAGGCACTCTATCGATGCGATAGGCTTTTGCACGATACATGTCGCATGCGGTGAGGCGGTCCGTCCACACGACGGTCCACGTCGCCGTCGACGATTCGCCTGCCACGGCCGCCGCGGCCTCCTCGGGTTCGACGCCTGCTTGCGGCGTGATGCGAAAGAGCGCGATGACGTCCGTATCCTTCGGCGTATAGTCGGGTTGCCAATAGCCCATTTCGCGGTACTTCAGCACGCCGGCGGTATAGCGTTCGCGCGGGGTGCGTGCCGGCTCGACGGCGGCCTTGCTGAAATCGTTCATGACGTGTCCTCGAGTTTGACGAGAGCGCGCTTTGCAGTGTCTGGAAGCGAAGCGCTTGATTCGCACTCTAGGCAAGCTCGAAGCCATTGGGAAATCACGATTTCATTCCCAGGAATTAAGCGATGCATTATCGATTGCGGATCGTGAAGCTCGATTGCGAAATCGACGTATGTCGAAAACGATGCGTTCGCTCATGATGACGATGCCCGCGAAGCGAATCGACGCCTGGGCAGTGACAGACGAACGTGGTCGGCGCGCATGCGATGGCACACTTTGCTGCGATTTCGCGACAGTGATGCCACCCCTGCGGAAGCACGTTTCGCGAGGCGCGCCGCACCGTCCTCGTCGTTGCCTTTATTGGTGTTTGCGAGGCGTGCATCCGAGCGAACCAGCTGTCATACTGATTCGCAAGTGCCGCTGTGGCGAATGCCGTCCGCCAGGTGTGCGCTGTCCGATTCCGGATTGCGCCGGGCACGAAGCTTGCGTGAACCGGGCCGCCGCTCGGACGTCCGGTATGGTGCCGGCGCCCACGGCAACTTCTCGAAACACTGTATGGAGGGACTTTCGATGCAATGGACGACACCTAGCTATTCCGACATGCGTTTCGGCTTCGAAATCACGATGTACATCGCGACTCGATAAGCCGGCGTGGGCCGCGTCATGCGGCCCCTGCTTCGGAATTGAGCTGTCCCTTCGTGAAAACCCGGCCGGCCGATCGGCACTGTGATTGATGACCGCCATGATCTTCGAGACGATCGTTACCACAACCTCCAGCGACGGCCGGCCGCACATCGCTCCGATGGGCGTGCGCTACGAGGGCGGCTTCGCCGTTCTTTCCCCTTTCCGGCCGTCCGTCACGCTCGATAACATCGTCGCGACGCGTGCGGCCGTGCTGAATTTCACGGCCGACGTGCGCGTGTTCGCCGGCTGTGTGACACGTTGCGCCACCGAGTGGCCCACCGTGGCCGCCACGCGGGTGGCATGCGCGCGGCTGGCCGAATCGCTCGCGCACACCGAGCTCGAACTCGAACGCATCGACGACGACGCCGAACGACCCGTGCTTTACCTGCGGCCCGTTCATCAGGAACAGCACGCACCGTTCATGGGCTTCAACCGCGCGCAGGCTGCGGTGATCGAAGGCTCTGTGCTCGTGAGCCGCCTCTTCATGCTGTCGACCGAGAAGGTCGATCGCGAGATGAGCTACCTGCAGATCGCCATCGACAAGACGGCCGGCGAGCACGAACGCACGGCATGGGGCTGGCTCGTCGCCGCCATTGCCCGCCATCGCGCGAGCACGCCGGCCGGCGCGAACGAGTGGAACACACCGCGCGTGCCGCACTGAGCCACGTACCCACGACTCTTTTTCGTACGGCGCACGCGCGCCGCGGTGAAATCCCCTCAAGATCTTTTCGGAGAAACGGTATGACCGCATTGCTTGCGAGCGTTCGCTCGGAACAAGAGGCGTTTGCCGCCGCACAGGCCGGCGCCGAACTGATCGACCTCAAGGAGCCGCGCACGGGCGCGCTCGGCGCCCTGCCCGTGAGCCAGATCGGGCGCATCGCCTCCGCGCTGCGTGCGCAGTATCCCGTCAAGCCGATCAGCGCGACGATCGGCGATGTGGAAAGCTGCGACGTCGACGAGATCGTCGCACGCACCATCGACGTGGCCGGCACCGGCGTCGATTACGTGAAGGTCGGGATCACACCGGGGCCGCAGGCGCGCCGCTGCCTCGACGCACTGGCGAGCCTGCCCGCGGCCGTGGTACCGGTCCTGCTCTGCGATACCGGGCTCGATGCGGAACTCGTCGAGCATGCCGCGTCGCTCGGCTTCGTCGGGCTGATGTTCGATACGGCCGGCAAAGACGGGCGCACGCTCTTCGATCACGTAGACGCGGCCACGCTCGATCGCTGTCTTGCCCGCGCTCGCAAGCAGGGAACGATGTGCGGCATCGCGGGCTCGCTCGGTTGGGCGCAACTCGCCCAGATCCGCGCGCTGGCGCCCGATATCGCAGGCTTTCGCGGTGCGCTGTGCGTGGATGGACGCGGCTCGGCGCTGGATCCCGCGCGCGTCGCGCAATGGGCCGAGGCGCTGCACACGAGCGCGGGCGCCGGCGCCGACGGTGCCGACGGTGCCCTCGATGCGCTCAGGCAGCCTGTCGCAAGGACCTGAGCGCCGGCGCGTCGCCGTTTCTTCTATCGAAGCCTGTCCGTCCTAAAGCGTGCCGCCGGGTTGATCGGCGGCCCATGGGGCACGCGCGTCCGGCAGGCGGTCGCGCATCCCGTCGATGTTGTCCTTGTTGAAGACTTCCACCACGTAGTTCGCGTCGGCAACGTAGCTCAGAAAGCGCCGGTCGACGACCTCGGCTGCCGCGAGCGATTCGAGCGGCTCGGCAGGATCGATCGGGCAGGACTTCACGAGCGTCAACCGCTCGGCGTTGAGCATCGTCGAGAGCCACGCGGCGAGGCTGTCCGACGTCGTTTCCCAGTTGCTCATCGGATCGGGCGCATCGCGCATGAGCGCGGTCGGCACCCACACCGCCACGCGGCCGTCGCGCAACGCGCGGCGGATTTTGGCCTCGCTCGAGGCCAGCACGAGTTCGGGCACGAGCCCCTGCATCAGCAGCGCATACTGCGTCATCGCGAGCAGACACATGTTATGCGCGGCGAGATCGTTGAAGCGCCACTCGGCCTGGTATTGCCGGACCTTGTCCGCGAAATCGCCCCCGCCCGGCACGATCACGACGCGGCCGCCGCCTACTTCCACGAGCTCGATGAGCCACTTGCGCAGCGCCGGGTCGTGGCTCAGGCTTCCCCCGATCTTGACCACCCACATGACCGTTATCCTCGCATCCGTTGACTACGTGTTCCCTTCCCTGCCTGCCCTGCCTTGCCTGACATGGCGACGTGCGCGGCGGCCCTCATGCGGCCCGCCCGATCGACACCCGCCGCTGGCCGGCAATGAGCGCCACGGCCACGCTTGGCGCGCAGGTGGAGGCCCAGTCGCCGCAGGCATTCGGCGCTTTCACCAGATCGGCGAAATCGATGTATTCGCGGCCCAGATCGCGCGCCAGCCCGGCCACGAGAAAACGGCCGCAACCGGCACCCACGAGCGGCGGGCCCCCCGATCGGGCCCATCCGCCCGATCGGCCCGATCGGCCCACGGCTGCTTCGACGCGCGCGAGATTTTCGGCTACCTCCTCGAGCTGCCGCGCACGCCACGCCATCGCGAAGCGATGCCAGTCATCGGCTGTCGCTTCGTTCGCGTCGCGCCCGATCATGCGTGCGAGACGGACGCGGCTCGCCGCTTCGGTCTTCGGGCCACGGTCGGCGCTCGGATGGAGGTCGCAGGCAGCATCGAGTTCGCCCGTCAGCCGATAGACATCGGCTGTCGTCGCGAACCATTCGTTCATCACGTTCACCTGCACGCCGCCAAACTCGATGCGCGATGCGAGCGCGCACAACGGCGTGCGCACGACGCCCTGATAGACGAGCTCGCCCGTCGCGAGCCGCCCGGCATCGTCGGCGCCACGCGCACACACGCGTGCACCGGCGATCGGCACGATGTCGGTCGTCGTGCTGCCGATATCGACGAGCACCGCGTCGCCCCGGTGCGCAGCGACCCAGCTCGCGGTCGCGAGCCAGTTCGCCGAGGCTACGCTGCGCCAGCGTTCGGCGCACTGCCCGGCCTCGACCCAGCCCTGTGCGCCCGCGAAAAACGACAGGCGGCGCCCCAATCGCTCGGCAAGCGCATCGGCAAGCATGCAGACGCCTTCCTCGCGGCTCGGGAAGAGGTCCACCATTTCGCCCGTCATCGTGACCGCATGGTGCGCATCGTCGGAGAGCGCGGCAGGCCAGCGGGCAAAGACGAGATCGATCGCGCTGCGCAGATGATGAAGCCCTTCCCACAGCGGGCAGGCCCACTGCCCGACGTCGAGCACGCAGCCCGCCGCATCCGCGACGCAGACTTTCAGGTGCGCACCGCCCACATCCCAACCGAACGTCAGCGGCCCGCTCGAGGTGCCCAGCCAGGCGGCGCTCACAGCTGCACTCCACGCTCGGGCCGCCCCCAGGCCGACGCGATGCGCGGCGAGCGTTCTTCGGCGAACGGCACGCCGTGCGCCGCCAGAAGCGCGCGCGTAAGGCGCCCGCCGCTCGAGGTGGCGAGATGCGCATAAGCCGTCGTGAGCCGCGGATTGATTTCGACGATGACTGGACCGCGCCGGGGATGCCAGATGAGGTCGATGCCGATGAAGCCGCGCAGCCCGGGCAGCGCGGCCGCCGTGCGCCGCGCGAGCGAGGCGAGCGTCTGTGCGCGCACGCTGCCGAGATCGATCTGATCGACCGCCACGCCGCCCCATTCGACGATGCGCATGTGCGCACCCGGTGCATGGCGCTCGACGAAGCTGATCCGCTGCCGATTGACGCTGACGAGCTCGACGCCATCCTCGCGGCAAATCAGCGAAAGGCTCAGCGGCTCCCCCTCGACCCAGGCCTGCAGCACCGGCGCGCGGCCCGCGCTCGCGCGTGTGTCGTAGTCGGCGCAGGCTGCAGCGTAGGAATCGAAAACGAACGTATCGAGGCTGCCGGCGCCGTCATCGGGCTTCACGACCCACGGCCCTTCGCCTGGCTCGCCGTCGCCGGCGGGATCGAGCGATTCGGTCACCGCGATGCCATGCGCAGCGAGACAGGCTGCCGTCGCACGCTTGCTCGACGCCAGCGCGATAGCCTCGCGCGTGCAGCCGAGCCAGCGCTGCGGCCCCACCGCGTCGTGCAGTTGAAGCAGCAGATCGTCGCACTCGGGCGCGATCACCCACGCATAATCGTGGGCGCGCGCCACGCGGGCGACGAATGCGGGAATCGACTCGCCGGGCGCGGGGCAGCATGATCCGTCTCGCAGGCTCAGCGCTTCGAAGCGCGAACTCGCGAAGCTCACGCGCACGCCGCCGAGCTTGCGCAGTTCGGACACGAGCGCGTCGCGCATGATGCGGCCATCGCCCATCAGCGCGCTGAGGTCGGCAAGGCTGCCGTCTGTTGCCAGTTCGGGGTCGATACCGCCGCCGGTGAGATACTCGTAAACAAAGATCTTGGTCAAAGGACGCACCCCATGCTGGTCATACCGGTACTCGACTTGCTCGGCGGCGAAGCCGTACGCGCCGTTCGCGGCGAGCGCGCCAACTATCGCCCGCTGCGCTCGGCTCTCGCCGCGACGAGCGAACCGATTCCGCTCGCTCGCGCGCTCGTTCACGCATGCAGCGCGAGCGCGCTCTATATCGCCGATCTCGACGCCATTCTCGGGCACGGCGACCACGCCGCCGTGCTCGCCGCGCTGCGCGCCGAGCTGCCCGAAGCCGAAATCTGGCTCGATGGCGGCTTTGCCGACTACCGCTCGATGCGCTCGATGTTCGAACGCATCGAGGCGGCCGGCCCCGCGCCCGACGCCGGCCAGGCACGGCTCGTACCCGTCTTCGGCACGGAATCGCTGCGCGACGTCCGTGCGATCGCCGAGGCCGAAGCGGGCGGCTTCGAGCCGATCCTCTCGCTCGATCATCGCGGCGGACGGCTCGTTGCCGATTCCTCATTCGCGCTCGGGCCAGCCGCGTGGCCCGCACGCGTGATCGTCATGACACTCGATCAGGTCGGCAGCTACGGCGGGCCGGACCTCGCCACGTTCGCACGCATCGGCGCGCAAGCCGCACCGGAGACGACCATCGTCGGCGCGGGCGGGATTCGCGCGGCGGATGACCTCGCCCGCGCCGCCGCGGCGGGCGCGCGCGCCTGGCTCGTCGCTTCCGCGCTGCACGATGAACGGCTCGGTCTCGTTGCGGCGCAGCAACCTCGAGCTTGATGCAGGCCCGGGGCACACAAGTTCCATGCCACCCATGCCGCATGGCAGCGGGGTGTAAACGAATGGCAAGCTGATGCCGCCAAAGCCCGGGAGCAGGTGACACTCTGCTCCAGTTCGGCACACAACCTGTACGCGGATGGAACGCCGGATAGCGGCGGCGGCGCGGTTTCGCATCCGCAAACCACACGCATCGCCGGCCCCCTGCGGCGTGCCGGTACCGATGCAAGCGCGCGGCGCGGTGCCCAGGCCATCCATGCGGTACGCGTCGGCATAGACCTTGCTGGACGGGCCGCATGCCACATTCGTCCAACGATCCTTCGACGGCCGGCGCCTCGGCCACACCGGCGCCCAGAACCGTGCACGACTGGACCTGCCCGTTCTGCCCGCTGCTGTGCGACGACCTCACGGTCGAAGTCGGCGCGGACGGCACGCTCGCGTCGGCCGGCGCCTGCCCGCGTCTTGCCGAGGCGCTGGCCACATTCGGACCCGGCGATGCGCAAGCCGGCGCCTCGGTCGACGGCCAGCCTGCCACGCTCGATGCGGCGCTCGATCGCGCCGCGCAGATGCTCGGCACCGCGCGGCGGCCTCTCGTCGGCGGCCTCGCGACCGACGTGGCCGGCACGCGCGCGCTCTATGCGCTCGCCGCCGCGTGCGGGGCCACGCTCGATCATCTGCATGGCGCCTCGCTGAGCGCGGCGACACGCGTCATGCAGGACCGCGGCGCGTTCTTCACGACGCTCTCCGAAGTGCGCAGCCGCGCGGACCTCGTCATCGTCTTCGGCTGCCGCCCGTCCGATCGCTATCCGCGCTTTTACGCACGCGCGCTCGGCGGGAACGACGCGCTCGCACGCGAATGCGTGTTCCTCTGCTGCGAGCAAGACCCCGAAGCCGCGCAGGCGGTGCCCGAGGCGGCCACTCAAACGCTGCTGCCCGATGCCGACCCGTTCGACGTTATCGCCGTCTGGTCCGCGCTCGCCGAAGGCCGCCTGCCGCAAACGCTTCAAACGCTCGGCGGCGGCGCGCACGCCATGGCCGACACGCTCGCCGAACTGGCTGCGCGTGTGGCCGCGGCACAGTATGCGGTGCTCGTCTACGAGCCGGCCGCGCTGCCCGGCACGCAACCCGCCCTGCTGATCGAAGGCCTGCAGCGCATCGTGAAGACGATCAACCGCACGACGCGCGCCGGCGCGCTCGCGCTCGGCGGCGACGATGGCGCGGCAACGGCCAATCAGGTGGTCACCTGGCTCTCGGGCCTGCCGTTGCCGCTTGTCGTCCCTTGCGTCGCGCGCACGGCCGGCACGGGCCAGCCCGAGCACGATGCGCACCGCTATCGGAGCGCGCGGCTTCTGGCACAGGGCGATGCCGATGCGCTCGTCTGGATTGCAACGTTCGGCCCGCTCGCGCTGCCCGATACGCTGCCTGCGGGCATGCCGGCGATCGTCATCGGGCATCCGTCGCTTGGCGCGGCAGCCAGCGCACGCGGCAGCGGCACCGTCTTCATTCCCGCGGCGAGCCCGGCCATCGATACCGACGGGCATTTGTTCCGCCTGGACGGCTCCGTCGTGGCACCGCTGACGGCCGCGCGCGGTGCTCCGCTCGCGTCGGTGGCGGCGGTTGCCGCGCGCCTGACCGAACGACTGACACCGAGCCGGGGGAACGCGCAGTCATGACGACGATCCGTTTGAAAGGCGGCACCGTGTACGACCCGATCCACGGCGTGAACGGCGAGCGCCGCGACCTCGTGTTTCGCGACGGCCGCATCGTCGATCTGCCGGCCGGCACACCGGTGGACAGCGAGTACGACGCGAGCGGCATGGTGGTCATGGCGGGCGGCATCGATCTGCACTCGCACATCGGCGGCGGCAAGACGAACCTTTCCCGCCTGCTTTTGCCCGAGGACCATCGCGCGCGCGAGATCGCGGCCGCTGCGCACGATCCATCCGTCGATGCGCTGATCGAGAACGAGCGCGACGGTGCGGGCCGCTATCTGCGCCTGCCGTCGTGCGGCACCTGCACGCCGGGCACGCTGGCAACGGGCTACCGTTACGCCGAGATGGGCTACACGGCCGCATTCGAGCCGGCGATGATGCCGAGCAACGCGCGCCACACGCACCTCGAAATGGGCGACACGCCGATCATCGACCACGGCGCCTATGTCATGCTCGGCAACGACGAGCTGTTCCTGCAACTGCTGTCCGCCCGCGAGAACTTCGAGCGGGTGCGCGACTACGTGGGCTGGACCATCGACGCGAGCAAGGCGCTCGGCGTGAAGGTCGTCAATCCCGGCGGCATTTCCGCATTCAAGTTCAATCAGCGCTCGCTCGACGTGGACGAAGCGCACGCGAAATACGGCATCACCCCGCGCGACGTGCTGCGCACGCTCACGCGCGCGCTCACCGAGCTGCGCGTGCCGCATCCGTTGCATGTGCATTCGAGCAACCTCGGCGTGCCCGGCAACGTCGCCTCGACGATCGCGACGATGGACGCGGCCGAGGGGCTGCCGATCCACCTGACGCACATTCAGTTCCACAGCTACGGCGTGGAAGGCCCGCGCAAGTTCTCGTCGGGTGCGCGCGCGATTGCCGAGGCGGTCAATGCGCGGCCCAACGTCACGATCGACGTCGGCCAGGTGATCTTCGGCCAGACCGTCACCGCGTCGGGCGACACCATGATGCAGTTCAAGAACGCACCCTATGCGCAACCGCGCAAGTGGGTGCTCGGCGAGATCGAATGCGACGCGGGCTGCGGCGTCGTGCCGTTTCGCTATCGCGAGCAAAGCTACGTCAACGCGCTGCAATGGATCATCGGGCTCGAGATCTTCCTGCTCGTCGACGATCCGTGGCGCGTGTCGATGACTACCGACCATCCGAACGGCGGCCCGTTCACGAGCTATCCGCACCTGATCCGCCTGCTGATGGACAAGTCGTTTCGCGCCGAGCAACTCGCGAAGCTGCACCCCGAGGCGCAGGTGGCCAGCGCGCTGCCCGAGCTCACGCGCGAGTTCTCGCTCTACGAGGTTGCGATCGTCACGCGAGCGGGCCCGGCACGCCTGCTGGGCCTCGCCGATCGCGGGCATCTCGGCGCGGGCGCGGCGGCCGACATCGCCGTCTACCGCGACGAGCCCGATCGCGAGCGGATGTTCTCGCGCCCCGCCTACGTGTTCAAGGATGGCGAACTGATCGCGCGCGACGGCACGCTGCTCGCGGCGCCGACGGGCGGCATTCATTTCGTGAAGCCCGAGTACGATCGTGGCATCGAAAAGACGCTGCGCGCCTTTGCCGAGCGGCAGCTGACGACGAACGCCGCCCACGCGGCGATCAGCGACGACGAGATCTGCAGTTGCTGCCGCGGCGGGCGGCTTTTGCCCGTCGAATGCCTGGTCCACCCGCGCGCCGCGCAAACCCCACGTTGACGGCCGAGCGACGATGAGCACACCTTATTCGATCAACGGCACCGTCATCGACGACACGTTCGCGGAAGCATTCCCGATGAAGGCCACGCGCCTCGTCATCACGGCGCACACGCCGGTCTGGGCGCGCCACGCCGCGAACACGCTCGCGGGATTCGCCACCTCCGTGATCGGCTGCGGCTGCGAGGCCGGTATCGAGCGCGACTGCAGCCCCGACGAAACCCCCGATGGCCGGCCCGGCGTATCGGTACTGCTCTTCGCCGTCTCCTCGAAGGAGCTCGCCAAGCAGCTCGAACGGCGCGTTGGCCAATGCGTGCTGACGTGCCCGACCACGGCTGTCTACGCGGGTATCGATGCCGCGACGAGCACCGCGCCGCTCTCCGACAACGCGGGGCTCGGCAGCCGGCTGCGTTTTTTCGGCGACGGCTGGCAGATCGCGAAGATGATCGGCGGCAAACGCTATTGGCGCGTGCCGGTAATGGACGGCGAGTTCGTCTGCGAAGATGCCGTGCAGACCGTGAAGGCCGTCGGCGGCGGCAACCTGCTCCTGCTCGGGCGCGACATCGACGCGACGCTCGCCGCGGCAGAGGCAGCCGTCGCGGCCATGCGCGCGCTGCGCGGTGTGATCCTTCCCTTTCCGGGCGGCGTCGTGCGCTCCGGCTCGAAGGTGGGCTCGAAATACGCGGGTGCGACGGCTTCCACCAACGACGCATTCTGCCCGACGCTCACGGGCCTTTCGACGCGCAGCGAGCTCACGGCGGAAGTGGGCAGCGTGCTCGAGATCGTGATCGACGGCTTGACCGAAGCCGACGTGGGCACCGCGATGACAGCCGGCATCGCCGCGGCCACGGGGCTCGGCCGCGCGGCCGGCGTGCTGCGCATCTCGGCCGGCAATTACGGCGGCAAGCTCGGCCCCTATCACTTTCCTCTCCACCGCCTTTCCGAAGGCGTCGCAGGAAGCCGTTCGACATGAGCACGACGATCTTGCGCGTAAAGGCGCCCCCCGGCTTTTCGATCGACGGCGCACCGCTCGTGCCCGCCGCGCTCGCCGACATGCCGCTCGATGCGATTGCGCGACTGCGATTGCGCTCGCGCGACCAATCGGTCGCAACCGGCGATCTTTTCGACATATCGCGCAGCGCGACGGCCGATCCGCCCGAGCCCGCCGACGCGGCCGCGGCCGCGGCGTCGAATGCGGCCGGCGCGCCCCAGGACGGGCCCGCGCTCGTCATCGAGGGCGACGTGCGCTGGCTGGTGAATCTGGCTGCGGGCATGGCGGGCGGCCGCCTGATCGTGCGCGGCGCGGTGGGCGACTATGCCGGCGCGCAGATGACGGCCGGCACGCTCGCGATCGAAGGCGACGCGGGCGACTACCTCGGCTGCGAAATGCGCGGTGGCCGCCTGACGGTCGCGGGCCGTTGCGGCGACTTCGCAGCAGGCGCGCGGGCGGGCGAAATGGAAGGCATGACAGGCGGCACGATCGCCATCGCGGGCAACGCGGGCGAGCGCCTCGGCGACCGCATGCGGCGTGGGCTCGTGCTCGTGGGCGGCGACTGCGGCGCCTATGCGGCGTCGCGGCTCGTGGCCGGCTCGATCTGCGTCGCCGGCCGCGTGGGGGCGCACTACGGCTACGGCATGCGGCGCGGCACGCTCGTGCTCGCGCGCCGGCCGGACCGGCTACCGGAGACGTTCGTCGCGGGCGGGCGCGGTTTCGATGTGTTCTGGTCCCTGTTCGTGAAGCACCTCGCCACCGAAATGGCACCGTTTTCGACGCTTGACCCGCGACGGCTTCCGGTGCGCTTCGCAGGCGACCTCGCCGTCGACGGACGGGGGGAAATACTGATCGCGGCCTGAACCGGCACGCTGCGATCGAACTCGCGCGCATCGCGGCGCTCAATGAGGATATGGATGGACGAAACACGGACATGGCGATGACGACCCCTTATTCCCCGCGCGGCGAGCCCCTGCCTGCGGGCGTCGATGCGCACCGCTACGCGAGTTCGCTGATCGTGCTGCATTGGCTCATCGCGATTTGCATCATTGCCCTTCTGGCGCTCGGCCTTTACATGGTCGGGCTGCCGAAAGGGCTGCCCATGAAGGCGACGCTGATCAATCTGCACAAGTCGCTGGGGCTGACGGTTTTCCTGCTTGTGCTTATCCGCATCATGGTGCGCGCGGCCGTCCATCGGCCGCCGTTGCCGCCGATGCGACCGTGGCAACGCGCCGCCGCGCGCACGACGCAGGTTTTTTTATACGTGGGGATGCTCGCGCTGCCGCTCACCGGCTATCTCGGCTCCTCGTTCAATACGTACGGCACGCGCTTTTGGGGGCTGCTGCTGCCGAAATGGGGTTGGGACGATCCGGGTTTGCGAGCAGTCTTCTTCGGAACGCACGATGTGCTCGCGTATGCGATGATCGGACTCGTTGCGCTCCATATGCTGGGTGCGCTCAAGCATCAACTTATCGACCGCGACGGCCTCATGGAGACGATGCTGCCGCGGCGCTCGAAATCGCGGCGAACACGCGCAAAAGGCGGCACGGTATGAAGATCAAGGTACTCGGCTCGGCAGCCGGGGGCGGCTTTCCGCAGTGGAACTGCAACTGCCGCAACTGCGACGGCGTACGCCGCGGCACGGTGAAAGCGAAGCGCCGCACACAGTCGTCGATTGCGGTGAGCGCGAACGGCGAAGACTGGCTGCTCGTGAACGCATCGCCCGATCTGCTTGCCCAGATCGCCGCAAACCCGGAGCTGCAACCCGCGCGGCAAGCGCGCGATACGGGGATCGCGGCCGCGCTCGTCATCGATGCGCAGATCGATCACGTCACGGGGCTGCTGATGCTGCGAGAGCGCGGCACGCCGCTGCCGCTCTACACGACGGCCCCCGTCTGGCAGGATCTCAGCACCGGTTTTCCGATCGGCCCCATTCTCGGCCACTACTGCGGCGTCGATCATCGCACGATCGCCCTCGACGGCTCGCCGTTGTCGGTCGATGCGCTGCCGGGCGTGCGGATCGTCGCGCTGCCGCTCACGAGCAAGGCACCGCCCTATTCCCCGCATCGAGAAGCGCCCGAGCGCGGCGACAACATCGGGCTCGTCATCGAGAACGTCGCAACGGGCAAGCGCGCGTTCTACGCGCCGGGCCTCGGCGTGCTCGAACCGCACGTGCTCGCGGCCATGCGCGAGGCCGACCTCCTGCTCGTCGACGGCACGACCTGGACCAACGACGAAATGATCCGGCTCGGGTTCTCGAAGAAGACGGCTGCGGACATGGGCCATCTGCCGCAATCGGGCCCGGGCGGCATGATCGAAGTGCTCGACTCGATCACGGCGGCTGCCTCGCGCCCCGTACGCAAAGTGCTGATCCACATCAACAACACGAACCCGATTCTGATAGAGGATGGAGCCGAGCGGCGCGCGCTGGCCGAGCACGGCATCGAAGTGGCGGAAGACGGAATGATGTTCGAGCTTTGAGGCGGGACCGCCTGCCCGGCCAGCGAGGCGCGCGCTCGGCAGGTTGAACGAGACGGCTCGAACATGAGCGAGCCGCACGAGCGGGCGCTGCCGCGCCCGCTCCATACGAAGGAGACAAAGGCCGATGAACGCCAAAGACACCTACGGGACCGCGCCCGTGCGCGCCGTGGACCCCACGCTGCCCGCGTGGAGCCGGGAAGAGTTCGAAGCGCAGTTGCGCGCCAAGGGCGCCGGCTATCACATTCATCACCCGTTCAACGTCCGCATGAACAGCGGGCAGGCATCGCGCGAGCAAATTCGCGGTTGGGTGGCGAACCGGTTCTATTACCAGATCAATATCCCTATCAAGGACGCCGCGATCCTCTCAAACTGCCCCGATCGCGAGACGCGCCGCCAGTGGGTCGTGCGCATTCTCGATCACGACGGCTACGGCGACAACGCGGGCGGCATCGAGGCATGGGCGCGCCTGGGCGAAGCGGTCGGCCTCGCACGCGACGAGATCTGGTCGCTCGAGCACGTCGCGCCCGGCGTGCGGTTCGCCGTCGACGCCTACGTGAACTTCGCGCGCCGCGCGCCCTGGCAGGAAGCGGTATGCTCGTCGCTCACGGAGATGTTCGCGCCACAGATTCACAAGGATCGCCTCGCCACGTGGCCGCAGCACTACCCGTGGATCGAGCCCGAGGGGCTCACCTACTTCCGCTCGCGCATTCCGCTCGCGCAACGCGATGTCGAGCATGGTCTGAAGGTTACGCTCGACCATTTCACGCGCCGCGAGCAGCAGGAGCGCGCGCTGACCATTCTGCAGTTCAAGCTCGACATTCTCTGGTCGATGCTCGACGCCATCGAGAGAGCGTTCCCGTCATGAGCGAGCATTCATCCGATAGCGGGCGGCCACGTCTGAAGCCGCTCTTTCGCCTCCAATGGGAGCCCGCGCAAAACGCCGACGTGCTGCTCTACCCCGAAGGCATGGTCAAGCTGAACCAGAGCGCGGCCGAGATCCTGAAACGCTGCGACGGCACCCGGGATGTCGACGCGCTCGTCGCGGATCTCGAATCGGCCTTCAACGCGAGCGGTATCGGCGACGAAGTCCGCACATTCATTGCCGAGGCGCAAAGGCGCGGCTGGCTGGAGTAGCGTCATGACCGATCTATCGACTCCTCCCGCGCCGTCGGCCGCGCCCGCGCGCGAGGGCATCGCCCCGCCGCTGTGGCTGCTGGCCGAGCTCACCTACCGCTGCCCGCTGCACTGCGTGTTCTGCTACAACCCGGTCGACTATGCCGCGAACCGGCGCGAGCTCGACACGGCCCAGTGGATCGAGGTGCTGCGCGAGGCGCGCGCGCTGGGTGCGGCGCAATTGGGCTTCTCGGGCGGCGAGCCTCTTTTGCGCGACGATCTCGAGGTGCTCGTCGGCGAAGCGCGCAAACTCGGCTTCTACACGAACCTGATCACCTCGGGCATCGGTCTCACAGACAAGCGGCTCGACGATTTGAAGGCAGCCGGGCTCGACCACATCCAGCTGTCGTTCCAGGATTCGACCCAGCAGCTCAACGACTTCCTCAGCAGCACGCGCACGTTCGAGCTCAAGCGCCGCGTCGCGGCATCGATCAAGCAGCACGGCTTCCCGATGGTGATGAACTGCGTGCTCCATCGCTACAACCTGCCGCACGTCGACAAAATCATCGAAATGGCGCTCGCGATGGGTGCCGAATATCTGGAGCTCGCCAATACGCAGTACTACGGCTGGGCCTACGCGAATCGCGCCCAGCTGATGCCCACTCAGGCCCAGTTGGAGCACGCCGAAGCCATCGTCGAACGCTATCGCCAGTCGCACGGCGACAAGTGCCGGATCTTCTTCGTCGTGCCCGATTACTTCGAGCGGCGCCCGAAGCGTTGCATGAACGGCTGGGGCTCCGTGTTTCTCGGTGTGGCGCCCGACGGCACCGCGCTGCCCTGCCACGCGGCGCGCAGCCTGCCCGGGCTCGACTTTCCGAACGTGGCCGAGACGCCGCTTGCCGAGATCTGGTACGGGAGCGACGCGTTCAACCGCTTTCGCGGCCTCGATTGGATGAAGGAGCCGTGCCGCAGTTGCGAGGAGAAGACGAAGGACCTCGGCGGCTGTCGCTGCCAGGCATATATGCTCACCGGCGACGCGGCCGAGGCCGATCCCGTTTGCGACAAATCGGCCTCGCACGAGAAGATCGTGCGCGTGGTCGAGCGCGCGCACGCGCAACAGGACATGGCGAGCGCCACCGAGCAGCCGATTCTTTTCCGCAACGATGCGAACTCGCGCATGCTTGCGGCGCGTGGGCCGCAGGCAGCACCCGAGCGGGGCGGCGGCAGCGGGCCGGACGACTCCGAGGCAAGCCGGTGAACGGAGGGGGCATCAGCGTCTTGCTCGTCGACGATCACGCCGTCGTGCGCGAGGGCTACCGGCGCCTGCTCGAGCTGAGCGGCAGCCTTTCGGTATGCGGCGAAGCGGGCGATGCCTCCGAGGCTTACCAGCGCTTTTGCGCGCTTGCGCCCGACGTCGTGGTCATGGACGTCTCGCTGCCCGGCGCCAGCGGCATCGAAGCGATGCGGCGCATGCTCGCGCGCGAGCCTGACGCGCGCATACTGATCTTCAGCGTGCACGAAGACCTGCTCTTCGTGCGGCGCGCGCTCGACGCCGGCGCACTCGGCTATGTGACGAAAGCGAGCGCTCCCGATGCGCTCGTCGATGCGGTGCGCACGGTTGCGCGCGGCACCACCTACCTGAGCCCCGACATTTCGCGTTCGCTTGCGATGCGCGCGGCCGCCATCGACGGCATGCCGGGCCGCCAGCTCTCGGCGCGCGAATTCGAAGTGCTGCGCATGCTCGTGCAGGGCCTCACGCTGCCCACGATCGCCGAAAAACTGGGGCTTTCGCAAAAGACGGTGGCCAACCATCAGTCGTCGATCCGGCAAAAATTCGGCGTCGACAACGGCGTGCAGCTCGCGCAGATCGCGAACCGGCTCGGACTTCAGCTCACGGGCTCCTCAAGCCCCGCCTGAGCGGGCACCCTCGCGCACAGAACGAAACCTTCGCCTGGCCGGCTGGCGACATGAAACTCGCCGCCGAGCGCCTCGACACGCTCGCGCATGCCCACGAGGCCCAGTCCGCTGCGCGGCAGGTTCAGATCGGTCCCCGGGCCGTCGTCAGCCATCGTCACGACGATCTCGTCGGCCCCCGCGCCGCCTCCGTGCGTCTGTGGCCCACGGACGACGAAAATTTCCACGCGCGAGGCGCCCGCGAACTTCGAGACGTTCGTCAACCCTTCCTGCACGAGTCGGTAGAGCGTGATGTTGACGACCTCGCTCAAGCCCGCGAAATCCCCTTCCATCGCCAACGCGAACGACGCGTTGGGCAAGCGCTCGCGCCAGCCCTCGACGCAGTGCTCGAGCGCACTCGGCAGGCCCAGCTCGTCGAGCCCGATGGGGCGCAGGCGGCGAATCATGCCGCCGATCTGGCGGTAGACGTGCGTGGCGCTTTGCATGAGCCCGAGCGAAACGCGATGGACCTCGGGTTCCCGCCCCGCCGCGAGGTCGCGGATGCGCGCAGCGTCGAGCGAAATGGCGTTCAAGTATTGCCCGAGCTCGTCGTGCAGTTCGCGCGCGAGGTGCCGCCGCTCCTGTTCCTGGGCTTGCAGCACCTGATGACCGAGCCGGCGGTTTTCGGCGAGCAGTTGCTCGGCCTTGTGCTCGAGCATGCGCCGGTGTGCGATTTCGCGGCCGGCATCGCGATAGCGCCGCCAGGCGAACCAGGCGAGACCCGCGGCCAGCACACATAGCACGACCGGCAGTTCGTCGAGCTGGAAGCGCTCGGCACCGCGCGTCCAGCGGTAGAGATGTTCGCCGAGCTCGAAGCGCGTGGCGAGCGCGAACGTGGCAAGCGTCACCGCAACGACCCATGCGAGATCGCGCCATGCCGCACGGCGCGGTGCAAAGCCGCCCTCGGACGCTTGCGGTCGATCCGGCGGGGGCGGCCGATGCGGCAACTCCGGAGAACGGGACATGGTCTTGCGCTCGAGTGTGCTCACCCGGGCATTGTACCGGCGGCGCGCGCCAGGACGGTGCGTCGCATCGGGCGGGGAACCGTTCCCTGGCAATTCGGGAAAAGCTCCTGAGTGCGACGCGTTTTATACATGCGAAGCTTTCGATCGTGCCGTACCGGAAAAGACAGACAACGGATGGCGCTTTCGCGAAACAGGTTGTGCGCACAACTAAACATAACGAAATACGACGAAACATATCGGGCAGGAGGTGGAGACGATGAGCCGTAAGAAAAGGCGCGTGCTTCGGCCGGCATTCGGCCGGGCGGCGCGCGGGGCACTGGCGAGCCTGCCGCTCGCCGCATGGATTCCGGCACAAGCGCAAACTCCGGCGGCGGCTGCGGCGTCGGCAAGCGCGGCGACTGCGACAGCGCCCGCCGTCTCGCCCGCGGGTACACGATCCACACCACCGCCGCAGTCCGCCACCGCCGGGGAGCCGCCCGCGGCGGCAGCCGCATCGACGAGGCTCCAGCCGATCGTCGTGGTCGGCACGACACCGCTCCTCGGCATCGGCACGCCGCTCGCGCAAGTCCCCGCGAACGTGCAGACCGTACGCGCACGGGATCTGGAGCGCCAGCACCGCCAGACGCTTGCCGAGTATTTCGAAAAAAATCTGCCGAGCGTCGACATCAACGAGGCGCAGGGCAACCCGTATCAGATCGACGTCAACTACCGCGGCTTCACGGCCTCTCCGCTCGTCGGCACCCCGCAGGGCCTCTCGGTGTTCCTCGACGGGGTGCGCGTAAACGAGCCGTTCGGCGACGTGGTCAACTGGGACCTCATTCCCGAAGCGGCAATCGACCAGATGCAGTTGATTCCGGGCTCGAACCCGACCTACGGGCTCAATACGCTCGGCGGTGCGCTCGCGATCACGACGAAGAACGGCAAGACGAGCCCAGGCGGAGAAGCGGAGGTGTCTATCGGTTCCCGGGGGCGCAAGACGGCGCAGATCGAGCAAGGCGGCACGATCGGCTCGAATCTCGATTACTACTTCACCGCGAACGCGGCGAACGACAACGGCTGGGCCGATCACAACTCGAGCCGCGTACGCCAGGCATTCGGCAAGCTGCGCTATACCGATGCCGATACCACACTCTCGCTTTCGGCGGGCGGCGCCGACAACACGCTCGAAGGCTCGCAGACGCTGCCGCGTTCGTTTCTCGACAATCCGGGCCAGGCGTATACCTTTCCCGATCGCAACGAAAACAGCGTCGGCTACCTGACGCTTTCGGGCGAGCACGCCATCAACGACCATATCCAGCTGAGCGGCAACGCCTACTATCGCCATTACCGGAATCGCAACCTCAGCAGCAATACGAACGAGGAATACGGCACCGTCGATGCAACGACGGGCGACATCGACACCGTGCAAGGGACGAACGAGCGCTCCGAGGTGAGCACCGACAGCTACGGCGCGAGCCTGCAGATGACCGTGCTCGGCAACGTGGCGGGCCACGACAATCAGCTCGTCGCGGGTGTGGCCGCGGACATCGCGAATTCGCGCTATACCGCTGCGTCGCAGGACGCGTTCTTCACGGCGTCGCGCGCCACGATCGGCGTCGGCGACTTCACACAGAAAACCGATGCGAAGACGCGCAGCGCCAACTACGGCATCTACCTGAGCGATACGCTTTCGCTTACGAAACAATGGACGCTCACGCTCGCGGGCCGCTATAACTGGTCGAGCGCATCGATCGGCGACGCGAGCGGCACGCAGCCGGCGCTCGACGGACGCCATGTGTTTTCGCGCTTCAACCCGGCCGTCGGCCTGAACTGGAATCCGACCAACGCCCTGACCGTCTACGCGACCTACAACGAAGGCATGCGCGCGCCGACGGCCATCGAGCTTGCCTGCGCGGACCCGAACGCCCCGTGCTCGCTGCCGAACGACTTTCTCGCCGATCCGGCGCTCAAGCCGGTGGTTTCGAAAACGTTCGAGCTCGGCGCGCGCGGCCGACTCGGCGCGGCCACGACCTGGAGCGCCGCGGTCTACAGCACGACGCTCGTCGACGACATCCAATTCATCGGCAGCGCCGGCAGCTCGCAGGGTTACTTCCAAAACGTCGGCAAGACCCGCCGCCAGGGCGTCGAGCTGGCTGGACGCACGAAGTTCGGCCCACTGGCGGTCGGCGCGAGCTACAGCTATGTCGATGCCACCTATCGCACGAGTTGGACCGAAAACAGCGCGAGCAACTCGAGCGCCGATGCGAATGGCGACATCACGGTCAAGCGCGGCGACCATATCCCCGGCATTCCCGCGCACACGATCAAGGTGCGGTTCGATTACGACGTCACGCCGAAATGGGATATTGGCTCGAACCTGACCTATCGCAGCAGTATCTTCGCGCGCGGCGACGAGAACAACGAGGACGTGAACGGCAAGCTGGCCGGCTATTTCCTCATCGATCTCGACACGACCTACCACGTGACGAAGCAGTTGCAGGTGTTCGCGCGCGTGACGAACCTGCTCGACAAGCGCTACGCGAGCTTCGGCGTGCTCGGCTCGAACGTGTTCACGGGGCCGGGCCATACGTTCGACGGCGCGAACCCCGTCAACGAACAGTTCGTCGGCGTGGGCGCGCCGCGCGGCTTCTGGCTCGGCATGCGCTACGCGTGGAATTGACGGGAATCGAGAGAAAGTCGCGGCGACGTGAAACGAAGCAAGGCGGCGCTTGCCTGCCAGGCGCCGCAACCCAAGCCTGCCTTGCCCGTCAACGCGTCTCGATCGAACCGTCGCTGCGCGGATAGGTGACGATGCCCCACGCGAGCGGCAAGTTGCCGATCTGGCCGATCGCCGAATAGGACTCGGCATCCACGACATAAACGGCGTCCGAGCGACCGCAGGCAACCATGACCTTGCTGCCGTCGGGCGTAAAGCTGAAATGCCAGCAGCGCTGCCCCACCGGCACATCGGCCACGTGTTCGTAGCTGTGCGCATCGAACACCTGCAAGGTCTTGTCGCGCCCCGCCGCCACGAAAATCCGCTGCCCGGACGGATCGTACGCGACCCCGTACGGCCCGAGCTTCGTGTCGACCGATTTGATGACGTGAAAATCCTTCGCGTCGAGCACGACGAGCTTGTTGAGCGATTCGAGCGTGACGACGTATTCCTTGCCGTCAGGCGAGGCCTTGATGCCGCGCGGCCGCCCACCGGCCTGAACCTTGATGGTCCTGACGGGCGCGGCCGTGCCGGTCTTGTAGACCGACACCGTATCGTCGCCCTCGTTCGTCACGAGCATGAGCTTGCCGTCGCGCGAGAACTCGACGCCCTCGGTCTCGTGGCCGCTCTTCACCGAACGCACCACGCGCCACGTCTTCAGATCGACGACCGCGATCTCCGCCGGCACCTTGTTCTCGTCGTCATCGGCCCCGGCCTTGCCGGCGGGTTTGCCCGCCGGCTTGTCGGCAGGCTTGCCGCTGTCGCCTGGCTCGTAGGTCACATAGGCATAGCCGCCGTAGACGCGCACGTACTCGGGGTTCTTGCCGATCTTGACACGCTCCACGACCTTGCCCGTCTCCGTATCGATAGCCGCGAGCTCGCCCGTCGTCTTGTCTGCGACCATCAAGCGCTTGCCGTCGTCGCTCAGGCCGAGCCCGCGCGGCCCGCTCGCACCGAGAGAGAAGGTCTTCGCGAGCGTCATGTTGTCGAGGTCGATGACGCCCACGCCTGCCTTCTCGCTCGTGACATAGGCAAGCGGCGCCGCCGACGACGCGGCCGCGCACACAGCGAGCACCGCGCCGAGGGCCAACGCACGAGGCCGCCAATGCCGCCTCGTTCCGATTCGAGTCTCCTGCATATCGTTCGTTCTCCGTTGTGAGCGTCCGTTGTGACCGTCCGTTGTGACCGTGATTGCGCGCCGCCGCACCATTACGTTGCCGGTGCCTCTTCAAGGTAGCCCATTGCGCGTTTCGCTGGCAACGGGTGCGGCCGGGAGGAATTCCCGAATCGCGCGGGCGCGGCGCGGCCGGCGCAAGGCAGGCAGATAGCGCCACGCGAGCAGCGCGAGCGCAAGGAGTGCCGGGATCCAGCGCACGTCGGTGGGCACCGCCATCCTGCGTGCATAGCGGGCGTTTCCCAGCGCCTCGGCGATCGAGGCCGGCCCGAGCAGGCGGCGATAGCCGAAGCCGATGCGTGCCGCGAGGTTCGCGAGATATTGCCCACGCAGCGCGGAAAGCTCCTCGTGGCTCTCGCTGCCGGCCGGTTCGCGCGCAGCGGGCGGAATCTGCACGACGTCGGAAGCGCTCCAGTAGCCGCGCCGATCGCCGTTTTCGTCGGTTCTCGGAATCGGCGCCGGCTCGTCGCCGCCGACACCGATGAGCCAGCCGCCCACGCCCGGCACCGCAATGTCGCGCTCCGGCGCATTCGACGGCAGGAGCGGCGGCGCCTCCTGCCCGTCCGTCACGAAGACGACCGCCGTGCCCTGCCCGATCTCGTGCGCCACGCGCACGGCCGAATACACGCCGCCTTCCGCGATGCGGCTCCAGTTGGTCCAGCGCATACGGCCGTCGATGCCCTCGAGCGAGGCAATCAGCGCATCGAAGTTGCGGCAGACCTCGATCGGCGGAACCAGCACGAGCGTGCTCTGCCCCGTGAAGATGCTCCATCCGATTTTCGAGCCGCAAGGCAGGCTTGCGAGCGCCTCGCGCATCGATGCCTTGGCGAACGCGAGGCGGCTTGCCGGCGCGCCGTCGAGCGTCACGTCCTCCGTATCCATGCTCTGGGTGATGTCGAGCGTCACGAGGTAGCTGAACGTGTCGCGCGAAAGCGGTACCGGCGGCAGCACGAGCGAGGCGGCGAGCAGCGCCAGCGCCGCGGCGAGCGCCCAGTGGCGTGTCGCCGCGAAGTGCCGCAGGCGCGCGCGCCGCGTCATGGCAGATCCTCGCTCTTCGCGCCGCGCAACTTGATGTTGCGCTTCGTCGTCCCGTTCGCCTCGTCCGCGTCGCCGGCAAGTTCGGGCACGAGACGCAGCGCACGCTCCAGGTTGTAGCGCGCATCCCAATCGTCCGGGGCGACGCGCAGCAAGGCGCGGTAACGGGCTTTGGCCTGCTCGATCATCGGCACCGAGCGCACGAGCGCCGCTTCGTTGCCTGCGCCCTGGCGCAGATACAGATTGCCGAGATCGAAGAGCGCGGCCCGGCCAATCTCGTCCAATGGACCGCCCGCGATCAGCGCTTCGTAACGCCGCCCCGCTTCGCCGTACTGGCCGCTCGCCGCGAGCGCGACGGCCTGCGCGAGTGCCACGGGTCGAGGCAATGCATCGATGCGCGGCGCGGCACCGGCCGAGACGGCAACGGTACGGGCGGACGATGCCGCGGCGAGCGCATCGCTGATGCGGCTCGCGCGCACAAGGCTCACGGCCTCGTAAGCGGCGAGAACCGCGCAAACGCACGCGACGGCGGCGAATCCAACATGAACGGTCTTACGCCTCATACCAGCCTCGCACCTGAACCATGCGCACGGCCACGAGCGCGGCGCAGCAGGCGAGCGCCACCGCGAAGCACCACGGGCTGCGATCCTGCCGCGGCAGCCGCTCGACGAACGTGATCGGAAAACGCTGCTGCCGGTTGATCTCGCTCATCGCCGCGGACATCGTGTTCGCGTCGCGCGCCTCGAAGAGTCGGTAAGGGGTATGCAGCGTCAGAAAGAAGCGATGAAGGTCCGCCTCGGGGGAGGCGTCGCCGGCGCGCACGGCCGCATCGAGCGCGGCGCTGTAGACGCTGCTGCGCAGGTAAATGAAGTAGAGCGCGATGCGATTGCGCGCGAGCCCCTCGGCGATCCGCTCGCGCTCGGCCGCATCGAGCCGCGCGCCACCATCTGAAACCATGACGATCGCACGATGCGCACTCGCGTCGCGCCCGTCGAATTGCGCGATCGCCGCGATCAACCCTCGACCGAGCTGCGTATCGGGCATACCGCGGCCAATCGCGGTACCCGCGATCGCGTCTTGGATGACGGCATGATCGTACGTGAACGGCATCGCAAGAACGGGGCTGATGCCGAACAACATGAAGGCGAAGCGATCGTTCGGGCGGGCGTCGACGAACGCGGCGAGCGCCTCGCGCGCGATCTTGTTCTTGGAGTCGCCACCGGTGTTGACGCCTCGGCTCGCCATGACGCCCGACATGCTGCCGCTGCGATCCATGAGCACGAGCACTTCCGCGCCATGGCCCGTGCGCCGCGCCTCGAGATGCGCATTGCCCGGCCCTGCGAGCCCGACGACGATCGCCGCCATTGCAAGCGCGGCCGCCGCGCGCGCCGCCCGGTCCAGCATACGTCCGAACCGATCCGGCGGAAGCAATGCCGACCATGAAAACGGCAGCGCGTCGTCGCGTCGCGGCACGAACGGCAGCAGCGCGAGCGGCAACAACAGCAACATCCACGGCGTGGCGAAATCGATGGACATGCTCATCGGTGCCGCCTCCTCTCCGCGCGATAAAGCGTGCGCGCAAAGGCGACGAGCGCTTCGCCGGCATCGTCGCCGGCATGCCCGGGGGCCGAGCCTTCGGGTGTGCCGCTCCGGCCCACGGCGAAAAAACGCTCGTCGGAACGCACGTAGAACTGTTCGATCTCCGCACGCAGCGGTTCGAGCCATGGCTCGCGTGCAAAAAGCGACGGTAACGAGCGATGGTGGACGACGCGGCCGGCAGTCTCGTCGAGAGCGCGATGAACGATGCGCCACAGCACGTCCGCATCGGTATGCACGCCGCCCCCCGCTGGGCCGCCGACACCACCGCGAGCCCCGCCCCGATCGGCCCCGAGCCGCTCGATGCGCCGCCACGCGCGCGCGAAAGGCAGCTGTGCGGCTTCCCGCCGATTGCGCCAGCCCCACCAGCCCAGCCACGCCGCCAGCGTTGCGCCCAATGCGCCGAGCGCGAGCGCGAGCCGCCGCGCGATCGGCCGGACATCCAGCGGCGGCGGGCCGCGATCGGGCCGCATGGCGGGAAGCCCCGGGCCTGCCGCGCCGTCGGGCACGAGCGGCCCCACGCTGATCGGCCATTCGGGCACCGAGAGCACGTCGCCCGCCCTCGTACGCAACAAAAGAGCGGGAAGCGCGAGCTGCGTGAGCCCACGCGGCGCATTCGTGACCTGATAGTCGACGATCATCCAGCGGCGCTTCAGCGCATCGGTTTCGATGCGCGCGGGACGGCGCTCGAGCCACACGCCCACGCGCCCGCTCGACGGCGCCGCGACGTCGGCGAAATCGCGCCCCGCCGCATGCAACAGCACGCGCTGCGTGAGCACGTCGCCAATCGTATGGCCGAACGCGCGCGGTTCGTCGACGAACGCGACTGGCGGCGCACCCGCGGCCGCGCACCCGCATACGGCATATGCAAGCGCCGCAACGCCGAGCAAGGCTGCCGCGCCCGTTCTTGCCGCCGATCCGCCCCGGCCGGCGCTCATGCCGTCTGCTCCAGAAAGTAGCGGGAGAGCGCATCGGCATCGAACTCGCCCTCGACGTAAAACGGCCTCATGCCTCGTCGGCCGAAAAGCGTGTCGAGAGCCATGCGCCGCTTCGCCACCGCCGCCCGCCAGTTGGCGCGCACGCGCTCGGAGAGCCAAAGCGTGCGGCGCGCCCCCGATTCGAGATCGTGCACGGCGAGCAACGAGCCGGCTCGCGGCGGCTCCAGCTCGGCGCGATCCCATACGACGATCGGTACGACGCACGCATGCGAGAGTGCGTCGAGCACGGACGGCAGCGTGTCGAGCGGCCAGTGAAAGTCGGAGGCGATGAAAACGAGCCCGCCGCGGCCCGCCAGCTTCGCAAGCGCGCGCGCAAGGCCGTGTGCGCCATGCGCGCCGTCGCGGGCATGGCGACGGGCACGGACAGGAGCGTCGACGCGAGCGCCGCGCAGCATGGCCGCCATCAGATCGCCGCCGCCGCGGCCGACGCGCGGCGGCATGAACAGGTCCTCGCGCTCGTCGGTGTCGAAGGCCGACATGCCGACGCGATCGCCCGAGCGAAACGCACTGTAGCCGAGTGCCTCGACGAAATCGGCCACCACATCGAGCTTCGAGCGGGCCGTCCCTGCGCCGGCCGTACCTGTACAGGCCGTACCGAAATACATCGACGGCGAAACGTCGACCACCACCTGCACGGGCACGGCCACGCGCTGCTGCTGCAGGCGCACGAGCCATTCGCGGCGCGGCGAGGCCACACTCGCGCGCAGATCGAGCCGGCGCGGGTCGGGATAGTCGACGAGGCGCGCGTGCATGGCGAACATCTGCCCCGCCCCGAAGCTCGTGCCGGGGTGCGAGCCGGGCCGGAAGCCGCTCGCGCGTCCGGGCAGCCGATAGTGAATCTCGCGCGGTCCGTTCATGCGTCAGGGCACCGCGAGCCGCGCGACGATCTCGTCGAGCAGCGCCTGAGCGATTTCGTGCCGGCGCAGCTCGTACACGGGCGTGAAAAAGATGCGATGGCCCAGCGCGGCGGGCAAAACGGCATGAATGTCCTCGGGGCTCACGTGCGAGCGGCCCCCGAGCCAGGCGCTGACGCGGGCGGCACGCATGAGCGAGCTCATGCCGCGCGGGCTCGCGCCGGCCAACACGAGCCGTTCCATGTCGACGCCGTCGAGCGCAATGCCGAAACGGTGCGGCGTCTCGGTGGCCTGCCAGATATCGAGGACGTAGCCCTCGATCGCCTCGCTCGCCCCGATGCCGCGCTGGATTGCCGCGCCGGCGTCGTTGAGCCGGTCCCAGGCGACCACGCCGGGGCGTACTTCGGCAACGAGCGCGTCGACGTCGTGATAGGCCGTATCGAACACGAGCGAGCGTCTCGCCTCGCGATCGGTCGGCACCGGCATGTTCAGCTCGAACAAAAAGCGGTCGCGCGCGGCCGACGCGAGCTCGAACGTTTCCTCCTTCTCGACCTTGTTGCGGTCGGCGAACACGGTCATGTGCGCGAACCGGTACTCGCGATCGAAGGCCGATACCGAGCGTTCGGCCATGGCGCGCAACAACAGCGATTGCACTTGCGGCCGCGCCCGGTTGATCTCGTTGAAGAAGAACGTGGTGAGCCGCTCGCCGTGGCGCAGCAGCGGGCCGGGGTCGATCCGCGGCCGCCCCTCCGCATCGACATACGTGTGATAGACGAGATCGCCCGGCATCAGATCGATCGTGCCTTCCACGCGCTCGAAGTCGCCGCCGACCGCGCGCGCGAATGCGCGCAGGATCGTCGTCTTGCCCACGCCCACGCCCCCTTCGAGCAGCACGTGTCCGCGCGCGAAGAGCGCCACGTTGATCAAGCGGATCGTCTGCCGCTGGCCGATCACGACCTTGCCGACCTCGTCTTCGAGGCGCAAGGCGTTGCCGCGCCAGTCCTGAAGCTCTTCGCCCAATGCCATCGATCGATTCCCCTCGGCCACGTGCCGCGCGGCTTGCAGGGCAGGCGGAAAGCACGGTCCATGCCGGGGCAATAACGACCGCGGCAGCCATGGCCGCGCGAGGTATCGTCGGCGTGCGGCTGCGGGCGATGTCACGCCCGAGCGGGACAAACTGTCACGAGATTCGAACGGGAAACTCCGAGCGCGCCCGGCGGGGCCTGTTCATGCCGACCCGGACCGGCGCGCCGCGATCGACACATGCCCTCGCGGGGCTGGCCGTGGAAGGCAAGCGCGAACAAGGCAGAGCCGGTGGCCCTGTGCAAGGCAAAACGGGGAGGCGCGCCGGGCGGCTGCGCCGCGCTCAGCGCCCGATCCGATAGAAGAAAAGCGCCGTGCTGCCGGCGAACATGCCGAACATCGCGAGCGCCATTGCCATGGCGAGATCCATGCCCACTCCGGTGACGTGCGACGCGGCCAATGCCGCGCGAACGGTGGATTATGGCGAAGCGCGAACGTCGGCCAAAGTCGAGATTTCCCGATCAAGGGTTTTTCCCGAGCCGATACGCGGGCAAAATCACGGCTTGGCGCAACGGGCGCCCACTCGTCACTGCTAACGGTCCATCCATGACGCTATTCCAGAACCAAGACATCGTAGAACTGGCCCTCGACGATTCGCTGATCCGCCTCGCACCGCAGTTCGGTGCACGGCTGCTCTCGTGGAGCGTCGGCACGGAACCCATCATCTTCTGGCCCGACGAGGCCGACTGGAGCCGGCCTGCCCACGTGCGCGGCGGCAATCCCCTGCTTTTCCCGTTCCTCGCGCGCCATCGCGTGGACGGCCGTCTCGGCGAGTGGCGCGACGCGAGCGGCGTCGTGCGGCCCTTGCCGATGCACGGCTTCGCGCGCGATCTGCCGTTCGAGCCCGCGCTCGATGCCGACGGCCGCGGCATCCGCATGACGCTCGTCGATACGGAGGCCACGCGCGAGCAATATCCGTTCGGCTTCCGTTTCGAGGCAGCCTACCGCCTCGTGGACGCGCGCACGCTCGAGGTGACGCTCACGACCTCGAACACCGGCAGCGAACCATTGCCCTATTACGCCGGCCACCATTTCTATTTCGCCCTGCCGCACACGCTGCGCGCACAGACAACGCTCGCGCTGCCGCCCACCGAGCGCCGCCGCCAGCTCGAAGACGGCTCGATCAGCGCGCCAGAACCGGGCGAGGCGCATTACACGCTCGACGAAGCGCGCATCCACGACCGTTTCCACTGCCTGCAAAGCGTTCCGTCCGCGCCGGTGACGATCGAATGCCCGCCGCTTGGCCGACGCATCGAGATCGACCTGCAACGCGCGGGCTCGGTGCCGTGGTACGCGGTGACGACCTGGACCGAAAAGGAAACATCGGACTTCTACTGCGTCGAACCGTGGCTCGGTTTGCCCGATGCCATCCACAACGGCCTGGGCCTGCGCTGGCTCGCGCCGGGCCGCACCGAAACGGCGGCGCTGCGCATCCACGTGGCGCATACGGTCGAAGCCTGAAAACCGGAGCCCGGGACAGCGAGCCGGCGGTGCAGGAGCCTGCGCCTTCAGCCGTTACAATCGGGCCCGGCGCCGGCCGTGCCGGGCGCTGGTGCATGCAATAAAGTCGAAACGAGGTTGAATGTTGAAAAGAACAATGAAGCGGCTTGCCGCCTTGCTGCTCGCGGCGTGGCTTGCCGCGTGCGGCACGGCCAGTGTCGCGCCGGGGTACTACCGCGTCGAACGGGGCGACACGCTCACGAAGATCGCGCGCAGCCATCGCGAGTCGGTACAGAACATCGTCCGCTGGAACAATCTGTCGAATCCGGACGCAATCGAGGTCGGACAAGTGCTGCGGGTCGAGCCGCCGGGCCGGCGCGGCACGGCGGGCGAAAGCCGCGCGAGCGCGAGCGCCGGCACGCGCTCGCCGGTCACGGAAAACCTTGCGTCCGCGCCCACCTCCCGCTCGGATTCGAGCGTTCCGGCTGGCCGCCTCTCGCTCATCTGGCCCGCGCAAGGCTCGATGGTCCGCGGCTTCAACGGCGTCAATTCAAAGGGCATCGACATCGCGAATGCCGCCGGCACACCGGTGGTGGCGGCAGCAAACGGTATCGTCGTCTATGCGGGCAACGGATTGCGCGGCTACGGCAATCTGCTGATCCTCAAACACAATGCGGACTATCTGACTGCTTACGCGCACAACAATGAGTTGCTTGTCAAGGAAGGCGAAAGCGTCAAGCAAGGTCAGGAAATCGCGACGATGGGCAATACCGACAACGATCGTGTCGCCTTGCATTTTGAGTTGCGCTACAAGGGGCAATCGATAGATCCGATCCGTTACCTGCCGTCGCAAACTCGTTGACGACGGCACAACGTCAGTTGTCCTGAAGAATGAGAACGACAAAACCTTTCGTCCAAAAAAAAGCCCGGCAAGGCCGGGCCAACGGGGGTTTGGCGCATTGAGGCAAAGGACCGGTTCGCCGTGCGCCAACTTCAATCTAGTCGCTTTATGCGATAGCGGCAATATCAATACCGGGTGTTTCGAACTGAATTGGCCGCGAAAGCAGAGATAATGTCAGGCAACAGGAGCAGAAGAATAACGAATTGCCTGATCAATGCCTCGAGAATTTTCTCATTTTCGATCGCAAGCATCTGTTGCACACCCCACCCTCGCGGCAGCGGTCTCGCCCTTTGCCAATTCGACAGATCGATGATTTATTGCTTTCAGCGTTTCTTCCGGATTTCCGGGCGAAGTCGTATTGTCGGATAAAGCGTCGGACGAAAGCGGCGCACGGGCGTCGAGCGGGTACTTGCCATGCTCGATACCGAGGCACACAGGGGCCGCCGCCCCTCCTTGCCGACGCCGGCGAGCGGGCGCGTCGACAGACACGCCAGGCGTTTCGGGTATAGTGACGCCCGCTTGTACGAGCGCACCACATCATGACTTCCGACTACACCGCTGCCGGCGACGGCAATCAGAGCCCCCTCTACCTGAAACTGCTTGGCGAGACCGCCAAGATCGGCTGGGCCGAGCTCGAACGCTTTTTCGCGCGCGGCATGCTGCTGCGCGTCGCGCGCGACATCGACCTCGTCAGCGTGGCCGAAGCGATCGCGGCCGACGACACCCCGCGTGTGGCGCAGTGGCTGTCGGCCGGCCTCGTCGAACGGATGCAGGCCGAGACGGCAGCCGACTTCGCGGCACGCGAGCCCGAACTGTGGGCGGTCGTCGTCTCGCCGTGGGTATGCGTGCAGGAGCGGCAAAGCCCCGGGCCGGCCACCACGCACTGATGCTCGGCGGCGGCCCTGGCGCCGCTGCCGGAGCCACGGTGCCGCGAACGCAGTGGCGCAACGACGAGACCATCGCATCCCGATATCGCCGGCCGTCGCAGAGTGTCCTAATATGTATTCGTTGCCGCCATCACGCAACGGAGGCTTCCATGGACGCTGAATCGATCGCCGGCCTGGTCGGACTTGCAGTGGGCTTGCTCGTGCTGCTGGGCCTGACCATCTTCGAGTCGCGCTCCTACAAGCGCGAGCATGGCGAGGGGATCATCCACCACTGGCTCGCCACGCACCACATGCTCGATTGGCGCCGCACGCGGCATTGAGCCGGCGCCTCGCCGGCAGGGTGCGCGTGCCGCCCACGCCCCGCCGCCATGAGCGGGGCGGGTATGGTCATGTCCGTACGAATTGCCGCAGCGCGGCTTGCTCGGCCGCGAGCGTCTGCGGCACCTCTTCCCGCAGGAAATCGACCCACGTGCGAATCTTCGCGTCGAGATACTCGCGCGACGAATAAAGCGCGTAGATATTCATCGGCTGAGACGTGTATTCCGGCATGACCCAAACGAGGTCGCCGTTTCGAAGCCAGCGCATCGCCGTATACGTCGGCAGCACGGCGATGCCCATTCCCTCGCGCACGGCGATCGCCATCGCCTCCGCACCGTTCACCTGGAACGGCGAGCCCGGCAGCGCGAACGTCTCGATGCCGTGCGGCCCATCGAAGCTCCATTTGTCGAACGTCGAACCCGGCGTGACCATGCGCAGGCAGATGTGCTGGGTCAGATCGGACGGCGTTTTCGGCACGCCATGCTTTTCGAGATAGGCCGGCGACGCGCAGACGATGCTGAACAGGCTGCCGAGGCGCTGCGAGACGAGCCCCGAATCCGGCAGGTGATAGCCGAGCACGACGGAGACGTCGTACCCCTCGTCGAGCAGGTCCGGAATTCGCTGAGCGAGCGTCAGATCGACGGACACCTCGGGATAGCGCTGCCGATAGCGGCCGATCGCGGGCACCACGTAGTGCCCGCCGAAGCTCGCCATCGCATGCATGCGCAGCTTGCCGGAGGGGCGGGCGTGCGCGTCGCTCGCTTCGGCTTCGGCTTCCTCCACGTAGGCAAGAATCTGCTCGCAGCGCTGTAAATACCGCTCGCCCGCCTCGGTGAGCGCAATGCGCCGCGTCGTGCGGTTCAGCAAGCGCGTATGCAGATGAGCCTCGAGATCGGAAACGGCGCGCGAAGCATAGGCCGTCGTCGTATTCAAGTGCTGCGCCGCCGCGGTGAAGCTCCCCGATTCGACGACGCGCATGAATACGCGCATGTTCTGGAGCGTGTCCATACCCTTCCCTGTTCCACGATGCACAACGATTGTTGCATGAATCGCAACAGCCATTATCTCAAATTCGGTAAAAATCCATTACACCGTTACGGGTTATTCGATAATTCCGCGAAAAATATAATGGATTCGACTTCATCATGACGCAACCGGGAGAAAATCGTGCAGCAATCGAACCGAATCCGACGCAGATTGCTCGCGGTTCTTGCGTTGCCGATGATAATCGCCGCCTGCGCGAACCCCGGCGGCATTCGGCCGCAGGCGGAGATGGCGGATCCGGCGTCCTACGATCTCGGCAACGCCATCCGCGCCGCGGACGCAAGCGCGGGCTGGCCGGCTGCCGACTGGTGGCACGCATTCGGGGATCCGCAACTCGATGCACTCGTGACCTCGGCCACGGCTGGCAGCCCGACGCTCGCCGCCGCCGCGGCGCGCGTGCGCGCGGCGAACGCCCTGGCTGGCGTAAGCGCCGCCGCCGAACAACCCCGGATCGAGGGCAACCTGTCGCTCACGCGCCAGCACTGGCCCGACAACGAATACTACGGACCGGGCCCGTTCGCCAACGCCAACACCTGGAACAACACGGCCGCCCTGCGCCTTTCCTATCACCTCGATTTCTGGGGTCGCGAGAAAAACGAAACCGAGCGCGCGCTCGATGTCGCGCATCAGCGCTCGGCCGATGCGCGCGCCGCCCAGCTCGAACTCGAAGCGAACGTCGTGCGTGCCTATGTGGACTTCTCGCAGCAGTTCGCGCTGCTCGACGTCGCAACCGAGCTGCTCGCCCGGCAGCGGCAGCTTGCGGCGCTCGCGCGGCGCCGGCTCGCGGGCGGCATCGGCACGCAGTTGGAACTGAGTCAGGCCGAGGCGCCGCTTCCCGAATACGAACGGCGGCTCGAATCGCTGCGCGAGGCGATCGCGCTCGCTCGCAACCGGCTTGCCGCGCTCGCCGGCAAGGGGCCCGGCGCCTTCGATTCGCTCGATCGCCCCCGGCTTGGGCTGGCCGCGCCGCAGGCCGCGCTGCCCTCGACCCTGCCGGCCGACCTCATCGGTCACCGGCCCGACGTCGTGGCAGCACGCTGGGCCGTGGCCGCCCAGGCCCGCGGCATCGATGTCGCGCATGCCGCCTTCTATCCGAACGTCGATCTGATCGCATCGCTCGGCGGCTTCGCGGCGAGCGGGCCGCTTTTTCAGTTCCTGCACGCGGCGAATGGCGGCTGGACCGCCGGCCCCGCGCTGTCGCTGCCGATCTTCGAGGGCGGCGCGCTGCGCGAGCGCCTGGGCGTCGCGGCGGCGGGGTACGACGAAGCTGTCGCCCGCTATGACCAAACGGTGGTCGGTGCATACAAGGATATTGCCGATGCCGTCGTCCGCCTGCGCTCGCTCGGCGCACAGGCACGCGACGCCGATCGCTCGGCCGCCGCCGCCGAGCGCAGCTTTCAGTTGGCGGACCGCGGCTACCGGCGCGGGCTGACCGACTACGTCAACGTGATCGTCGAAGAGACGCGCTGGCTCGGCGCCAAGGAGCGCGTGGCCGAAATCCGTGCGGCGCGGCTTGCCGCCTATGCCTCGCTGATGGGGGCACTCGGCGGCGGCCTGGCTGCGCCAACCGACGGACCGCGGGCGGCGAGCCTCGCGCCGGCCGACCGGCATGCGAGCGCGGCCGGCGCGCACTGACGCGCCCGGGAGCCCCTGATCATGTCCGAGCGCACAAGCCCTTCATCGTCGCCATCGCCTTCGCTCTTCGCCGATACGCGCACCGCACTGGCTGGGTGGTGGCAAGCCGAGGGCCGCACGATCGCGTACGTCCTCAAGGCGCTGCTGGCCGCTTTCATCGCACTGGCGATCGCCCTGCGGCTGGACTTGCCGCAGCCGCGCACCGCGATGACGACCGTATTCATCGTCATGCAGCCGCAAAGCGGCGCGGTGTTTGCCAAGAGCTTCTACCGGATCGGCGGCACCCTCGTCGGCCTCGCGGCGACGCTCGCGCTCGTCGCGCTGTTCTCGCAGCAGCCCACGCTCTTTCTTGCCGCGCTCGCGCTGTGGACCGGCATCTGCACGGCCGGTGCCGCCCGCAACCGCAATTTTCGCTCGTATGGTTTTCTGCTCGCCGGCTATACGGCCGCGCTGATCGGCATTCCGGCCGCGCAGCAGCCCGACGGTGCATTTCTCGCGGCACTCACGCGCGCAGCGGAGGTCACGCTCGGCGTGCTTTGCGCAGGGTTCGTCAGCGCGCTCGTGCTGCCGGAGCACGCGAGCGCGCAGATGCGCAGCACGGTGCGCGCTCGCTTCTCGCGATTCGTCGAATACGTCGCCGCCGCGCTCGGCGGGCGCGTCGCTCGCGATCAGATCGAGCGCACGAACGCGCGCTTTCTCGCCGAGATCGTCGGCTTCGAGGCAATGCGCAGCATCGCCGTCTTCGAGGGGCACGACGCGCGCAACCGCAGCGGGCGCCTCGCGCGGCTCAACAACGAATTCATGACCGCCTCCACCCGCTTTCATGCGCTGCACCAGCTCATGAACCGATTGCGCCAAGCCGGCGCCGATGCGACTGTTGCAGCGATCGAGCCGTACTTCACCGAGCTCGCGCCGCTGCTCTATACGCCCGGGGAGCCGGTGCTCGGAGCAGCCGACGCCGCCCGCTCCGCAGCCGGGCTCGAGGCTTTCAAGACCGCGTTGCCACGCCGCGTCCGGGCCACGCGCGCGAGCCTCGCCGAGCACCCCGATTGCGCGCTGCTCGATTTCGATACGGCATCCGAGCTGCTCTACCGCTTCGTCGACGACATGCACGCCTATGCGCTCACCTATGCCTCGCTTGCGACAGCCACGCACGAACGCGAGCGCTCGCCGGAACGCTACGAGCCAAAAACGAACGCCGTCGCGACGTTGATCGCGGGCGTGCGCGGCGCCATCGTGATGGCCGCGCTGAGCGCCTTCTGGATCGCCACCGCCTGGCCGGACGGCGCTACGCTCGTTCTCAACGCGGCAGCCGTCTGCGCGCTTGCGTCGTCATCGCCGCGGCCGACGCGCATGGCCGTGCAGATGACGATCGGCACCGTGCTGGCAACGCTCGCCGGCTTCGTCGTCGTGTTTCACGCCTATCCGAACATCGACGGCCTGCCGCTGCTGTGTCCCGTGCTCGCCGCGCCGCTCGCGTTCGGCGTGTTCCTCACCACGCGCCCGAAGCTCGCCGGTATCGGTGCCGGCTACTGCATCTTCTTTTGCGTGCTTGCAGGCCCCGACAACGTCATGCGCTACGACCCATCGGGCTTCGCCGATAGCGCCCTCGCGCTGGTCCTGTCGATGGTCGTGTGCGCGTTCGCGTTCGCCGTGCTCGTGCCGCCATCGACGCCCTGGCTCATCGAACGCCTCGTCGCCGATCTGCGGCGGCAGGTCGTCCTCGCCTGCAGCGCTCCGCTTGCGCGCGTGCGCTCGCGGTTCGAAAGTCGCGCGCGCGACGTCGCCTTTCAGGCTTACGCAATCGCCGAGCAGGCGCCCGATGCGCGCCGCGGCGCGCTCGCCTGGCTCGTCGCGGTGCTCGAGTCCGGGCACGCTGCGATCGATCTGCGCCGCGAGCTCGCCGAACTGCCTGCCGATGCCCGCTACGGGCCGACGATGCCATGGCGGCGCAGCATCGCCAAAGCGCAATCCCAGCTCGCGGCGCTCTTCGCGCGGCCCGATGCCGCCCGCCTGGATGCGGCACTTGCGGCGAACGTCGATGCGATCGCCGCCACTCAGCAGGCCCTGGCGGCCTTCGCGCCGCCGCGCGACGAGCGGCACCGGTTGCAACGCATCCTGAGCCACCTCCATTTCATGCGGACCGCCCTGATCGACCCGCAATCGCCGCTTGCCGCCTTTGCCCCGGGCGCGCGCGCGGGCCGCGGCGGCGCATCGCCACCCGACGGAGCTCCCCATGCCTCGTGATCTCGCCATTTTCGGCGCCTACGTGCCGGCCATCGTCGTGCTGGGCATCGTCGGCGCGGTAATCGCCTGGGCCGTCGATCGGCTCGTCGCCGCTACCGGCTTTTACCGCTTCGTCTGGCATCCGTCGCTCTTTCGCGCGAGCCTGCTCGTGGGCATTTGCGGTGCGCTGGGCCTCGCGGTCTACCGTTGAACGAACCCTTTCCTCTCACCGATCGAGCCGAATCATGACGTTCAGAAAATTCATAGGCTTTCTCGCGACGGCGCTCGCCTTCGTCGCCGCGCTCGCGATCGGCCGCGCCTTATGGATTCACTACATGGACGAGCCGTGGACGCGCGACGGCCGCGTGCGCGCCGAAATCGTCAACATCGCGCCCGACATCTCGGGCGCCGTCGTCGCGCTGCCCGTTGCGGACAACCAGTTCGTCAAGAAAGGCCAGGTGCTGATGCGCATCGACCCGTCCCACTATCAGGTGGCGGTCGAGCAGGCGCAGGCGGCAGTTGCCGCGCGCCGGGCCGAGTGGCAGATGCGCCGCGCCGACGCGCTGCGCCGCGCGGACATGGACAGCCTCGTCGTATCGAAGGAAAGCCGCGAAAATGCGCTGCAATCGGCGGCAAGCGCCGAGGCGCTCTATCGGCAGGCCCTGGCCGCGCTCGACGCGGCGAAGCTCGATCTCGCGCGCACCACCGTCGTCTCGCCCGTGGACGGCTACGTCACCAATCTCGCCGTCTATCGCGGCGACTATGCGACGGCCGGTACGCCGAAGCTCGCCATCGTCGACAGCGGTTCGTTCTGGGTCTATGGCTATTTCGAGGAAACGAAACTGCCGCGCCTGAAAGTGGGCGACAAAGCCGACATCCGGCTGATGAGCGGCGGTACGCTGAGGGGGCACGTCGAGAGCATTTCACGCGGCATCTACGATCGCGACAACCCGCAAAGCCGCCAGCTCGTAGCCGACGTGAACCCGACCTTCAACTGGGTTCGTCTCGCGCAGCGCGTACCGGTGCGCATCCATATCGACGAAGTACCGCCCGGCGTGGTGCTCGCGGCCGGCATCACCTGCACGGTCGTCGTCACCCCGGCTGCCGGCGCGCACACGGGCGCCTGAAGCCGCCTCCCGGGCGCCGGGCGCCGTGCGTCGGCCCCTGCCCACGGGGCCTCCGCGCCGCTCGTCCGCGCCAGAGGCCAGGCCAGCAGGCGCTAGGCGCGCAGCCTGAACTGCCCGACGAGACGCTTGAGCGCCTTGGCCTGATCGTCGAGCGAGCGGGCGGCGGCCGTGGCCTGTTCGACCAGCGCCGCATTTTGCTGCGTCCCGGCATCCATCTGCGTCACGGCGAGGTTGATTTCCTCGATGCCGGCGCTCTGCTCGCTCGAGGCAGCGGAGATCTCGCCCATGATGTCGGTCACGCGCCGCACCGCCTTCACGACTTCGTCCATCGTGCGGCCGGCATCTTCGGCCAGGCTCGAGCCGTTGGCGACACGCTCGAGCGACGTGTTGATGAGCGTCTTGATCTCCTTGGCCGCCGCCGCGCTGCGCTGCGCGAGCGAACGGACCTCGCCCGCCACCACCGCGAAGCCGCGCCCCTGCTCCCCGGCCCGCGCGGCTTCCACGGCCGCATTGAGCGCGAGGATGTTGGTCTGGAACGCGATGCCGTCGATCACGCCGATGATGTCGCCGATGTTCTTCGCACTGTCGTTGATCTCGCCCATCGTCGTGACGACGCGCGAAACCACCGAGCCGCAGGTCGAAGCAATGTCGGAAGCGTTGTTGGCGAGCGTACTGGCCTGCCGCGCGTTGTCGGCATTCTGGCGCACCGTCGAGGTCAGTTCCTCCATGCTCGAGGCCGTGCGCTCGAGCGAGACGGCCTGCTGCTCCGTGCGTTGCGACAGATCGAGGTTGCCCATCGAAATCTCGCCGGCGGCCGACGCGATTGCCTCGGAGCTGGCGGCGATCTCACCGACCGTCGACGCGAGTCCCGACTGCATTTCCGAAAGCGCGTAAAGAAGGCTCGCCCCGTCTTTCTTGCCGAGCGCAATGCGGCTGGACAAATCCCCCGACGCAATCTTGCTCGCGATGTCCTTGGCATAGCCCGGCTCGCCGCCGAGCTGGCGTGCGAGGCGGCGCACGACCCACTCGCTGACGATCATGGCCACACCCGCGAGCGCGGCCGTCATTGCGGCCATCATCACGAACGACGATTTGAAGATGAAGTCGGCGGACGTCATCGTCGCCTTCGCCTGCGTGCCGCAGCGGGCAACCAGTTCGTCGACGAGCTTTTCGAGTTTGCCCGTTTCCACGAGCAGGGAGACGTCCTGCATGCCGACTTGCCAGTTCATTTGCGACAAGTCGAGCGACTGCGCCTTCATGAGCGTGACGAAGTCGCGCAGATGGCCAGCCCAGGCAGTCACGGCCGCCGCGAGCTTCTTTTGCTGATCGAGCGCGGCAGCGTCCGACGGATCGGTGTATTGCCTCAGGGTGTCGAGCTTGCCGTTGATGGCGGAGAGCCCCTTGTCGATATCGGCGCCGAGTTCGTCGCGCTCCTTGGCCGTCGTGGCGGTCAACAGCATCTTCTGCGCGCGGCTCGCACGCAAGACGTTGCCGCGCACCTCTTCGGCGGCCCGGCTGGCAACGTGCCCCTGGTCGTAGATCGACTTCGAGGCGTCGTTCAAGCGGCCGATCTGCGAGAGCGCGAAGACGCCGATCGCCAGCGTGCCGCCGAGCAGCACGGCAAACGCCAGCCTCAACGTGGCCTTCACCGAAAGCCGGTCGAACCTGGCCTTCGCCGCGCCCCTGCGCGCCCGCCCGCCGGTCCCCGCGCCGTCCGGCACGAACCCCGCGCCCGGACGTTTGCCCAGCGTAACTACCTTCATGACATCCCCTTCTTATCATTCACCGCCTCGTGGGCGGAGTGAAAGGCAAAACCGGCCTCCGTCCGCTGGTCAACGGCATCTTTGAAGGCCTTCTTTAGCGAGCGCCACCTCTAACGAGGCCCTGCGCCGCTGCGCATTTTTCATTGCACGCTCCGGTTTATACCCCACCAAAAAGTCATTGCGGCTAAAAGCTTGGACGGCCGTGCGGGCCTCGGCTGACCGCTACTTTCCGCTCTGCTCGCTGGAACCGGTCCCCAAGACGTGAAGGTCGATGTCCGATTCTCGACAAAAAATGTCATGGCAACGAGTTCACGACACACTAAACTGGTGCGACGAATAGCCCCACGCTGGCGCCCTCGCCTGGCGCGCGGGCGCTGTCCGCGCACTATCGCCCTTTTTTTCGTCTACTTATCGGGATGTCATCGCGTATGCAGAAGAACGCTCTCGCGGCGAACGCCGCCCCTGCCACGCCAAACGCCGCGCCGGCCGCTGCCGCAGCCGCGCCGGCGGGAACGAAGTACTCCGTGCTCGGTGCGATCAGTTTTTCGCACCTGCTCAACGACATGATCCAGTCGCTGATACTGGCCATCTACCCGATGCTCAAGGCGAGCTTTTCGCTGTCGTTCGCGCAGATCGGCTTGATCACGCTCACCTATCAGATCACGGCGTCGCTGCTGCAGCCGCTCGTCGGCCTCTATACCGACAAACGCCCGCAGCCGTACTCGCTGCCGGTGGGCATGGGCTTCACGCTGTGCGGGTTGCTGCTGATGTCGGTTGCGCCGAATTTTCCGCTGCTGCTCGTAGCCGCAGCGCTCGTCGGCTGCGGCTCGTCGGTATTCCACCCGGAGTCCTCGCGCGTCGCGCGCATGGCGTCGGGCGGCCGCTACGGGCTCGCGCAGTCGCTCTTCCAGGTAGGCGGCAATGCCGGCACGTCGCTCGGGCCGCTGCTTGCCGCGCTCGTCGTCATTCCGCACGGCCAACGCAGCATCGCCTGGTTCTCGGCCGCCGCACTCGTCGCCATCGTCGTGCTCGCGAACATCGGCCGCTGGTACGGTCGCCACCCGGTTGTCCGCAAAAAGGGCGCCACGCGAGCGGGACATCCCGAACTCTCGAAAGGGCGCGTCGCCTTCGCCATCGGCGTACTGGTACTGCTCGTGTTTTCGAAGTATTTCTATCTCGCGAGCATCAACAGCTATTTCACGTTCTATCTGATCGACAAGTTTCACCTGGGCGTGCAGGCCGCGCAGATCCACCTCTTCGTGTTCCTCGCGGCCGTCGCCGCCGGCACGATCATCGGCGGGCCCGTCGGCGACCGCATCGGCCGCAAGTACGTGATCTGGGTCTCGATTCTCGGCGTTGCGCCGTTCACGCTGCTGCTGCCCTACGCCAATCTCTTCTGGACGGGCGTGCTCACCGTCATCATCGGCGTGGTGCTCGCCTCGGCGTTCGCCGCGATCATCGTCTATGCGCAGGAGCTGATTCCGGGCAACGTAGGCATGGTGGCCGGGCTCTTTTTCGGCTTCGCATTCGGCCTGGGCGGTGTGGGCGCAGCCGTGCTCGGCGATCTCGCCGATGCGACCAGCATCGGTTTCGTCTACAAGGTTTGCTCGTTCCTGCCGTTGATCGGCGTGCTGACCGTGTTCCTGCCCAACCTCGAAAGCCGGCGCGCGAAGGCCTGACGCTGCCTGGCATCGGCCGTGGAGGCCGCGCGCCCGGTGCCGCGGCCTTTCTTTACCGCTTCTCCCGGTGGCGAATTCGCCGGCCGGGCAGCACAGGCAATCTGACGATCTGACGATCCGGCGCTGCGCCGGCCCGCCTGCCGCTCAGGCCACGGCGAACGCTTCCAGGAAGCGTCGCAGGATCCCCGACGAATAGGTGCTGGCGATATCGGTCAGAAACGACGAGAACGAATCCATCGCGTGATCGTCGGCCGCGTCGGAAATCGTCCGCACCACGGCGCAGGCAACGTCGTGCTCGTAGCAGACCTGCGCGATAGCGGCTCCTTCCATCTCGACCGCCAGCGCATCCGGTACCGCGCCGCTCAAAGCCGCCACCTCGGCCGTGCTCGAAACGAAGCGGTCGCCGCTCGCAATGAGCCCGCGATGGACGCGCACCCCGCGCAAGCTGAAACGCTCGGCAAGCCGCGCGCCTTCGTCGGCCACGAAACACTCGCACGCCGCCGCGAGGCGCTCCGACAAAACCGGATCCGCCGGGAACCGCGCGCGCTCGAGCAGCGGCACTTCGTAGCGCGGAAAGAACGGCGATGCATCGAGATCGTGCTGCATCAACGCATCGGCCACGACGATGTCGCCTACGCGCACGTCGCGGCCGACCCCGCCCGCGACGCCCGTAAACACGATCTCCTCGATGCCGAATGCGTGGATCAGCGTACTGGCGCTCGCGGCGGCCGCGACCTTGCCGACTCGCGCGAGCGTGACGACGCACGGCGTGCCGTACACAGTGCCGGTGTGATAGTCGCGCCGGCCCAGCGTGACGGTGCGCACGCCGCCCTCGGCCCGCATGGCATCGAGAAGATCGCCGAGTTCCTGCGGCAGCGCCGCGAGCACACCCAGCCGGCGCTCGCCGGCATCGAATTCGCGCATCTTCATTCGACCGCCTGGAGTTTCGCCACAGCCAGCGCGAGCCATTTTTCGCCGTGCCGCTTGAATCGCACCTGCGCGCGCGCGTCGGCGCCGCTGCCCTCGAGCGCGACGATCGCACCCTCGCCGAACTTCGTGTGAAACACCTGCTGACCCACGCGAAAGCCCGTATCGGCCGCGCGCTGCTCGTTGGCGAACGAGGGCAGCGGCGCCGAGGCGGCCTGCTCGCCCGTGTAGCCGCCACGGCGCTCGCCGCGCTCGGGGCGCGCGAACCAGTCGCGTCCCCAACCCGCATTGTCCGAGCGCCCGCCCCAACGCGAGCCGGCTTCGGCCTTCGGCGTCAGCCACTTGAGCGTCGCCTGCGGCAGTTCGTCGAAAAAGCGCGATCGCACGTTGTAGCGCGTCTGGCCGTGCAGCATGCGGCTTTGAGCGAACGACAGATAGAGCCGCTCTTTCGCGCGCGTGATCGCCACGTACATCAGGCGGCGCTCCTCTTCGAGCCCGTCCGGATCCACCGCGCTGTTCTCGTGCGGGAAAAGGCCCTCTTCCAGCCCGGTGATGAAGACGGCCGTGAATTCGAGGCCCTTCGCCGCATGCACCGTCATCAGTTGAACGGCATCCTGGCCCGCCTGCGCCTGGCTGTCGCCGGCCTCGAGCGAGGCGTGCGAGAGAAAGCCCGCGAGCGGTGTCATGGTGTCGGGCTGCTGCGCCGGCTCGGCGAGGCTGCGTGCGTCTAGCACCGTCGTGGCCGCATCGGGCCCGGCGTAAACCACCTCGGGCGCCGCGCTCGCGCCCGGCGCCAGCGGAATCGAGCGCGCCGGCGTATCGAGCCCGTAGCCCTCCTCGCTCACGAAGGCCGCTGCCGCGTTCACGAGTTCCTGCAAGTTCTCGAGCCGATCCTGACCTTCGCGCTCGCCTTGATAGAACTCGGCAAGACCGCTTGCGCGCACGACCTGCTCGACCGTCTCGGGCAGGCTCATGTGCTCGGTCTCGGCGCGCATCTTCGCGACGAGGTTCGCGAACGCCGCGAGGCTCGAGCCCGCCTTGCCGGTGACATAGGGAATCGCCGCGGCCATCGAGCAACCGTAAAGCCGCGCCGCGTCGGCCAGTTGCTCGATCGTGCGCGCCCCGATGCCGCGGGTCGGAAAATTCACGACGCGGGCAAAGGCCGTATCGTCGTTCGGGTTGTCGATGAGACGCAGGTACGCAAGCGCATGCTTGACTTCCTGGCGCTCGAAAAAGCGCAGCCCGCCATAGACGCGGTACGGAATGCCCGCATTGACGAGCGTGTGCTCGATCGTGCGCGACTGCGCGTTGCTGCGGTAGAGCACGGCGATCTCGCTGCGGGCGAGGCCGTTGAGCATCAGCGCGCGGACTTCCTCGACGATCCACGCGGCCTCCTGCGTATCGGTGGCCGCCTCGTACACGCGCACGGGCTCGCCGTGGCCCGCATCGGTGCGCAGATTCTTGCCGAGCCGGCGCGCGTTGTTGGCGATGAGCTCGTTCGCCGCGTCGAGGATATGGCCATGCGAACGGTAGTTCTGCTCGAGCTTGATCAGGTGCCGCACGTCGAACTCGCGCTCGAAATCGCGCATGTTGCCGACGTTCGCGCCGCGAAACGCGTAGATCGATTGATCGTCGTCACCCACCGCGAAAATGGCGTTCGACTGACCCGCCAGCATCTTCAGCCATGCGTACTGCAGCTTGTTCGTGTCCTGGAACTCGTCGACGAGGATATGCCGGAAGCGCGCCTGGTAATGCGCGCGCAAAGGCGCATTGTGCGCGAGCAGTTCGTAGCAGCGCAGCAGCAACTCCGGAAAATCGACGACGCCTTCGCGCTGACACTGCTGCTCGTAGGCGCGATAAAGCTCGACGAACTTCAGATTGAAGCTGTCGGTGGCATCGACCTGATCGGGTCGCAGCCCCTGCTCTTTGGCGTTGTTGATGAAGTACTGCAGGTTCTTCGGCGGATATTTTTCGTCGTCGACGTTCAGGCCCTTCATCAGACGCTTGATGGCCGAGAGCTGGTCGGCCGTATCGAGGATCTGGAACGTGGCGGGCAGGCCGGCATCGCGGTGATGCGCGCGCAGCATGCGGTTGCACAGGCCGTGAAAGGTGCCGATCCACATTCCACGCGTGTCGATGGGCAGGAGCGCCGAGAGGCGCGCCATCATCTCGCGCGCGGCCTTGTTGGTGAAGGTGACGGCCAGCACCGTCGCGGGCGAGGCAAGCTGCTGCTGGATCAGCCACGCAATGCGCGTGATCAGCACGCGCGTCTTGCCGCTGCCAGCACCGGCCAGGATCAGCGCCGGCTCGTTCGGCAGCGTGACGGCCGCGAGTTGTTCGGGGTTCAGATTGGCAAGCAAATCGGGCATGGACAAAGCGGCTCAGGCAAGGAGAAAAGCGGCGGCGGGCGCGCGAAACGCATGGCGCGGGGCTCATTATAAGTCGGCGCGGCGCGCCCAGGCGGCCGGCCGAACGGTCGACCCTTTATAATTCAAGGTTTGCAACGATCTTTTCACGCATCTTTCGGCGGATTTCCAACATGAGCGACACCACGCTGGCGAAGAGTTTCGAGCCCCAGACGATCGAAGCCCAATGGGGCCCCGAATGGGAAAAACGCGGCTACGCCGCGCCCACGTTCGAGCCGGGCCGCCCCAACTTCTCGATCCAGTTGCCGCCGCCGAACGTCACGGGCACGCTGCACATGGGCCATGCGTTCAATCAGACGATCATGGACGGCCTCACGCGCTATCACCGCATGCTCGGCGAGAACACGCTCTGGCTGCCGGGCACCGACCACGCGGGCATCGCCACACAGATCGTCGTCGAGCGCCAGCTCGATCAGCAGGGCGTCTCGCGGCACGACCTCGGGCGCGAGCGTTTCGTCGAGCGCGTCTGGGCGTGGAAGCAGCAGTCGGGCTCGACGATCACGCAACAGGTGCGGCGCCTCGGCGCATCGATCGACTGGTCGCGCGAATACTTCACGATGGACGAGAAGATGTCGAAGGTCGTCTCGGAAGTGTTCGTGCGGCTTTACGAACAGGGTCTCATCTACCGCGGCAAGCGCCTCGTGAACTGGGATCCGGTGCTGCTCACGGCCGTGTCCGACCTCGAAGTCGTGAGCGAGGAGGAAAACGGCCATCTCTGGCACATCCGCTATCCGCTTGCCGAGGGCGGCGGCCACCTGACGGTGGCGACCACGCGCCCCGAGACGATGCTCGGCGACGTGGCCGTGATGGTTCATCCCGAAGACGAGCGCTATGCGCACCTCATCGGCAAGCACGTGAAGCTGCCGCTCACGGACCGCGAGATTCCGGTCATTGCCGACGACTACGTCGATCGCGAATTCGGCACGGGCGTGGTGAAGGTCACGCCCGCGCACGATTTCAACGACTATCAGGTGGGCCAGCGCCACGGCCTGCCGCAAATAGAAATCCTGACGCTCGACGCGAAGATCAACGACAACGCCCCCGCTGCCTATCGCGGGCTCGATCGCTTCGAGGCACGCAAGCGCGTGGTGGCCGACCTCGAGGCCCAGGGGCTGCTCGAATCGGTTCAGCCGCACAAGCTGATGGTGCCGCGCGGCGATCGCACGGGCGTCGTAATCGAGCCGATGTTGACCGACCAATGGTTCGTGGCAATGAGCAAGCCGGCGCCCGAAGGTACGTTCAATCCCGGCAAATCGATTGCCGAGACGGCGCTCGACGTGGTGCGCCGGGGCGAGATCGAATTCGTGCCTGAAAACTGGACGACCACCTACTACCAGTGGCTGGAGAACATCCAGGACTGGTGCATCTCGCGTCAGTTGTGGTGGGGGCACCAGATCCCCGCATGGTATGGCGAGAACGGCGAGGTGTTCGTCGCCCGCAGCGAGGAAGACGCACGCGCGCAGGCCGCGGCGCGCGGCTACGCGGGCGCGCTCACGCGCGACGACGACGTGCTCGATACCTGGTTCTCGTCGGCACTCGTGCCGTTTTCGTCGCTCGGCTGGCCGAACGAAACCAGGGAACTGGCGTGCTTCCTGCCCTCCTCGGTGCTCGTGACGGGCTTCGACATCATCTTCTTCTGGGTCGCGCGCATGATCATGATGACGACCCACTTCACGGGCAAGGTGCCCTTTCAGACCGTCTATGTGCATGGCCTCGTGCGCGATCACGAAGGCCAGAAGATGTCGAAGAGCAAGGGCAACACGCTTGACCCGATCGATATCGTCGATGGCATCGACCTCGAAACGCTCGTGGCGAAACGCACAACGGGGCTCATGAACCCGAAGCAGGCCACGACGATCGAGAAAAAGACGCGCAAGGAGTTTCCGGAGGGCATTCCCTCGTTCGGTACCGATGCGCTGCGCTTCACGATGGCGTCGATGGCCACGCTCGGGCGCAACGTCAACTTCGATCTCGCGCGCTGCGAAGGCTATCGCAACTTCTGCAACAAGCTCTGGAACGCGACGCGCTTCGTGCTGATGAATTGCGAGGGCCATGACTGCGGCTTTTCGAAGCCGAAGGACGGCGCACCCGGCGGATGCGGCGCGGGCTACACCGAATTCTCGCAGGCGGACCGCTGGATCGTCTCGCTGTTGCAGCGCGTGGAGGCCGAGGTCGAAAAAGGCTTTGCCGACTACCGCTTCGACAACGTCGCCAACGCGATTTACAAGTTCGTCTGGGACGAGTACTGCGATTGGTACCTCGAGCTCGCCAAGGTGCAGATCGCCACGGGCACGCCGGCGCAGCAGCGCGCCACGCGCCGCACGCTGCTGCGTGTGCTGGAAACCGTGCTGCGCCTCGCGCATCCGATCATCCCGTTCATCACGGAGGCCCTCTGGCAAAAGGTCGCGCCGCTCACCGACGCCTACCCGCAAGGTATTGCCGAAGGTGCGACGTCCATCATGGTGCAGCCGTACCCGCGTGCCCGCGAGGACAAGATCGACGAATCCTCCGAACAGTGGGCTGGCGGCCTGAAGGCCGCGATCGACGCATGCCGCAACCTGCGCGGCGAGATGAATCTCTCGCCGGCGACGAAGGTGCCGCTGCTCGTGCACGGCAACGCGGCGCTGTGGGAAAGCTATGCGGGCTATGCGCAAGCCCTCGCCCGGCTCTCGGAGGTGCGCATCCTCGCAGACGAAAGCGCGCTCGACAATGAGGCACAGGGTGCACCGATTGCGATCGTGGGCGGCGACAAACTCGTGCTGAAGGTGGAAATCGACGTTGCGGCCGAGCGCGAACGGCTCGGCAAGGAAATTGCTCGGCTGGAAGCGGAGATTGCCAAGTGCACGGCGAAACTCGGGAACGAATCTTTTGTCGCAAAAGCACCGGCCGTCGTCGTGGAGCAGGAGCAGAAAAGACTGTCACAATACCGCGATACCGTCGCCAAGCTGAGCGCGCAGCTGGCGCGTCTGCCCGCCTGACGCGAGCCGGACGAGTCGTCCCCGACTGAAGCCAATCGATAACCAGGGTAATGCCATGCTAAAAGTCACCAAGGCAGTCTTTCCGGTCGCCGGTCTCGGCACCCGTTTTCTTCCCGCCACCAAGGCGAGCCCCAAGGAGATGCTGCCGATCGTCGACAAGCCGCTGATTCAATACGCGGTGGAGGAGGCGATGTCGGCCGGCATCACGGAGATGATCTTCGTGACGGGCCGCAGCAAGCGCGCGATCGAGGACCATTTCGACAAATCCTACGAAATCGAAGCGGAGCTCGAGGCGCGCGGCAAGGAGCGCCTGCTCGAGCTCGTGCGCGGCATCAAGCCGAGCCATGTCGACTGCTTCTACGTCCGGCAGCCCGAAGCGCTGGGGCTCGGCCACGCTGTGCTTTGCGCCGAGAAGCTCGTGGGCGACAACCCGTTCGCCGTGATCCTGGCGGACGACCTGCTCTATGCGGTGCCCAGCGTCATGAAGCAGATGGTCGACGTGTTCGACCACTATCACAGCTCCGTCATCGGCGTGGAAGAAATCCCGCCGCAGGAAACGAAGTCGTACGGCATCGTCGACGGTAAGGAATGGGAAGACGCCATCATCAAGATGTCCGGCATCGTCGAAAAGCCGGCGCCCGAAGTGGCGCCTTCGAACCTGGGCGTGGTGGGCCGCTATGTGCTCAAGCCGCGCATCTTCGAGCACCTGCGTGCGATCAAGCCGGGTGCCGGCGGCGAAATCCAGCTGACCGACGCCATCCAGTCGCTGCTCAACGACGAACAGGTGCTCGCGTACAAATACCACGGCACGCGTTTCGATTGCGGCAGCAAGCTCGGCTACCTGAAGGCCACGGTCGAGTTCGCGCTGCGCCACCCGGAGGTGTCCGACGAGTTCGCCGAGTATCTGCGCACGCGCCAGCCCGTCATGGACAGCTGAGTGCGGCCGCGCTCAAGCGCGGCTTGCGCGGCGGGCCGTCCGGGTTTCCCCCGGAACGGCCCCGCCTCTCACCACCGATAATCAGAATCGATAAGTCACGCCCAGTTTCACGATCGGATAGAAGCGGAAACGGTCGACCTTGTCGCGCAGCTTCTGCTCTTCGGCCGCCACGTTCGCGGCCCCCGCCTCGGCTACGATGGCCGGCGGCACATCGAAGTCGAGATGGGGCCGCCCGTAGGCCACGCCCGCATCGAAGAAAAGCCCCCATCCCCGCTTGCCGTTCGGCGTATGGCCGAAACCGAGCCCGAGGTACGGGCGCAGCGTCGGGTAAGTCGCCTTCGCATGAATCTGCTGGCCAAGCGCGGGATAGGTGGTGCCGTTGATCGTATAGGTGCCCGACGTGGAGGTGGCGGTTGCGTCCACGTTATCGCCGCCGATCAGCACACCGGCCGTCAAGCGGAACCCGACCGTCGCCGGCGCGGGAAAGAAATCGAGGTAAAGGCCGCCATGGTGAAGGTTGAGCGTCGCATCGTAATGAAGATCGCCGGCATTGAAATCATGCGATAGCGCGAATCCATTGAATTCGGCGCGTGCGCCAAGCCGCGAATTCAGCATATGGCCGTAGCCGATGCCGAGACCCTCGGTGCCGAATTGTCCATACACTTCCTGCGTGGCCTGCGCGTGCGCGCCCGCCGCGGCGAGTGCAAGCACCGCGGCGGCCACACCGATTCCCGTTTTCATGTTTCCCCCCACTGTCCATCCGCATGCGCCGCGCGCCGGGCACGGCAAGCCGGTCCGGCCGATGCGCTGACAGCCCTGCTTCGATTAGCCGCTCCTGCACCGGACGGACGCCGTGCGCAACGCATGCCACATGCCCACTTCATGGGGAATCGGTTCGAGCCTTTTTGGGCGCCTGGCACCGCGTGCGCGCAGTCGCGCCGAGGCAATTCGCGAGATTTGCGGGTAACCGTTTTGCCACGCATGCAAGCCAAAAATACGTGGCACTACGATTTTCCGGAGGAACCGGCGATAACGACTTTTCTGTTTCAGAACCGCTTCCTTGAAACGGAATCCATAAAGCCGTACCATCGCAATCCGTTTTTATTCGATATTTTGACCGGGGCGACCCGCCGGCATCAGATGGGTACCGTCAAACAACGAATGATGGTGCGACTTCATTAAAAGGACCGATCATGGCCGCTCAACCGGAACAAACCGGCTTCGAGAAATGGAAAGCCACCCTGGACAAAGCCGTCGGGGACCCGAAATGGAACGAGCATGACTGCGACATCCGGGCGGCGGTGACGGAATTCAACAGTCATCTGAGCGGCACCGCCGGCTATGTCGCGCTCGATTGGCGGCTCATCAAGGCAATGGCATGGACCGAAACAGGTGCCGCGCGCGACGAATGGAACACGAAGCCCATGCAGATCGGCGTACCCGGCGATCCGGGCCTGACGTCGCTGCTCACGGGCAACGAAGGCGGCGACCTGATTCTGCCCCCGGCATGGAAAGCGCGATTGACGGTCGCTTCGGTCAAGAGTCTTCCCGGCCATAACATCCGTGCCGCTATCGGCTACCTGCTGATGCGCATGGCCAATTTCGACTACAAAACGGTCCCGGCCGCGGATACGAAAGTCTATGAAGTCAAGGTCAAGCCGGGGGACTCGTTCGACAGAATCGCCAAGGCACAAGGAACCACGGTGGACATGCTGAAAAAAGCGAATCCCAAGGCTGCCGTCCTTAAACCCGGCGAGGTCCTTCAGTTTCAAAAGGCATCGACGGCGCGCGTAATCACGAGTTGGCGTGCGATCTCCACGGCATCGATCGCCCAACGGTACAACGGCGGCGGCGATCCGAATTACGCCAAAAAGCTCGAGTACGCACTCAATCTCGTTCGGCAAGTCAAGGAGACGGCATGCGCGCAATGAAGTGGACGGCGTTGTGCGCGATGGCAATGGCGCTGGGCGTCACGCTTGCACCCGGCGCGACGGCGGCCGATTCGCCCGCCCTTCAGGACGAGCATGCCATTCGTGAAGCCTGCAGCGGCGAATCCGAGGCCGGCATGCGCGAGTGCCTCGCCAAACGAGCGGCAGACAGCGACAAGAAACTGAAGCAAGCCGAGCAAAAGGCGCTCGATGCGGTTTCGAAATGGGACGAAGACGGCAAGTACATCCGTCTGGCGAGAAACGAGCTTCAATCTTCGGGGAAAGCCTTTACTCAGTATCGCAAAGCGCAGTGCGATTTTGCCGCATCGTTGGGCGGCGGAGCGATCGGCAATGCGCTCGATATGAGACGGTTCGCCTGCGAAGCCGAGCTGAACGAGCGCCGCGCCGAGCAATTGCGCGCCGCCGTGCAGGATTTGCCACGCCGTTGAGGTCGCATCGATGCCGGGATAGCCATCCGCATGCGCGCGCGGGTGGCACCGCGCTTCAGCGCCGCCGCATCAAAAAAACGAACGTCTTGTCCTGCGTAGCGGTTTCGACGATCTCGTTGCCGGTTTGCTTCGCAAACGCGGCAAAATCGCGCTGGGAGCCGGGATCGGTGGCGAGCACTTTGAGAATTTGCCCGCTTTGCATGTCCGCCAGGGCTTTTTTCGCGCGCAGAATCGGCAGCGGGCAATTGAGCCCGCGTGCATCGACTTCCTTGTGAATTTCCATCGGTGATCGACCTTGATTGGGAAGATGCGAACCGACAGGCTGCCGCAAGCCGGGCAGATGCCGAACGCGAGGCCGATTTTACCGCACCCGCAACAACTCACGCGCTGACGACCGCGCCCCGATGGCGCGGCCGCTCCCGCCGGGCCGCTTCCCCACTAGAGCGCGACCGGTTGCCCGCTTTCGAGCGCCTGACGCAGCGCGTGCCCGATACGCGTCGCCTCGAGCGCATCGGCCAGACTCGCGCCGGCGTCCGCCCGCGCATCGCCGCGCACCGCGCCGACGAACGCTTGCGCCTCGCGCAGGAACGCCTCCTCGAAACGGTCGAAGAACGTCGGCGTGCATTCGCTGCGCACCCCGCTCTCGTCGTAGATCTCCACCCGGCTCGCGCGCGGAATATGTCCGATCGCGAGAGCCCCGGCCGTGCCGATTACTTCGCTGTGCGTATCGTTGCCATGCGCCATCGTCCGCGACGCATAGAAAACGGCGAGCCGGCCATCTTCGAATTCGACGACACCCACGCCGTTGTCCACGTCGCCGCACGCGCGCAGGCCCTCGTGCAGCGCGATCGTGCCCGTTGCATAGGCCCGCGTGGCGCGCGCGTTGCCGAAAAACCAGCGCGCGACGTCGATATCGTGGACGGTGCAATCGAGAAAGATTCCGCCCGAAGTCGGGGCGAAACGCACGAAGAAGCCCTCGGGATCGTTCTTGTCCGTCGTTTGCGAGCGCACCATGAAAGGACGCCCGATCGTGCCGGCGGCGACTTTCTCGTAAGCGTCGCGATAGCTCGGATCGAAGCGCCGCATGAAGCCGATGATGGCCTGCAACCGCGGATGCTCGCGGGCCACGGCAAGCACACGTTCGCATTCGTCCAACTCGAGCGACAGCGGCTTTTCGCAGAACACGTGTTTGCCCGCGCGCAGCGCCGCGACGATCTGCCCGGCGTGCAGCGACGAAGGCGTGACGAGCCACACGGCGTCGAGCTCGCCATCCGCGAGCATCGCGTCGTAATCGGCATACAGCCGCGGTGCCGGCAACGCATCGCGCGCCCACGCGCGTTCCTCCTCGACGGGGCTGCATACCGCCGCCAGCACCGCCCCCGGCACCCGGTAGGCAAGATTCATCGCATGCCGCTTGCCGAGGCGGCCGAGCCCCGCCACGCCGATCCTCACCGGCGTGCCCGCTGCTGTCGTCATCATGCGTCTCCTTTGTCGCCGTTGCCTTGTTTCAGGCACCGGACGCCACCCGCCCTGCCGGCGATCCGGCCAGGCGAACGGCGGTCCATCCTTATCGGAAGTTTCAATCCGCCGCGCCGCCGAGGCGCACGGCATGGCCCTCGCGCCATGATCGCGTGGCCGCTTCGGCCAACTCGAGCGCCTTCACGCCATCGGCAATCGTCGTGCGCACAGGTGTGCCGCGCGTGACGGCCTCGAAGAAGTGCGCGATCTCGTTGGCATAGGCAGCGCGATAGCGCTCGAGAAAGAACGCTTCGGGCAGATCGGTCGAGATGGCCGTGGCCGACCACGCCGCGACCTCGGTGGGCCGCACGTTGCCGGCCTGCAACATACCGCCGCTGCCGAGCACCTCGAACCGCTGGTCGTAGCCGTAGGCTGCGCGGCGCGACGTATTGATCTGGCAAAGCCGCCCTCGCTTCGTGCGGATCGTTACCGCCGTCGCGTCGATATCGCCCGCCTCAGCGATCGCGGGATCGGTCAGGCAACTGCCGGTGGCATGCAGCGTCTCGGCTTCGTCGTCGAGAATCCAGCGGAAGATGTCGAAGTCATGGATCAGCATGTCCTTGAAGATGCCACCCGAACGGCGGATGTAGTCCACCGGCGGCGCACCGGGATCGCGGCTCGTGACGACGAGCATTTCCGGCGTCCCGATCTCGCCGCTCTCGAGCCGCGCCTTCACCGCCGCGAAAGTCGGATCGAAGCGGCGCTGAAAGCCGATCATGCAAACCACGCCCGCGCGCTCCACGGCCTCCTTGCACGACCGCGCCCGCTCAAGCGCGAGATCGACCGGTTTTTCGCAGAACACATGCTTGCCGCGCGCAGCCGAGCGCTCGATCAGATCGGCGTGCGTATCGGTGCTCGAACAGATCACCGTGGCGCCGATCGAGGCGTCCTCGAGCGCCGCATCGGCATCGACCGCCTCGACGCCGTGCTCGCGCGCGAGCGCCGCGGCGGCCTCGCGGTTCACGTCCACCACGTACTTGAGCCGCACGCCGGGCTGGCGCGCCAGATTGCCGGCATGAATGCGGCCGATGCGGCCCGCGCCGAATACCGCGACGTCGATGGCGCCGCGTGCCTGGTCAGTCATCGTATCCTCCAATGTCCTTAGATTCTTCGACTTTGAGTTCAAGCCTGTAGGCCAGCGCGACGAATAGCGCCTGGCACAGGCAGATCGTGCTCGTCAGCGCGCGAAACGCGAACGCGCTGCCCTCTTTCACGAACAGTTGCGCGCTCGCGTAGCGCGCGAGCGGCGACAGGCGGCTGTCGGTAATGACGAGCGTTTGCGCCTGCTGATGATGAGCGACGCGCAGGCAATACTGCGTTTCGCGTCCGTAAGGCTCGAAGCTGATGGCGATCACGACGTCGCCCTTCTTGATACTGCGGATCTGCTCCCGATACATGCCGCCAAAACCCGAGACGAGATGCACGCGCTTGGAAGTGTGCTGCAGCGCATAGACGATGTAGCTCGCCACCGCGAACGAGCGCCGCACGCCCACTACGTAGATGTTTTCCGCGCGCTCCAGCATCGTGACGGCGGCGTCGAACGCATCGCCATCGAGCGTCGCATCGAGTTCGTCGAGCCCGCCGCGGCAGGCGGCGATGAATTCGCGCGCGACTGCCTGGCCCGACAGATGTCCGGGCTTGTCGTCGATCAGCTTGCGGATGCGCTGTTTGTAGGTCTGCCCCGACGCGCCCTGCCCCGCGTAGGCCTGCTTGAACACGTCCTGCAGATCGGAGAACCCGGAAAAGCCGAAACGCTGCGCGAAGCGCACCACGGCGGAAGGATGCACGCCGCAGCTCGCCGCGATGTCGCTCGTGCGATCCACCATCACACTCGAGCGATGCTGCTCGAGATACGAGGCGACGCTCTTCAACTGCCGCGGCAACGACTCGTAAGAATCGGCAACGCGCTGCATCAGTTCGTCGACGCTCGGCAACTCGTCGGTACTGTCTTCCTGCATGGCTCTTTTCCTATTCGTGTTCCATGACCGGTGTCCGGCCGCCGGGCCGCGGAATCGCCGCGCGGCGCGGGATCGGTCGATGCCGATTATAGGCGTGCCCCCATCGAAATGGAATGAATTTTCCATTTTCCAGATCAATGAAATTTTCTTTGCAATCGAGAAAGAGTTGGCCTACTCTGTTCCGTGAGCGGCCGGTCAGTCCATTCGAGCACGCTCGAGACAACATAACTTCGAAACAGGTGGAGACAAATGAGACAAGGCAACCTCAAGGCCGTGTTGAAAAAGGCCGCGTTGAAAAAGCTCGCGGCAACGCTCGCTTCGGGATTCGCGTTCGCGTTCGCACCGCTCGCCGTACCGAGCGCGCATGCCGCCGATGCGAAGTTCGTACTGATCAGCCACGCGCCGGATTCCGATTCGTGGTGGAACACGATCAAGAACGCGATCAAGCAGGCGGACGAGGATTTCAACGTTCAGACCGACTACCGCAACCCGCCGAACGGCGACTTGTCCGACATGTCGCGTCTCATCGAGCAGGCGGCCGCGCGCAACTATGACGGCGTGATCGCGACGATCGCCGACTACGACGTGCTCAAGGGCTCGCTCAAAAAAGTCACCGACAAGCACATCCCGCTCGTGACGATCAACTCCGGCACCGAGCAACAGAGCAAGGACCTCGGCGCGGTCATGCACATCGGCCAGCCCGAATACGCCGCGGGCAAGGCTGCCGGCATGAAGGCGAAGGCCGCCGGCATCAAGTCGTTCCTCTGCGTGAACCACTACGCGACGAATCCGGCCTCGTTCGAGCGCTGCCGCGGTTTTGCCGAGGCGCTCGGGGTGAACTTCAAGACCTCGACGCTCGACGCCGGACAGGATCCGACCGGCATCCAGACGAAGGTGAGCGCATACCTGCGCAACCACCCTGACACGGGTGCCGTGCTCGCGCTCGGCCCCGATTCGGCCTCGCCGACGATCAAGGCGCTCAAGCAGATGGGACTTGCCGGCAAGATCTGGTTTGCGACGTTCGACTTCTCGCAGGACATCGCGGCCGCGATCAAGGACGGCACGATCCAGTTCGCGATCGATCAGCAGCCGTACCTGCAGGGCTACATCCCGGTGGCCGTGCTCGCCATCGTCAAGAAGGAGCATGTGACCGATCCGGCGAAGATCGAGAAGATCCTGCAGGCCAACGAGAAGTTCAAGGCCCGCCTGGCCGAGTACGGACTGCAACCGGTCTACGACCCCGCGACGATCCGCTCGGGCCCCGGCTTCATCACGAAGGAAAACCTCGACAAAGTCGTCAAGTACGCGGGCCAGTACCGCTGACGAAAGAAGAAGCGGACGCGCCGCGCACGCGCGCCGTCCGCCATACGCATCAGCTTTATGGCGCGGCACGAACCGGGTCGGCCGGGGACCGCTCTCGCCGGCGAAAGCCGCGCCTCAAGGAGACATTGAATGGGCGTCGTCGATCATTTCCATGGCAACCTGCCGAAATCCGAGCAGTCGGGCGCGGCGGCGAGCGCCGCACCGGGCGCGAGCAACGCGTCCGACGAGCGCCTGCGGCGCGAATCGTGGCTCAAGCATCTGCTGAACCGCCCCGAATTCGCCGCGCTCGCGGGCACCGTCATGGTGTTTATCGTATTCGCGATCGGGGCCGGCGGCTCCGGCATGTTCAACCTCGACGGCATCATGAACTGGTCGCAGGTGGCCGCCTATCTCGGCATTCTCGCCGTCGGCGCCTGCCTGCTCATGATCGCGGGCGAGTTCGATCTTTCCATCGGCTCGATGATCGGATTCGCCGGCATGATGGTCGCGCTGCCGACCATGTACTTCCACTGGCCGATCGAGCTTGCGATCGTCTTCGCCTTCGCGGGCTCGATGGCGCTCGGCGCCCTCAACGGCTACCTCGTCATGCGCACGCGGCTGCCCTCGTTCATCGTCACGCTGGCCTTCCTCTTCATTCTGCGCGGCCTCACGCTCGCGCTCTCGGTGATGTTCGCCGACCGCACGATCATTTCGGGCGTGGGCGACGTCGCGGCCCAAAGCCCCCTCGCGCACGCGCTCTTTCAGGGCGTGGCGTTCCATGACGCCTTCCGCTGGCTTGCGCGCATCGGCATCGTCAAGCTGCTCGACAACGGCGAGCCCCTCGTGCCGGGCGTGCCGAAAGTCATCGTCTGGTGGTTCGCGCTCGCGGCGATCGGCGCCTTCACGCTCGCGAAGACACGCTTCGGCAACTGGATCTTCGCCGTCGGCGGCGATGCCAACGCCGCCAAAAACGTCGGCGTGCCCGTGCGGCGCGTGAAGATCCGCCTCTTCGTATTCACCGCCTTCTGCTCGTGTCTGTTCGCCGTGCTGCAAGTCTGCGACATCGGCTCGGCCGCGGCCGACCGCGGCCTGCAAAAAGAGTTCGAGGCGATCATCGCAGCCGTCATCGGCGGCACGCTGCTCACGGGCGGCTACGGCTCCGTCGTCGGCGCCTCGTTCGGCGCGCTCATCTTCGGCGTCGTGCAGATCGGCATCAGCTATACGAACATCGACTCGGACTGGTTCCGCGTGTTCCTCGGCCTCATGCTGCTCTTCGCCGTACTGTTCAACCACTACGTGCGCACGCGCGTCGCGACGTCGCGCTGAGCACCGGAGGAGAAGACATGGCCAACAACGAACGTCAGGCAGAGCGCGGCGGCGACGACATCATCCTCGCGCTCGAGAACGTGAGCCGCTACTTCGGCAACGTGATCGCGCTGAAGGACGTCACGCTCGAGCTGCGGCGCGGCGAGGTCCATTGCCTGCTCGGCGACAACGGCGCCGGCAAGTCCACGCTCATCAAGACGCTCGCCGGCGTGCACGCGCCAAGCGAAGGCATCTACCGCGTGGACGGCAACCCCGTGCACTTCAGCTCCCCGAAAGACGCGCTCGATCTCGGTATCGCCACGGTCTATCAGGACCTCGCGCTCGTGCCGCTGCTCTCGGTCGCGCGCAACTTCTTCATGGGCCGGGAGCCGCAAAAGAAACTCTTCGGCCTGGTGAACGTCATGGACGTCGAGGCCGCCGCCACGATCGCGCGCGACAAGCTCGCCGAAATGGGCATCAACGTGCGCGACGCGAATCAGCCGATCGGCACGATGTCGGGCGGCGAGCGGCAATGTCTCGCGATCGCGCGCGCGATTCATTTCGGCGCGCGCGTGCTGATTCTCGACGAACCCACGGCCGCCCTCGGCGTCAAGCAGAGCTTCAACGTACTCAAGCTCATTCATAAAGCGCGCGAGCGCGGCATCTCCGTCATCTTCATCACGCACAACGTGCATCACGCCTACCCGATCGGCGATTCGTTCACCCTGCTCAACCGAGGACGCTCGATGGGCACGTTCACGAAAGAGACGATCAGCAAGGAAGCCGTACTCGACATGATGGCGGGCGGCGCCGAGATGCAAAAGATGATCGCGGAGCTCGACGGAGCCACGATCTGACGCGCCCCACATTTCAGGACTATCCATTCATGGCTGCCACTCAAGATATCCCCGACGCAACCGCTGCCTCCGAGAGCCGCTTCGCGCCCGGCCGCGCGCGCGACGTCATCTGTCTCGGCCGGCTGGCTGTCGATCTCTACGCCGAGCAGATCGGCGCCCGGCTCGAAGACGTCGCGAGTTTCGCCAAATATCTCGGCGGCTCCTCGGCCAACATCGCATTCGGCTGCGCGCGCCTCGGGCTCGCCTCGGCCATGCTCTCGCGCGTCGGCAACGACCATATGGGCCGCTTTCTCACCGAAACGCTCGCGCGCGAAGGCTGCGACGTGAGTCACACGCGCACGGACATGGAGCGACTGACCGCGCTCGTCTTGCTCGGAATCAAGGACCGCGATACGTTTCCGCTCATCTTCTATCGCGAGAACTGCGCCGACATGGCGCTCGACGAAAGCGACTTCGACGAGGCGTTCATCGCCTCGAGCAAAGCGCTGCTGATCACCGGCACCCACTTTTCGACCGAGCGCGTCAACCGCGCGAGCCGTCGCGCGCTCGACTACGCGCGCCGCAATCGGGTGCGCACGGTGCTCGACATCGACTATCGTCCCGTGCTCTGGGGTCTGACCGGCAAGGCCGACGGCGAGACGCGCTTCGTTGCCGACGAAAACGTCACGGCCCATCTGCAGGGTATCCTGCCGCACTTCGACCTCGTGATCGGCACCGAGGAAGAATTCCGCATCGCCGGCGGCAAGCACGAGCTCGTCGATGCGCTCAAGATGGTTCGCACCGTGACGAGCGCCACGCTCGTCGTCAAGCGCGGGCCGCTCGGCTGCACGATCGTCGAAGGCGCCGTGCCGGCCGATATCGACGACGCGCCGACCCACGGCGGCACGCAGGTGGAAGTGCTCAACGTGCTCGGCGCGGGCGACGCGTTTGCCTCCGGGTTCCTCTCCGAATGGCTGCGCGACGCGCCCCTCGAACGCTGCGCGAGCACCGCCAACATCTGCGGCGCGCTCGTCGTTTCGCGCCACGGCTGCGCGCCCGCCATGCCAACGCCCGCCGAGCTCGACTACTTCCGCGCCGCCGCCGCGCGCGATCCCATCCGGATGCGACGCCCCGACCGCGACGCCGAACTGGCACGTCTGCACCGCGTGAGCGTCAAGCGTCAGGCTCGCGAGGAAGTGCTCGGCTTCGCGTTCGACCATCGCAATCAGTTCTTCGAACTCGCTCAGCAAACGGGCGCGAACGAGGCACGGATCTCCGAGCTCAAGCAGCGCTTCGTCGAGGCCGTCGCACAGACGGAAACCGCGCTCGGCCTCGAAGGCCGTATCGCCGTGCTCATCGACGATCGCTATGGCCAGGATGCGTTGAACGCGGCCACGGGCCGCGGCTGGTGGATCGGCCGGCCGGTGGAACTGCCGGGCTCGATGCCGCTCGTATTCGACCACGGCCGCTCGATCGGCACGACGCTCGCGAGCTGGCCGCGCGAGCACGTCGTCAAATGCCTCGTGCAATACCATCCCGACGAAACCATCGAAGTGCGCATCGAGCAGGAAGCGCAACTGCGCGCGCTTTACGATGCCGTGCAGGCCAGCGGCCACGAACTGCTGCTCGAGGTGATTCCGCCGAAACGACCGAGCCTGCCCGATGCACCCGACACCGTGTTTCGCGCGCTCAAGCGGCTCTACAACCTCGGCATTCGACCGGAGTGGTGGAAGCTCGCGCCGTTGCCGGCACAGCAATGGCGGGCGATCGATGCGCTCATCGCCGAGCGCGATCCCTATTGCCGTGGCGTGGTGCTTCTGGGCCTTGCGGCCGGCGTCGAGGAACTCTGCGCCGGATTCGTTGCGGCCGCCGCATCGGCCACCTGCCGGGGCTTCACCGTCGGCCGGACGATCTTCCACGAAGCAAGCCACGCCTGGCTCGCCGGGGAGATCGGCGACGCCGAACTCATCGCGAGCGTGCGCGGCAAGTTCGAAACGCTGATCGCCGCATGGCGAGCGGCGCGCGCCAACACGCGCTCCCCGGCGAGCGCGCGACGGGAGGCAGCGTGATGAATGCACCCGATACCGATCCGATCGCGCGGCAAGGCGCCGCGCAAACGGTGCGCCTCACGGCCGCGCAGGCACTCGTGCGCTATCTCGCGGCGCAGCGTGTCGTGCTCGAGACCGACGACGGGCGCGCGGAAACAGTGCCGCTTTTCGGCGGGGTTTTCGCGATCTTCGGGCACGGCAACGTCGCCGGCATCGGCGAAGCGCTCTATCACCATCGCGACGAGCTGCCGACCTACCGCGCGCACAACGAGCAGGCGATGGCGCTCGCGGCGATCGCCTACGCCAAGGCGCACTTCCGTCGCCGCATGATGGCCGTCACGACGTCGATCGGCCCGGGAGCCACGAACCTCGTCACGGCCGCCGCGCTCGCGCACGTGAACCGGCTGCCCGTGCTGCTGCTGCCGGGCGACATCTTCGTCTCGCGCGCGCCCGATCCCGTCTTGCAGCAGGTCGAGGACTTCCATGACGGCGGTGTATCGGCCAACGACACGTTGAAGCCGGTATCGCGCTATTTCGATCGCATCATGCACCCCGCGCAGTTGCTCACGGCGCTGCCGCGCGCGATGCGCGTGCTGACCGATGCCGCGGTGTGCGGCCCGGTCACGCTTGCGATGCCGCAAGACGTTCAGGCGATGGCCTACGATTTCCCGGCCGCGTTCTTCGCACCGCGCGTCGTCACGTTCCATGCGCCGTCGCCGAGCCCGACCGAGCTCGACGCCGCCCTCGCCCGCCTGCAGCAGGCGAAACGCCCGATGATCGTCGCCGGCGGCGGCGTGCTCTACAGCCACGGCGCCGCGAGTGCGCTGCGCGCGTTCGCCGAGCGGCACGGCATTCCCGTCGGCGAAACGCAGGCCGGCAAGGGCGCGCTGCCGTGGGATCACCCGCTGAACGTCGGCGCGGTCGGTGTGACGGGCGCCACGGCCGCGAACGCCCTTGCGCACGAGGCAGACTGCGTCATCGCCGTCGGCACCCGGCTGCAGGACTTCACCACGGGCTCGAATACGCTCTTCACGCAGGCCGACATCGTCTGCCTGAACGCCAACATGTTCGATGGGATCAAGCAAAGCGCCACGCCGGTAGTAGCCGACGCCTGCGCCGCACTCGAAGCCTTGACGGCATGTCTCGGCGAATGGCGCGCGAGCGATACGTGGGCGGAGCGCGCGCGCGCGCTCGCCGTCGACTGGCGCGAGATCGTCAGACAGCGCACACACGCGCCGCAAACAGACAAGCTGCCCTATGACGCGGATGTGATCGGTGCGATCCAGCGCTCGGCCGCGCGCTCGCCCGAGGACGACATCGTCGTGTGCGCGGCGGGCACGCTGCCGGCCGAGTTGCACAAGCTCTGGCGTGCAGGCCGCCCGGGCGCCTACCACGTCGAGTACGGCTACTCGTGCATGGGCTACGAGATTGCGGGCGGGCTCGGCGCGAAACTGGCCCGGCCCGGGCGCGAAGTGATCGTCGTGGTGGGCGACGGCAGCTATCTGATGATGAACAGCGAGATCGCGACATCGGTCATGCTCGGCGCGAAGCTCATCGTCGTCGTGCTCGACAACCGCGGCTATGGCTGCATCAACCGGCTGCAGCAGGCTTGCGGCGGCGCACCGTTCAACAACCTGCTCGACGATTGCCTGCAAGGCCCGCACGGCGCTCCGCCGGTCGACTTCGCTGCCCATGCGCGCGCGCTCGGCGCCGCGGCCGAGCATGTCGCGAACGTGGCCGGGCTGGAGGCGGCGCTCGCGCGTGCCCGCGAGGCCGACCGCACTTCGGTGCTCGTGATCGACACCGACCCGGCGCGCACGACCGACGACGGCGGCTGGTGGTGGGAAGTGGCCGTGCCGGCAGTGTCGGCGCGCGAAGCCGTGCGCGCGGCGCGCACAAACTACGAGGCGCAGCTCGCTGCTCGCGAGCAGCGTTGATGGGACCGGTCGAGATCGACGGCCCGATTACATTGAGCGATAGAGGATTCGCATGACTGCTTTCGAAGTCCGCATCGGCATCAACCCGCTGTCGTGGATGAACGATGACCTGCCCTCGCTGGGCGGAGAAACGCCGCTCGAGGTCGCGTTGACCGAGGGACGGCAGATCGGCTACCAGGGGTTCGAACTCGGCAACAAGTTTCCGCGCGAGCCGGAGGCGCTCAAGGCGCTGCTCGCGAAGTACGATCTCGCGCTCGTATCCGGCTGGTACTCCGGCCGCCTGGCCGAGCGCAGCGCCGAGGAGGAGATCGACGCCGTGGGTCCGCACCTCGAGCTGCTGGCAAAAAATGGGGCGACGGCGATGGTCTACGGCGAGGTCTCGGGAACGATCCAGGGTTCGCCCGCGCCGCTCTTTCAACGTCCGCGCTTTTTCACCGACGCGCAGTGGGACCGCTACGCCGAGCGCCTGGACCGCTTCGCGCGCTACACGCTCTCGCACGGCGTGCGCGTTGCCTACCACCATCATATGGGCGCCTATGTCGAAACGCCGGCCGACGTCGATGCGCTCATGCAGCGCACGAGCGACGCCGTGGGTCTGCTGCTCGACACGGGCCATATCACGTTCGCGGGCGGCGAGCCGCTTTCGCTCATCGACAAATACGGGCCGCGCATTTGCCACGTTCATTGCAAGGACGTCCGGCCCGCCGTCGTCAAGCTTGCCCGCAATCGCGACTGGAGCTTCCTCGAGGCCGTCATCAACGGCGCATTCACGGTTCCGGGCGACGGCGCGGTGGATTTCGCCGCCGTCATCGACCGCCTCAAGCGGATTGGCTATCGCGGCTGGCTCGTCGTGGAGGCGGAGCAGGATCCCGTCGTCGCGCCGAGCTATGCCTACGCCGAAAAGGGCTACCGCACGCTGCGCGCGCTGGCCGACGCGCCGTTTCCCGCATCGGCGCAGATCAAGGAGGTGGCGTAATGAGCCTGCTCGTGAAAGCCCAGCGCGAGGGTATGACGATCGCCCGAGTGACACCCGAATCGGCGGGCTGGCGCCATGTCGGCTTCGCCGCCTACCGCCTCGCCCAAGGGGACATCGCGAACGTGCATGAAACGGCGCGCGAGGTCTGCATCGTGGTGCTCTCGGGCGCCGTGTCGATCGACGCGGGGAACGAGCGCTTCACGAGTATCGGCTCGCGCGACAGCGTGTTCGAGGACGCCGCGCCCTATGCGCTCTATCTGCCGCCCGACGTTCGCGCCACCGTACGCGCCGAGCGGGCAGCCGAAATCGGCATCGCGAGCGCGCCGGGCGAGGGACGCTACGGCATGCGGCTCATCGAGCCCTCGCAGATGAAACGCTCCGTGCGCGGCAAGGGACTCAATACCCGTTACGTCTGCGACATCCTCCCGCAGACAGAGCCGGCCGAGTCGCTGCTCGTCGTGGAGGTCAGAACGCCGGGCGGACATTCGTCGAGCTATCCGCCGCACAAGCACGATGCGGACAACATTCCGCTCGAAAGCGCACTGGAGGAAACGTATTACCACCGTCTGAACCCGCCGCAGGGTTTCGCGTTTCAGCGCGTCTATACCGATGCGCGCGATCTCGACGAATCGATGGCCGTGGAAGACCACGACGTCGTGATGGTGCCGCGCGGCTACCATCCGGTCGTGGTGCCTTACGGCTACGACTCGTACTATCTGAACGTGATGGCGGGACCACAGCGCGTCTGGCATTTCAAGAACGATCCGGCGCACGACTGGATCATGCAGCGCGATGCCGGGTGACGTGGCGCAATGCGGGGCGCTCGCCAATCGGCGAAACCGAGAATTATCGGTCTCCCGGCCCATGCGACGTCGAATTACAGTTAACGCTCCTTCGTCATGGTGCGAGAGGCAGCCCGTGGCTGGGCAGTGCCGCCTCGCGCGAATCGTCTCAAGGAGCACATGTTGCCACGCCCCCTCGCCCGACTCGATCTGAGCTTTCTGCAGCGCCCTGCACAAGCCGCCGTGCCTTCTCCATCTACCGAGCTGCGCAGTGGCGAAGCGACGCTACGGATGGCCATGTCGCGAATGCCGCCTGTCGAGTTTGCGCGCGCGAGCGCCACGCCCGCGTATTCGACGTTGGCTCGACTCGAATGGGGAAACGAAAGCAATGGCTTCACGCTGACCACGGATCCAATCGACGTCTTCATCCATGCGTCACGCCGCAACGGCTCCGCCGACGGCCAGTTCGCCGGCGATAAATTCCATCTGAGCGTCGAACCCGGCAGCATGAACGCGGCATGGGATGCAATTTCGCCCCTGCTCTTGTCGGCGGACAGCCCGTTCGACAAATGGAAAATAACCGACATGACCCGGTGCCCCGACCACGCGCGCGTGTACCGAGGGGCCCAGTTCACCCTCTACGCCAAAACCGACACCGATACCCATTACACGGCTGAGCATCTGAAACGTATACAGTCATTCGTCGGGGAGTTGGAATCCGCATTATCGAATGCGGGTGTACCTGCGGGCGAGCGCCCGGCATCGGATGCCTCGTCGTTCCAGTGGAATTATGCGTCCTATCGCAACGAGCATCGCAGCGACCGCGCGGGATCGACCGACCAACACGCACAGCTCGCGCAGGAACCGTTTTTCAAGCTGACGAGCGGAAACTGAAGCGTTGCACCGCCGGTATGCAGGCCAAAGCGTGACGGCCAATCGACGATCGCGCCGGTTCCCTGCCGGTTCCCTGCCGCTTGCCGGCGCGATCGTCTTGATCATCGGGCTTACCTGCCGCGCCCGGTCTGCTCATGGGCGCGCGCATCGACGAACGCCATGCGCATCGAACAGGCGCTCTCGCTCGCCGCCGAATAGCTCAGCGCAGGCGTTCGGATGGTGTACTCATCCGTCACGCCCAAGCCACCGGTGTCCTGGCGCCACCCGATCGCCGTCTGAAACGCGCCTGCCGAACCGTAGTCGATGTCTTGACCATCGGCGAAGATCATGCCGATCGCATACTCCTCGCGCTCGGCAGCGCACGCCCCGGGCGCGGCCACGTCCATCGAATCGCCGGGCGCGATGCGATACGTTCCCCGCGCCGCATGGCTGCCGAACATCAGATGCTGGTCGTCCCAGTTCGGATCGCCGAGGATGAACAGGTCGTGGCTCGCGAGGTTGGTCACTCGAACGATTGCATCGGTCACGATTCGGCACCGCCTTGCCTGCCGGATGCTTCGAGCCCGGTCTGCCCGGCCGTGTACACCTCGCACCCGTGGTCGTACATCACGGCAATCGTTCGATCCTCCGCTGGCTCGGCCGGCGCCGAGCGTGCGAAGCGCTCGCCCGGCACGCTGGCAAGCGGCGGATACGGCTCGCCGCCCACGATCGTCGGAACGTAGCCGATCGGAACGTACTCCTGGCCGAGCGGGTGCCCGGACGTTGTCTGGGGGGCCGCAACCGCATGAATGGCGATGGTCATGATGCGCTCTCCTCAATCGAACGATCGCTGCGGCAGGCGATTCCCGGGCGGGCCGCTGCTACCGTAGCGCGGGCGATCGTTGCACCATCGCATTTTCGGTGGGGGCGCCGGTACGACATTCGGACGCAATGAAGGCTGCGGTTCGGATCGATAGCGTGGGCCCTGACCGTATTCACGCGCCATGCGCATGAACGAGTGCGATGTCGTGACTGATCGCCGCGAGCGGCATGACCTTGTCCACGCCGCCGCGCTTGATCGCCTCGCGCGGCATGCCGAAGACGACACAGCTCTCTTCGTCTTGTGCGATCGTGCGCGCGCCCGCCGTGTGCATCTCGGCAAGCCCCGCCGCGCCGTCGTCGCCCATGCCGGTCATGATGACCCCGAGCGCGTTGCGCCCCGCGCAGCGCGCGACCGAGCGAAACAGCACGTCCACCGACGGGCGATGGCGATTGACGAGCGGACCGTCGATGACGTCCACGAAGTACTGCGCGCCGTTACGGCGCACCGTCATGTGCTTGCCGCCGGGTGCAATCAGCGCGCGCCCCGGCATCACACGGTCGCCCGGGCGCGCTTCGCGCACTTCGATCTCGCAGAGCTTGTCGAGCCGCTCGGCAAACGCGGCCGTGAATTTCTCCGGCATGTGCTGGACGACGACGATACCGGGCGACACACGCGGCAGCGCCGTCAATACGACTTCCAGCGCCTGCGTGCCGCCCGTCGACGTACCGATCGCGACGATGCGCTCGGTCGTTTGCGCAAGCGCCGCGCCGGCGGTGTGCGCCGGGACGGCCATCGGCGGCAGCACGACGTCGGCCGTGTGCTTCGGCACCGGCACGGCGGCGGGCTGGCGCCGCACGAGGCGGCTCGCATTCGCCCGTGCGGCGGCGCGAATCGTCGCGCTCAATTCGTCGGCCGAGTCCACCAGAAACTGCTTGAGGCCAAGCCGCGGCTTGGCCACGACCGACACCGCACCGGCCGCGAGCGCGTCCACCGTCGTGCGTGCGCCCTTCTCCGTCAGCGTCGAGCAGATCACGACGGGCGTCGGCCGCTCCGCCATGATCTTCTTGAGGAACGTGATGCCATCCATACGCGGCATTTCGACGTCGAGCAGAATGACGTCGGGCCAGCCGCCGGCAAGGCGGCTCATCGCGACGATCGGATCCGCTACGGCATCCATGACCTCGATGCCGGCCGCCTCCAGCATGCCCGAGACGACCTGCCTCACGACGGCCGAATCGTCGACGATCAATACGCGGATGCGGCTCATCGGGTTCTCGTCTCACTGCCCGGCGAGCCCGGGCTTCGGTCAATGGATAGGATCGATCAATACGAAACGAAATGCGATTCGTCGAGCTCGCTTCCGTATTCGTTTCCGTCGTCGGGCAGCGCAGCGGGCGGCAGTGCCTGCACCTGTATCGCGGCACGCGGGAGCGCCCGCGCGGAGGGCGCCGGCGGCGCCGATGCGCCCGCGCGACGCGGCGCCCCAACCCGGCCCGCCTTCGCGCCGCGGATCTTGAAGAAGCTCATCGTCTGGCGCAGTTGCTCGGTCTGCGTGTTCATCGTCTCGGCCGTCGCGGCCAGTTCCTCCGAGCCCGACGCGTTTTGCTGCGTCGTCTGACTCAGTTGGGCCACGGCGCTGTTGATCTGGTTGACGCCCGCTGACTGCTCCTCGGACGACGCCGTGATCTCCTGCACGAGGTCGGACGTCTTGCGAATGTTCGGCACCATCTGATCGAGCAGATGCCCGGCCTTCTCCGCCAGTTCGACGCTCGACGCCGCCACGTTGCCGATTTCCTGCGCCGCCACCTGGCTGCGCTCGGCGAGTTTGCGGACCTCCGCCGCCACCACCGCGAATCCCTTCCCATGCTCGCCCGCGCGCGCCGCCTCGATGGCGGCATTCAACGCGAGCAGATTGGTCTGGTAGGCGATGTCGTCGATGATGCCGATCTTCTGCGCAATCTGCTTCATCGCGCTGACGGTTGCCTTGACCGCTTCGCCGCCTTCGTTCGCTTCATTGGCCGCCTTGCTCGCCATGCCGTCGGTCACGCGCGCATTTTCGGTATTCTGCGAGATCGACGCCGTCATCTGTTCGAGCGAGGCGCTCGTCTCCTCCACGCTCGCCGCCTGCACGCTCGCGGCCTGCGAGAGCGACTGCGCGGCCGCGCTGACTTCCTCGGATGCATTCGCGAGCGCCATCGCCCCGCCGTTGACCTCGTTCACCACGTCGGCAAGCTTCATGGCCGTGCTGTTCACGCTTTCGCAAAGCGCCTTGAGCTGCCCCTCGAAGGCGGTGCTGGCCGTTTGCGTGAGATCGCCGCCTTCGATCGCCTTCAATACGCGGCCGGTCTCGTTGAGCGGCTCGATGACGGCGTCGAGCGTCAGATTGATCCCTTCGACGATGCGGCGGAAGTCACCTTGGTGCATCGCCGCGTCGGCACGCGTTTCGAGCCGCCCCGCGCGCGCCGCGGCCACGAGCGAGGCCGTGTCGGTGATGAGCGCCTTCAGATTGCGGCGCACCTGCTCGATCGTCTCGTTGATGAAGGCTTTCTTGCCGGGGAACGGCTCGAGCGGCGCCTCGAAGTTGCCACGCCCGAACTCGGCCACGCAGGCCATCGCCTTCTTCTTCACCGCGATGTGGCCCGCCACCATCTTGTTGATCCCTTCGGCCATCGTCCGGAACGCGCCGTCGAAATGCTCGGCCGCGATCGCCACGTCGATGTCGCCCTTGTCGTGCTCGGTCGACATCCGGTTCATCTCGGCGATGATCCCGTTAAGGTTGCGTCGCACTTGTTCGATCGTCTCGTTGATGAACGCCTTCTTGCCGGGGAACGGCTCGAGCGGGGCCGCGAAGTTGCCGCGTCCGAATTCGGCCACGCAGGCCATCGCCTTCTTCTTCACCGCGATGTGGCCGCCCACCATTTTGTTGATGCCCTCGGCCATGGTCCGGAACGCGCCGTCGAAGTCGTCGGCCGCAATCGCCGCATCGATGTCGCCCTTGTCGTGCTCGGCCGACATCCGGTTGATCTCCGCAATGATCCGGTTCAGATTGCCGCGCACCTGCTCGATCGTCTCGTTGATGAACGCCTTCTTGCCCGGGAACGGCTCGAGCGGGGCCGCGAAGTTGCCGCGTCCGAACTCCGCCACGCAGGCCATCGCCTTCTTCTTCACCGCGATGTGGCCCGCCACCATCTTGTTGATGCCCTCGGCCATCGTCCGAAACTCGCCTTTCAGACAGTCGACGTCGATCGTCACGTCGATATCGCCCTCGTCATGGCCGCGCGACATCCGCCCAAGCTCGCTCTTGAGCATGCGCAGCGCGTCTCTCGTCTCGCCGAGCGCAGCCCCGAGAGGGTCCCCTGTGCCAGCAGGCTCGACATCCAGACGGCCGGCCGCGAGTTGGAGCGCGACCTCGCGGGCGAACCGCACCGGGCGTGCGGCGGCTCGGTCGAGCCACAGGCCGGTGACGATCGCCGCGAGCCCGAGCCCCGCGGCAAGGCCGATCGTCGCCGCAGGCGCAAGCACGCGCAGCGCGCCGAGGATCGCGATCGTGGCGAGCGCGATGGCGCTCGCCGCCGTGCACAACCACAGACGGCGTGCGAAAAATGAATCGTTGGAGCTCATGATGGATTACCGAAGGACGGGCAGAAAGAAGGACGGAGTCAATACGAGAGTTCGGGCGACGCGGCGTGCCGCTCTCCGACCAGCTCGGCCAAATCGTCGATTGCGAGAACATGCTCGACGGAAAGCAGGATGACGAAGCGCTCTCGCACCTTCGCCATGCCCGCAATGAAATCGGTGCGCAACTGCGCACCGAAGGCGGGGGCGGGCTCGATATCGGCGGCAGCGATATCGAGCACTTCGCTCACGCCGTCGACGACGACGCCCACCACGGGCACGTCGCTGCCGGCGCCAAGTTCGACGATGACGATGCACGTGCGCTTGGTAACGGGCCGCGGGTCGCGCCCGAAGCGCGCCTGAAGGTCGACTACGGGCACCACGGCGCCTCGCAGGTTGATGACGCCGCGCACCGTGCGCGGCATCATCGGCACCGGCGTCACGTCGTGGAACTCGATGATTTCCTTGATCGTGAGAATACCGATGCCGAACATTTCGCCGCCGAGGACGAACGTGAGATATTGCGCCGAATGCTGCGCGGCGGGCGGCGTCGAATCGGGCTGGGTCGAGCGGTTCATGAGACAGGCCTAACAGGTTGCAAGTGCCGGGGCGGCAGGCGGATTCAAGGCGCCAGCGGCGCCAGCGGCGCCAGCGGCACCGGCGGAGCCTGCGGAGCCCGAAGGCCCCACCATCCGCATCAAGTCGCCGATGTCGAGGATCAGCGCGACTTCGCCGCTGCCGAGAATCGTGGAGCCGCTCACGCCGCGCACGTTGCCGAATACTTTCGACAGCGGCTTGATGACGGTCTGCGCCTCGCCGAGCAAACGGTCGACCACGAGCCCGAAGCGCTGGCCGGCATGCTTGACCACGACGATGTTGGGCCGGAGGCTGCGCGGCCCGCCAAGCGCGAAATGCTCGCGCAGACGAACGAATGGCAGCACCTGCCCGCGCAGATCGGTGTAGTCGTGCATGCCGCTCGCCGAGAACTCGATACACTCGTCGACGGCATCGAGCGGCAAGACGAAGATCGAATCGCCCACGCAAACCTGGAAGCCGTCGATGATCGCGAGCGTGAGCGGCAGACGCACCGAGACGGTGGTGCCGAGCCCCGGGCGACTGTCGATGCCGATGCTGCCGCGCAGCGCGGCGATATTGCGCTTGACCACGTCCATGCCCACACCGCGCCCGGAGAGATTGGTCACGCGTTCGGCGGTGGAAAAGCCGGGCTCGAAAATGAGCGCGTGCACCTCGTCGTCGGATAGCGCCGCGTCGGGGGGCACGATGCCGCGCTCGATCGCCTTGGCGAGGATGCGCGCGCGATCGAGGCCGCCCCCGTCGTCGCGCACCTCGATGACGATCGCCCCCGAATCGTGGAAGGCATTGAGCGTGAGCGTGCCCTGTTCGGGCTTGCCGCGCGCGCGCCGGACCTCCGCGGGCTCGATGCCGTGATCCATCGAATTGCGCACGAGGTGCGTGAGCGGATCGCCGATCTTCTCGACCACCGTCTTGTCGAGCTCCGTGTCCTCGCCCTGAACGACCAGATCGATACGCTTGCCGAGCTCCTGTGCAACGTCATGCACGACACGGCGAAAGCGGTTGAAAGTCGCGCCGATCTTGACCATGCGCAACTGCAGCGCGCTGTCTCTGACCCGCTGAATGAGGCCGTTGAGCGTGGCCGCCGATTCGCGCAGTGCCACGTCCTGGGCCTTGCGCGCCGCAAGTTCGGTACTCGCCGATGCGGTGATGAGCTCGCCCACCAGATCGATCAGATGATCGAGCTTGTCGGCGTCGATGCGGATCGAATGCGCCTCGCCCGATTTGACCTCGCGCGCGGGCGCCGCGGCGGCCCTTGCAAGCGCCGGTGCGGCGCCCGCCGCCGTTGTGGCCATGGCGGCCGAAGGGCCGTTCGTCGCGGTAGCGTCGTCGCCCGGGGCGACCGCCTCCGTCATCGCTTGCCCGGTACCCCCGGATTCGACACGAGTCGATGTCCGCCCCCGTGGCGGCGCTGGCTCGCCGTCCACCTCGATCCGCAACCTGCAGTCTTCGCGGACGAATTCGAAAGCGCCTTCGATGGCTTCCCGTGCCGCATCGCTCACAAGCGAAATGTCGAACGACAAATAGCAGGCCTCGGGGTCGAGCGTCTCGAGCGGCGGCACGGCATTGCCGTTCGTCGCCACGCTCGTGACCTCGCCCAGCCGCGCGAGGTAATGGATGATCGACAGCGGGTCCATTCCGTTGCGCAGCACGGGCTCGCCGCATTCGAGCGCGATACGCCAGCACCGCGGCATCATGCCGGGGTGCGCGCCGCCGCCGTCGTCCTCATTCGTATCCGGTGCAGCCGTGCCGTCATGATCCGAGCCGGGCAGATAGCGGCCGAGTTTGTCCGCGAGCGGCGCCGCACGCGCGGCGAGCGCCTCATCGTCGCAGTTGCCCGTCTCGGCCGTCAGTTCGACGAGCAACCCGATGTGGTCGCCACAGGCGAGCAGCAATGAAATCAGCGGCTCGTCGACGGCGATTTCATTGTCGCGGACGCGATCGAGCACGCTTTCCACGACGTGCGTGAACGTCACGATCGCGTCGATGCCGAAAAGCCCCGCCGAGCCCTTGATCGTGTGAGCGGCGCGGAACACGGCGTTGATTTCGTCGGCGGGTGCGGCGCTCTCGCGCATGCCGAGCAGGCCGCCTTCCATCTGCGCGAGCAGTTCGCGGCTCTCGGCGATGAACGTTTGCAGGGCGTCGTCGAGATTCATGACGTCGCCCGCTCGAGTTCGGGAACGACCGCAGCGGATGAATCGCCGCCAGCCAGCATGCCACCGAGGCCGAGCAGCGTCAGCGTTGCTCGCAGGCCCTCGCTCGCGGCGACAAACTCGCACGCATGGCGGCGCTCGTCCGCGCTGCGCCGTGCGGCGAAGAGCAGTTGCGCGCCGGCGCAGTCGATCTCGGAAACCGCCGACAGATCGAAGCGCACGTGCGTCGCCTCTTCGATCGAAGCGAGCAGCACGTCCTTGAGTTCAGCGGCGTGGTAGATCGTCATCGGGATGTCGATCGGCACGGTGATGGCAGTAGTCATGTTCGGCATTCCGTCATCGCCGCTATTCAAGGCAAGACCAGCTTCTCGACTGCCGCGAGCAGTTGCGGCGGCTGAAACGGCTTGACGACCCATGCCTTCGCGCCGGCGAGCTGGCCCTCGCGCTTTTTCGCGTCCTGGCTCTCCGTCGTCAACATCACGATGGGCGTGAACTTGTAGGCGGGCATCTGCTTGACCGCCTTGATGAACGAAATGCCGTCCATGTTCGGCATATTCAGATCGCTGATCATGAGATGGACCTTCTGGCCCTGCAGCTTCGACAATGCGTCCTTGCCGTCGCAGCCCTCGATGACTTCATAGCCCGCACCGCGAAGCGCAATGCCGACGACTTGCCGTACCGAAGCGGAATCGTCGACGATCAGGATGGTCTTTGCCATGGCGATCCTCAAAAGAAAGTGATGTCGGAGCTGGGCTCCGACGCCTGTGCGGGCACATGTTTCCCGCCGCGATGCAGCGCGCGCTCCTCGGCCATCGCGTAGGTGCGCTCTAGCTCGCCGAGCAACGGGCCCGCGTCGAGCGCCGGCAGCGAAGCACCGGGGCCCCGTCGTGCGCACTGCGTGTCGATGACGGCGGGCATCTGTTCGATATTGGCCCGGACGTGCTGCATGATCTGGCTCACGCGGTCCTGAAACTGCAACTGCACGAGCGCTTCGTAGACCTCGGACTTGATGCTGAGGCTCTCGTCGCGCAGCAGTTGGGCCGCCGATTCGAGCGAGGAAGTGAAATCGCGAAAGCGTACGAGCACCTGCTCGATTGCGCGTTGCGAATCCGACATCGCGGTCGCGTCCTCTTCGGCCGTATGCTCCGCAGCCGCGCAGGCCGAGACGATCGCGTCTCGAATAGTCTCGATCTTGGCAGCGATGTTCGCGCCCGTTTCGCTCGATTTGCGCGAGAGCGCCCGCACCTCCTGTGCGACGGTGGCAAAGCCGCGCCCCACTTCCCCCGCATGCGCGGCCTCGATCGCCGCATTGATCGCGAGGAGATTGGTCTGCTGCGTAATGAGCTTGATCGCCTCGACCATGTCGCGCAGTTCCTCTACGAAGCCGTTGAGGCCCTGGACTTTGCCGAGCATTTCGGTTTTGCTGTCCACGGCCGCGCGCTGGCGCAGCACGACCGCCTGCAGTTCGTGTTCGCTCGATGCGTAGACGTCGCTGCCGCCCGACGCCCCCGTGCCGCCGCCCGCGGATGCGCCGAGCACGGTATCGAGCCGCGAAGCGATGGCGGCAAAGCGCGCGCTCAATGCGGTAATCGCCTCCTCCATCTGCGAGCGCGACGATTCGATATGCCGCGACCAGACCGGGGCCAGTTCCGCTCCGAACGCGCGCTGGCTTTCGAAGTACCGTGTCAGGCACTGCGCGAGACGGGCATCGGCGGCCCGGTGCCGCCAGCCCGCGAGACCGCCGCACGCGGCGAGTACGATGCCGGCAGCGAATCCCACACCGCTGAAGGAAGAGACGAGGAGACAGGCCAATGCACCCACACCACCCAGAACCGGGGCTGTCAGCCAGAGAAACCTATCGTGCGTATACGTCATGAACCCTTCGACCATCTTCGGCACGGCGAAATAACTGACGCCGTGCGGTATTCGAAAAACAAAACCGCGGACATGAGCGCGTTTACGTTTTACGCAGCGGTTTCTTGATCGAACCCGTCGGGCGACAGCACGAAAATTAATCAGGGGCCGGATTGGATATGGCGGGGAACAGGAAAATCCCTTTTATTTTTCAGACAAACACGAAAGATCTAACTCGGCGATACTGCCTGGCCGCCGTATCTCTCGCTTATTGGGCGCATCGACCCGGCATTCGTCGTACGCTGAATTAAACATTCCCGTCATTTGATCCAGATCAAATGGCAAAAAGGCTCGATTTCAAACAAGCGTTCTTAAAAGTAATTGAAGTAATTTAATTGCATCAATTAAAACGAACGGGGACGGCCCGCTCATCCGACGGTAATCCATTCGTCGACGATGCCTGTGTCGAGCGCCTGCATGGCGCCGTCGAAAACGAGGCGCCCATGCCCCATGACGGCCGCTCGCGCGGCGACTTCACGCGCTATCGTGAAGCGCTGCTCGATCAATAGCACGGCGCCGCCCGCCGCGCTCACCGCACGCAGGCAGTCCATGACGTCGGCCACGGCGCGCGGCGCCAGGCCCTCCGTCGGTTCGTCGACGACCAGCAGGCGGGGCCTGCCGAGCAACGCGCGCACGAGGGCGAGCATTTGCTGCTCGCCGCCCGAGAGGCGGCCAGCCGGCGTGCGGCGGCGCGCGGCCAACATCGGAAAGCGTGCGTACGATTCGTCGAGCGCGGCGCGTGCCACGCGCCGTTGCACGCCCATGCCCGGCCGCAGGCCGAGCCGCAGGTTCTCGTCGACCGTGAGCGTCGGAAAAACATCGCGCCGCTCGGCCACGTAGCCGATCCCGCGTCGCGCAATTTCGAACGTGGGCAGCGCGCCCAGCTCTTCGCCGTCGAAACGCACCGAGCCCTCGCGATCGACGAGTCCGACGAGGGCTTTCGCCAACGTCGAGCGCCCGGCACCGTTGCGCCCGAGCAGCGCCACCACCTCGCCCGCGCCGATCTTCAGGTCGACCCCGTGGAGCACGCGCGCCTCGCCATATGACGCACGCAACCCCGCAACGACCAGCAGCGGCGCCGTCATGGCGTGTCCTCGCCGAGGTATGCCGCGCGCACGCGCGCGTCGGCGCGGATCGCGTCGGGCGTGCCCGTGGCGACGATACGCCCCTGCACGAGTACCGAGACGCGGTCGGCGAGGCCGAACACCGCCTCCATGTCGTGTTCGATCATCAGAAGCGCCTTGCCCTCGCTCACACGGCGCAACAAGGCCACCGCGCGGCGCGCCTCGTCGCGGTTCATGCCGGCTGTCGGCTCGTCGACGAGCAACGTCGCGGCGCCGCTCGCAACGGCAATGCCGAGATCGAGCGCCCGCTGCTCGCCGTAGCTGAGCGTTCCCGCCAGCCGCTCGGCTGCCTCGGCGAGCGCGAGTGCGTCGAGCAGTTGCCAGGCCCGTGCGTCGACCTCGCGAGCCGCGCCGACGAAGCGCCGCCAACCGCGCGGACGGGCGCTGCCGCAGCGCACGGCGCAGCGCAGGTTCTCGAGCACCGTCATCCGCGCGAAGATGCTCGTCGTCTGAAAGCTGCGCGCGAGCCCCATTCGCGCGATTGCGTGCGGCGGCCGTCCCGTGACATCGATCCCGCCGACGAAAACACGGCCCCGGCTCGGCCGCACCACGCCGCCGATCACATCGAAGAGTGTCGATTTACCCGCGCCGTTCGGACCGATCAACGCATGCCGCTCGCCGGCTTCGATCGAGAGATCCACACCGGCAAGCACGCAGGTCGCGCCGAACCGCTGCTCGACCCCGGTGAGCGTCAACGCCGCCTGTCTCACGTTTGCCTCCCGCGCGCGACCGCGCGAGTACGCGTGGCCGACACATGTTGCGCCGCACGTGCCGCTGCCGCGCCGATGCACAGCAAGCCTGCCGCAACGCCCCACGTAACCGGCGATGCCGCCTCGAAACGCAGGCCGCCGATACGCCATGGCGCGCCCGTTTCGTCGAATGCAAACTGCCGCGCGTAGAGCGTTTCGACGATCAGCACAAGCGCCGCAATCCAGGCGAGTACGGCTGCCGCGCGAAGCGAACAGCCGACGAGCATGGCGCGCGAGCCGTGATGAGCCAGCGCCCGCCTGTGCCGCGCGGCGGCGCCCACGAGCCCGTCCGGCGCTCGCATGACCACGGCAATGAAAAGCAAGCCCAGATAGAAAGGCCAGGCCCGCGTGGCCGGCGCGAGCGCGACACCGAAACCGGTCAGCACGATAGCGCCGAGCACCGGCCCGAAAAACGATTGGCTGCCGCCGATCACCGTCGCGATGAGCACCGAGGCCGAGCGCGCCATGCCCACGCCCTCGGCCGAGGCGAGTTCGATGTCGATCAACCCGAGCGTACCGGCCACACCCGCGAAGAACGCCGACAGAACGACCATCGCGTGTCGCACGCGACGCGGATCGGTCCCGAGCGCGGCGACGCGGGCCGCGTTGTCGCGCACCGCATTGGCGACGCGCGCGAGCGGCGTGCACGTGAGCGCCCAAAGCGCGGCACTCGCGAACAGGCACCAGACCGCGACGACCCAGTAAGCTTCGCGCGCCGGCCCGAACGTCCATCGGCCCCACGCGGGTCCCGCCATCCGGTCGATCGAGACGCCGGCCGCGCCGCCGAATCCGTCGGGCAGCGCCCATACCGCGGCGGCGGCGAGCTCGCCGATGCCGAGCGTGATCATCGCGAACGCGGTCCCGGCGCGGCGCGTGGCGACGAAACCGAACGGCAGCGCCAGGGCCGCGGCGGCCGCGCCGCCCACGAGCGGAAGAAGCGGCAAGGCGATCGCGTATCGATTGAACGCGTGAGCCGCGACGAAGGCCGCCAGCCCCGCATAGGCCGCATGACCGAACGACAGCAGCCCGGTCTCGCCGAGCAGCAGGTTGTACGAAAGCGCCAGCACGATCATGACCGCCGTTTGAGCAAGATAGGCGAGCATCCAGTCGTGGCTGCCGACAACGGTGGGCGGCACCGCAAAAAGCGCGAGCAGCATCGCCCAGGGCGTGCACGCGGCCGCGCGGCGCCACCGCGAGCGAGGTGGCGCGTCCTGGAGCCTATGCTTCATGGCCTTGCGTTCCGGCAAGGCCGCGCGGCCGGCAGGCGAGCATCGCGACGAGCAGCAGATACGGCACGAGCGGCGCCAGTTGCGCGAGCGTGAGCGCCGCCCACTGCGCGGGCAGCCGCATGCCGACAGCATCGGCCAGCGCACCGAGGCGCCAGGGTGCGGCCGTCGCGAGCGTCTGCACACAGCCGATCAGCAGCGACGGGGCGAAGGCACCGCCGACCGAGCCCAGGCCGCCGATCACCACGACGACGAACACGATCGAGCCGACTGCGTCGGCCATGCCCGGCTCCACCACGGCAAGCGGTGCGCCGACCACGCCGGCCAGCGCGGCAAGGCCGGCGCCGAGCGCGAACACGAGCGTACCGATGCGGGGTACGTCGTGACCGAGCGCCTCGACGGCCTGCCGGTGCGTGAGCGCCGCGCGCAGCACGAGCCCCGTGTTGGAAAAACGCAGCGCGGCATGAATGAGCGCAAGCATGGCAAGGGCGACCGCTGTGACGAACGCGCGATAGCGCGAAAACGTCGCGCCGCCGAGCACGAAGAACGGACCGTCGAGCGCGGCGGGCGCGGGGGCCGAGAGCGTACCGGGCCCCCAGACGAGCTTCACGGCTTCCGCCAGCAAATACGCGAGGCCGAACGTGAGCAGCAGTTCGTGCAACGGGCCATGCGGCCGTACGCGCCGCAACAGCAACCGCTCGACGAGCGCGCCGGCCACCGCGACCAGAACGGGTGCGGCGAAGAGTGCCGGCCAGAAGCTCCATCGGCCGGCGACAGCGCAGCCCAGGTACGCGCCGAGCATATAGAAGCTCGCATGCGCGAAATTCAGCACGCCGAGAAAACTGAAGATCAACGTGAGCCCGGACGAAAGCATGAAGAGCAGCAGCCCATAGCTCACGCCGTTGAGTACATCGACGACGAACGAAAGCATCCGCGGCGGCCTCAGTCCTGCCCGACGAGGAGCGGCGCGAGCGCCGCGCGCAGCGGTTCGCCCAGCGGAACGGGCCGCCGGCTGGCGCGATCGACGTACACGTGAACGAAATGCCCTTGCGCAGCCGGCGTGTCGCTGTCTTCCTTGAAAAGGCCGACCTCGTAGCGCACGCTCGAGGTGCCGATTCGCGCGACGCGCAAGCCCGCATCGACACGATCGGGAAAGACGAGCGGCGCGAAGTAGTTGCATTGCGTCTCGACGACAAGCCCGATCGTCGAACCGCCTTCGACGTCGAGCACACCCGAGCGGATCAGATACTCGTTGACCACCGTATCGAAGTAGCTGTAGTAGACGACGTTGTTGACGTGCCCGTAGACATCGTTATCCATCCAGCGTGTGCCGATGGCGAGAAAATGGCGATAGGCGGAGCGGGCGTGAGCGGCGGGCTTGTTCATGGGGCGGCGGAATGACACTGAACGGCACTGAACGGCTGCGAAAAATGCCTGGAGTCGGTTGCGGGAGATGCGCGCGGCGCACGCGTCATTGTCCTGGGCGTTCGACGAGCTCGAAAGGCAAGCCCCGCCTGCGCATCCATTCGGCGAGCGCGAGACCGGTACCGGCACGCCACGGGCGCAACCGGGCCGGCTCGACGAGCCGGTACTCGAGCAGCTCGGGCGACAGCGCGATCGTGCCGTGCGCGCGCACATGATAGGCGATGATGAGCTCGTTCTTGCGCATGAACTCGTACACGCCGACGAGCTCGACCGTCTCGGCCCGCAGCGAAGTCTCTTCGAGCACTTCCCTGGCGATGCCCTCCTCGGGCGTCTCGCCGTTTTCGAGGAACCCGGTGATGAGCGCGAAGGTGCCCTCGGGCCATGCGGCATTGCGCGCGAGCAGGATCCTGCCCTCGTACTCGACGATTGCCGCGACCACGGGCACCGGGTTGTTCCAATGCACGAACCCGCAGTCGAGGTCGGGACACGCACGCCGCACCCGGGCGCCTTCTTCGATCGCATCGGTGCGCTCGACAAGGGGTTTCGCGCAGCGCGGACAATATTGGTAGTCGCTCATGAATGGCAGGAGAACGCTCATAGCCCCCCCAGGCCGCAAAGCGCCCATTTTAGCGGCTTTGCCGCGCCGCTCGCGGGCGGTCCCTTTGCCGCCTGTGCGTGCGCGCCGCTCAGCGCTGCCGCGCCGTCGCCGCGGCCAGCACGACCAGGCCGGCGGCGCCCGCGCCAAGCACGCCGGCGGCGAGCCACAGCGCCGGCGAGAACGACCCGACGCGCGCGGCGATCGGCGCGGCCACGAGCGGCCCCGCGATCTGCCCGATGCCGTAGGCTGCTGTCGCATAACCCATGAGGCCCGCGGCCCGCTCGCCTTTCAGCAGTCGCGCCTCGCGCATCGCAAAAAGCGTGATGGCCGTGAACGGCAGGCCGATCAGCAGACTGCCGACGGCAAATCCGGCCGTCGTCGGAAACACGACCCCGAGCGCGATTCCGGCCGCCTGAAGCAGATAGCACCCGGCCAGCAGCAGCCGGTTGTCCCAGGCGACCGGCAGGCGTGCCGCCAGCAGCGAGCCCGGAATCAGCGCCGCGCCGAACATCGGCCAGAAGAGATCGGGCCACGCCGAGCCCGGCAGCGCCTGCCGCGCAATGACGGGCAGAAACGTCGCAGTGATGATGTAGCCGAAGCCGGGCATCCCGTAAAGCAGCACGAGCCATGCACTCTGGACGCGCCTCGTGCGGGCGCTGGCGTCGTGCGCATCGGTCGCATGGCTGCCGCCCGCCGCGGCTGCGTTCGCCGCCGCGCGAGCGGCGCTCCCGGTCATATCGCTTCGCGGCTGCCGCGCCGTGCCGAAGATGCGCCAGATCGCGACGGTCACCGCGGCGCAGATGACTCCGAAGCCAATCCAGCCGAAGGCTGCGCCCTGCCGCTCGAACACGCTGGCCAGCAGCCCCGTGGCGACGATCCCGATGCCGGGCCCCGTATAAATGACGCCCCCCCACGCGTGCGCGCCGCGGCGCGCGAGCGCGGCGAGCCCCCATTGCGAGGCGAACACGAACGTCCATGCGCTGACGGCGCCAGCCACGAAACGTACGAGTGCCCAGGCCCAGAACGTGTCGATGACCCCCATGGCGAGCGTCAACAGCACCGTGGCCGCCAGGCCCGCGCGCACGACGCGGCCAGGCTCGGCGCGCAGCGCCGCGCAAGTCAGGGCGCCGACGAAGTAGCCGGCGTAATTCGACGACGCCAGCCACCCGCCCTGCCGCAAATCGAGCGCGCCGGCGTGCAGCATGACGGGCAAGAGCGGCGTGAACGCGAAGCGCCCCACCCCGAGCGCGACAGCCAATGCCGCCATGCAGGCGAGGGCGGCGCGCGCGGGGCTCGGCGCGGCGTCGGCGGAAGCAGCGTCGGTGGAAGCGGGGGCAGGACGGGCGGCGTCGATCATCGGCACATCGGCTCCAAGGAAAGAAGAAAGAATGCCAAACAGCCCACGGCGGCGAACCTGTCAGGCGGCATGTCGACCATCGCAGCGGGCAACGACGTCATCCTAGCTTGACCCGGAATTCTCTAAAAATGAATAATACTGATTCAATCCATCACCAGGAGAGAACGATGGACCTTGCCGCGCTGACGGTATTCCGTGCGGTCGTGCGCGAGAACGGCGTGACGCGCGCGGCGGCAAAGCTCAATCGCGTACAGTCGAACGTGACCGCCCGACTCAAGCAACTCGAAGCGGAACTCGGCACGGCGCTTTTCGCGCGCGACGGCCGCCGACTCGTGCTGACGCCCGCGGGCGAGACCCTGCTGCCGTACGCCGAACGTCTGCTCGCGCTGGCCGACGAGGCGCGCAACGCGCTCAGCGACACCCGCCCGCACGGGCGCCTCGCGCTCGGTACGATGGAAAGCACGGCTGCGAGCCGGCTACCCGCGCCGCTCGCGCGTTACCACCAGCAGTGGCCAGACGTCGCGCTCGAGTTGACGACGGATACCTCGAAATGTCTGCTCGAACGGCTGCGCAAGTATGAAATCGACGCGGCACTTCTGGCGAGGCCGCCCGCGCCCGATACGCTCGACGACACGCTGGACGCGGTCCCGGTTTTCCGCGAAACGCTCGTCATGCTGACGCCGCGCGGGCACCGCCCGATTCGCGCAGCCGGCGACATTGCGCTTTCGACGCTCGTTGCATTCGAGCGCGGCTGCGCCTACCGCGGCTATGTCGAGCGCTGGTATGCCGAACATGGCATAAGGCCGGCGCGCGTGCTCGAGCTGGGCTCGTACCATGCGATCGTCGCCTGCGTCGCCGCAGGTGCGGGCGTGGCGGTCGCACCGCGCTCCGTGCTCGACGTCCTCGCGCGCGGCATGCATAACGTGGCCGTCCACCCGCTTATCGAGTTCGAAGCCATCGACACGCTGCTCGTCTGGCGCCGTGGTCAGGCCTCCGCGGCCCTGGCCGCACTGCGCGACACGCTGCTCGAGCGAACGAACGCGGAGCCGGGCTCCGCGGCGCAAACGAGCGCCACGACGGGGCCGGCAGCGGCCGAATCGGTCTAAGCCCGTCCGAGCCGACTAAACCGGTCTGGTCCCGGCCGATCCGGATCGGCATCCGCATGGCACAAAAAAAAACCGCAGGCGTCATTCGCTGTCTGCGGTTTCTCTTTCGCTCGGGGGCTTGCCGCCCGGGCGGCGACCTTCAGGGCCTGAAGCAGCAGCGCGGGCGACCCGCGCGCCACAACGACGCGATCAGAGCTGGCCCTGCACCCATTCCTTGACGGAGGCCAGCGCCGCGCCCAGGTTGCCGGGCTCGGTGCCGCCGGCCTGGGCCATGTCGGGCCGACCGCCGCCCTTGCCGCCCACCTTCTGCGCGACGAAGTTGACGAGTTCGCCCGCCTTGACCTTCTTGCTCGCTTCGGCGGTCACGCCCGCAATGAGGCTGACCTTGCCGCCATCCACGGCCGCCAGCACGATCGCAGCATGCTTGAGTTTGTCCTTGAGCTTGTCGACCGTCTCGCGCAGCGTCTTGACGTCCGCACCGTCGAGCGTCGCTGCGAGCACCTGCACGCCGGCCACGTCCACCGCCTGCGCCGCCAGCTCGTCGCCCTGGCTCGAGGCCAGCTTCGACTTCAGGGCCGCCAGTTCCTTCTCGAGCGACTTCACCTGCTCCTGGACCTGCCCGATGCGCTGCGTGAGCTCGGCCGGCTGTGCCTTGAGGGCCGCCGCGGCGGCGCCGACCTGCTGCTCGAGCGTCTGCACGTAGCGCACGGCGTTGTCGCCCGTGACGGCCTCGACGCGCCGCACGCCCGCCGCCACGCCGGTCTCGGCAACGATCTTGAACAGACCGATATCCCCGGTGCGATGCACGTGCGTGCCGCCGCAAAGCTCCCGCGAGAAACCGAGATCGAGTACGCGCACCTCATCGCCGTATTTCTCGCCGAAAAGCGCCATGGCGCCGCCCTTCACGGCCTCGTCGAAAGGCATGACGCGCACGATGCCGGGCGCGTTCGCGAGCACCTCGGCGTTGACGATGTCCTCGACGCGACGCACTTCGTCGTCCGTCATCGGCGAGTGATGCACGAAGTCGAAGCGGGTCTTCTCGGGGTCGACGAGCGAGCCCTTTTGCTGGACGTGCGAACCGAGCACCTCGCGCAGCGCCTTGTGCATCAGGTGCGTGGCCGAGTGGTTGCGAGCCGTGCGGGCGCGGCGGATCGCATCGATCTCGGCCTTCACGACGTCGCCGACCTTCAGCGTGCCCTGCTCGAGCGTGCCGTGATGGCCGATCACATCGGCCTGCACCTTGAGCGTGTCGGCCACGGCGAAGCGCAGGCTCGCGTTGGCGAGCACGCCCATGTCGCCGACCTGGCCGCCCGATTCGGCGTAAAACGGCGTGTGATCGAGCACGACAACCGCGTCCTGGCCTTTTTCGACCTGCTGAACGGCAGTGCCGTCGACGTAGAGCGCAACGACCTTCGCATCGTCGAAGATCTGCTCCTCGTAGCCGTGGAACGTGGTTTTCGCGCCCGCGTATTCGAGCCCCTGCGTCATCTTGAACTTGCCGGCCGCGCGAGCCTGCTCGCGCTGACGCGACATCGCCTCGTCGAACGCCGCTTCGTCCACCGACACGCCCCGCTCCCGGCAAACGTCGGCCGTCAGATCGAGCGGGAAGCCGTAGGTGTCGTGCAGCTTGAAGGCCACTTCGCCGTCGAGTACTTTCTCGCCCTTGACGTCGAGCTCGGCGAGCGCCGCATCGAGAATCGACATGCCGTGCTCGATCGTCTCGAAAAAGCGCTCCTCTTCCTGGCGAAGGATGTCCGTCACCCGCGTCTGCGCATCGGCCAGCTCGGGATAGGCGCCGCCCATCTCCTTGACGAGATCGGCCACGAGCTTGTTGAAGAACGGCTCCTTGCGGCCGAGCTTGTAGCCGTGGCGGATCGCACGGCGCACGATCCGGCGCAAGACGTAGCCGCGGCCCTCGTTGCCCGGAATCACGCCGTCGACGATGAGAAAGGAGCAGGCGCGGATGTGATCGGCGATGACCTTCAGCGAGTTGTTGGCGAGGTCGGCCACACCCGTCTCGCGCGCCGCGGCCGCGATGAGCGCCTGGAACAGGTCGATCTCGTAATTGCTGTGCACGTGCTGCAGCACGGCGGCGATGCGCTCGAGGCCCATGCCGGTATCCACGCAGGGCTTCGGCAGCGGCGTCATGTTGCCCTGCGCGTCGCGGTTGAACTGCATGAACACGAGGTTCCAGATCTCGATGTAGCGGTCGCCGTCTTCCTCGGGGGATCCCGGCGGCCCGCCCCAGACGTCGGGACCGTGGTCGTAGAAAATTTCCGAACACGGGCCGCACGGGCCGGTATCGGCCATCTGCCAGAAGTTGTCGGACGCGTAGCGCGCGCCCTTGTTGTCGCCGATGCGGATGATCCGCCCGGTCGGCACGCCCACCTCCTTGGCCCAGATGTCGTACGCCTCGTCGTCTTCCTGGTACACGGTGACCCAAAGCTTGTCTTTCGGCAACTGGTAGACCGCCGTCAGCAACTCCCAAGCGTAGTGGATCGCGTCGCGCTTGAAATAGTCGCCGAACGAGAAATTGCCGAGCATTTCGAAGAACGTGTGGTGCCGCGCCGTGTAGCCGACGTTCTCGAGGTCGTTGTGCTTGCCGCCGGCGCGCACGCTGCGCTGAGCTGTCGTGGCGCGCGTGTACGGCCGCTTCTCGGCGCCGAGAAACACGTCTTTGAACTGCACCATGCCCGAATTGGTGAAGAGGAGCGTCGGGTCGTTGCCGGGCACGAGGCTCGACGAACGGACGATCGTGTGGCCCTTCGATTCGAAGAACTTGAGGAATTTCTCGCGGATTTCGGCGGCTTTCATAAAGGACTGGGGACGGTCTCGACTGGAATGCGGCCGCTCGCCCCGCTTCGGGCGTCTTCTCGGCCGTTTTTACCCTAAACGACCAATTATACGGAAATGTCGCCCGGACGCCGCACACGGGATGTGCGCGCGGCGGACGCAGGCCAGCGAGCGCCGAACCGCCGGGCGCCCGACTAAAGCCCGACGGGCTCCCCGCGCGCGTTGGCTCATGGGCGCCGCGGGACGCTCGCGGCCATCGCTTTGCATGGCCTCCGACTAAGCGCTAAAGTGCGAAGCCCGGCCTTCAGGAGAGATCGTTCGACATGGGAGCGCTCAGCCATCTGCGCATACTGGACCTCACGCGAGTGCTCGCCGGGCCCTGGTGCGCACAAACGCTCGCCGATCTCGGCGCGGACGTCATCAAGATCGAGCGGCCCGGTGCGGGCGACGATACGCGCCACTGGGGCCCGCCGTACCTGAAGACGCCCGACGGCGCCGATACCCGCGAGGCCGCCTATTATCTGTGCGCCAACCGCAACAAGCGCTCGGTCACGGTCGACATCGCCACAGCCGAAGGGCAGAAGATCGTGCGCGAGCTTGCCGCCACGAGCGACGTGGTGCTGGAAAACTACAAGGTCGGGCAACTCGCCAGATACGGACTCGACTATGCCTCGCTGGCGCGGTTGAAGCCCGATCTCGTCTACTGCTCGGTCACCGGCTTCGGCCAGACCGGGCCTTTCGCCGAGCGCGCCGGCTACGACTTCATCGTGCAGGGCATGGGCGGTTTCATGAGCATCACCGGCGAGCGCGACGGTCTGCCCGGCGGCGGCCCGCAAAAGGCTGGCGTGGCGATCGCCGATCTCATGACCGGCATGTACGCGACCGTCGCCGTGCTCGCCGCACTCGCCCATCGCGACCGCACGGGAGCCGGCCAATACATCGACATGGCACTGCTCGACGTACAGGTCGCCATGCTCGCCAACGTGGCGTCGAACTACCTCGCGAGCGGTCAGCCCCCCGTGCGCTGGGGCAACGCGCACCAGAACATCGTGCCGTATCAGGCGTTCCAGACGAGCGACGGCTGGATCATCGTGGCCGTGGGCAACGATGCGCAGTTCCGCCGCTTCGTCGAGGCGGGCGGGCGCCGCGAACTCGCCGACGATCCCCGGTTTGCGACCAATCCGGAACGCGTGCGCCACCGCGAAACCCTCGTCCCGATCATCGCGGAGATGGTGAAAACGCGCGGCAAGCACGACTGGATCGCCACGCTCGAGGCGCTCGGCGTACCGTGTGGGCCCATCAACGACATCGGAGAAGTGTTCGACAACGAGCAGGTGCGCGCGCGCGGACTGCGCGCCGAAGTTGCGCACCCGAGCGGCGCGACTGCCGCGCTCGTGCGCAACCCGATCCGGATGAGCGGCACGCCGCCTGAAATCCGCACGGCGCCGCCGACGCTCGGGGAGCACACCGAGGCGGTGCTGCGCGATCTGCTCGGTTACGACGACGCGGCGATCGCCGCCTTGCGGGCGCGCTCGGTCATCTGACGCGCCGAGCCGGTGCCGCCGCTGCCGCCACTATTCAGCAGCGAGCGCGGCGAGCCAGCGCCGGCCCTCTTCCCAGTCGCCCAGGCGGCTGTCGGCGTTGATATGGCCGCGTGGCCCCAGTTCGACGAGGCGGCTGCCCCAGGCGTTCGCACAGCGCTCGGCGAAGGCGAGGCTGCCGTACGGGTCGTCGCTACTCGCGACGACGACCGTCGGAAACGGCAGCGGCACCTCGCTCACCGGCTCGTAGCCGCGCGCATCGGCCGGAAACTCGGGGCCCTTCGGATCGGGCACGGCCACGAGCAGCGCACCGGCCACGGCGGCGAGCGTCGCCGGGCTGGCGCGGCGCGCGGCCCACGCGGCGGCCGTGAGGCAGCCGAGGCTGTGCGCGGCCAGCAATACCGGGGCGCTGCCACGCTCCTGCTCCGCCGCAATCGCCCGTTCGAGCGCGTCACACCACGCTTCGCAAACGGGATGATCCCAATCGGGCATCGCTACGCGCGAGTACGCGCGATCGAGCGCTTCCCAGCGCGTTTGCCAGTGGCCCGGGCCTGAATTGGCATAACCGGGGAGAACGAGGACACGTTTCGGTTGCATGGCGGATGAAGAGGCAGAAGTTCGATTCGCCCGATCGAGCGGACAATTGCGGGGTTCGCGGCGCCGCGGGCGCACAGCCGCGTAGTATAAGCGCCGATCCCCGGACAAGGAGCTTGAACGATGAGCACCGAACAATGGAGCGTCGTGGACTCATTCATCTGCGATGCATTCGTGCCCCGCGACGCGGCCCTCGATGCCGCGCTCGAGGCGAGTGCGCGCGCGGGTCTGCCCGCGATCAACGTGGCGCCCAATCAAGGCAAGCTGCTGAATCTGCTCGCGCGCATCCAGGGCGCGCGGCGCATCCTCGAAGTCGGGACGCTCGGCGGCTACAGCACGATCTGGCTCGCCCGCGCGCTGCCGCCGGACGGCTCGCTGACAACACTCGAAATCAACCCCGACTACGCGAACGTCGCACGCGAAAACATCGCACGCGCGGGGCTCGCGCAACAGGTAACGGTACGCCTGGGCGATGCCGTGCAAACGCTTCGCGAGCTGGCTCGCGAAGGCGCGGCGCCGTTCGACTTCGTCTTTCTCGACGCGAAAAAGGAGTACTTCCCGCAGTACCTGGACGGCGCGCTCGCGCTTGCGCGGCCCGGCACGGTCATCGTTTGCGACAACGTCGTGCGCGGCGGGCGCGTCGTCGACGCCCACTCCAACGATGCCGATGTCCAGGGCGTACGCCGCTACTACGAATTGGCCGGCGCCCATCCGCGCCTCACGAGCACGGCGGTACAAACGGTCGGCAGTAAAGGCTGGGACGGCTTCGCCGTCTCGATCGTTCAGCCCTGAGCGGCACTCGCTCAGGCGTTACCTCATTACGCCGTCACGTCATTTCACACCGGCGCCGATGAGGCCGCCCGCGGCGGCGCCCGCCACCGTGCCGATCGGGCCGCCCGTGACCAGATAGCCGAGCGCGCCGCCGGCGCCCGCACCGATCGCGGCATGCTTCTGGGTGCGCGTCATCGAATCGCAGGCAGTGAGGCTCGAAAGAATGGCTGCCGCAAGCGCGAACTTGGCAAGGGTCGATGTTTTCATGGCTTATGACCTGGAACGCGAAACGAACGAAATGATTGCGGCCGGCGCACGCGCGCCGGCCTTCCTGTGCGGCTCGAATCGTACGCGTGCCATCTGCCGCGCGGCAAACCGTTTTACCGGCTGTTACGGTCTTAACAGACGCGCAACGCGCGTCGCAATTGGGCAACGCTCGACGGGCACGCGCGCCGCGGGGCGCCTCGGTAAAGCCCGCTCAGGTAAAATGATCCGATTCGCGCAGGTATGCCCGCGCTCTTTAGCCGATTTCCGACACTTCGCATGAACAACGAACGCAACGATGCGGCGGCGGCAGCGCCGTCCAATTTCATCCGCAACATCATCGACGAAGACAACCGCACGGCCAAATGGGGTGGGCGCGTCGAAACGCGTTTCCCGCCCGAGCCCAACGGCTACCTGCACATCGGGCATGCGAAAAGCATCTGCCTGAATTTCGGCATCGCTCGCGATTACGGCGGCGTGTGCCACCTGCGCTTCGACGACACGAACCCCGAGAAGGAAAGCGTCGAATACGTCGATTCGATCGTCGATGCCGTACGCTGGCTCGGCTTCGATTGGGAAAAGAACGGCACCGAGCATCGCTATTATGCGAGCGACTATTACGACAAACTCTATGCGTTCGCGGAATTGCTGATCGAGCGCGGCAAAGCCTATGTCGACAGCCAGTCCGCGGACGAAATGCGTGCCTCGCGCGGCTCGCTGACGGAGCCGGGCAAGCCGTCGCCCTACCGCGACCGCACGCCCGACGAGAACCTCGATCTCTTCCGCCGCATGAAGGCGGGCGAATTCAAGGAAGGCGAGCATGTGCTGCGCGCGAAGATCGACATGGCTTCGCCGAACCTGAACATGCGCGACCCGGTGATTTACCGGATCCGTTTCGCGCATCACTACCGCACGGGCGACAAGTGGTGCATCTATCCGATGTACGACTACACGCATTGCATTTCGGATGCGCTCGAGAACATCACGCACTCGTTGTGCACGCTCGAATTCGAAGACCACCGTCCGCTTTACGACTGGGTGCTCGACCAGTTGGCCGATGCCGGGGTGTTCGCGCGGCCGTTGCCGCAGCAAATCGAATTTTCCCGGCTGAACCTCACTTATGCGATCACGAGCAAGCGAAAGCTGCTGCAACTCGTGACCGAAGGGCACGTCGACGGATGGGACGATCCGCGCATGCCGACGATCGTCGGCGTGCGCCGCCGCGGGTTCACGCCCGACAGCATCAGGCTCTTTTGCGAGCGCATCGGCGTGACGAAGGTCGATTCGTGGATCGACATGAGCGTATTCGAAGGCGCACTGCGCGACGATCTGGACGATAAGGCGCCGCGCAGCGTCGCCGTGCTCGATCCGCTCAAGCTCGTCATCGACAACTTCCCCGCCGATCTCGCCGAGCCTTGCACGGCGCCCGTTCATCCGCATCACGCCGAACGCGGCCAGCGCACGTTCCCGATCACGCGCGAACTCTGGATCGAGCGCGACGACTTCACCGAAACCCCGCCGAAGGGCTATTTCCGTCTGTTTCCCGGCAACAAGGTTCGGCTGCGCTACGGCTATGTGATCGAGTGCACGGGCGCGGAAAAAGATGCCGACGGCCATATCGTCGCCGTCCATTGCAATTACTTCCCCGACAGCAAGTCCGGCACGGAAGGCGCGAACAGCTACAAGGTCAAGGGCAACATCCACTGGGTCAGTGCGACGCACGCGATCGCGGCCGAGGTTCGCCTTTACGACCGGTTGTTCAAGGAGGCCCAGCCCGACGCAGGCGGGCGCGACTTCCTCCAAGCGCTGAATCCGGACTCGAAGCGGGTCGTTCACGCCTATCTGGAGCCGGGCGCGGAGAAGATGCTGCCGGAAGACCGCTGCCAGTTCGAGCGGCACGGCTACTTCGTTGCCGACCGCCACGACTCGCAGCCGGGCAAGCCCGTCTTCAACCGCATCGTGGGCCTGCGCGACAGTTGGGGTAAAGCGGGCTGAGCGCCGCCGCTGCCCGGATGGGGCAGCCTTCATCCGCCGACGATGAACGCTGCCTGCGCTGCTTTAGCCGCCCGGCCCGGACGGCTAAAGCGAGCGATGCAACTCGGCGAGCGAAAGCGCTGTATCGAAAAGGCGGGTGAGACTGCGGCTCGCGTAACGCGGCACCTCCTCCGGATCGACCCAAAGGAAAGCGTCCATCTCGGGAATCATGCGGCCGTCCTGGCGGCTCGGGAACATCGACGTACACACGCAGTTAGCTGAATCGACTTCGTCGTCGGCCATGCGCGCGGCGAACAGGTGCAGATCCTTGTCACGCCGATAGGCAAAGCGCCCGAGGTCCGTAAGACGCTCGGGCGCCAGCACAATGGAGGTCTCCTCGCGCAATTCGCGCAACGCCGTATCGATCGGCGCTTCTTCCGCTTCCCCCAGCCCCTTCGGGATATCCCAGTGCGTCGTTGCGGTGGCGTGGGCAAGGAACAGCCGCCCTCGCCGATCGAGCAGGATCACGCCACACGAAACGGTTCGCTCTGCCATCTCTCCGTCAGGACTCCCCGAAACTCGAAATCAGTATCAGTTCACGTCGCGGCCGGGCGGCCGGCCGTCACTGCCGGGCTCGGCGCCTCGAGCAGCCACCGATAGACGATGCCGCCAAACGCCCCGCCAACGAGCGGGACGACCCAGAACATCCACAACTGTTGCAGCGCCCAGCCGCCCTGGAACAGCGCCACGCCGGTGCTGCGCGCCGGATTGACCGATGTGTTGGTCACCGGGATGCAGACCAGATGAATCAGCGTCAGCGCCAGCCCGATGGCGATGGGGGCGAATCCCGCCGGCGCGCGGCGATCCGTCGCGCCGTGAATGACGATCAGGAAAAACGCCGTCAGCACGAATTCCGCGATCATGGCTGCCTGCAGCGAATAGCCGCCCGGCGAATGCTCGCCGTAGCCGTTGGACGCAAAGCCGCTCGCCGCCGCATCGAAGCCGGGCTTGCCGCTCGCGATCGCATAGAGCACCGCGCCCGCGGCCACCCCGCCGACCACCTGCGCGACGATATACGGAACGACGTCGCGCCCGCTGAAACGCCCGCCGACGAAAAGCCCCACGGTCACCGCCGGGTTGAAGTGCCCGCCCGAAATGTGGCCAACGGCAAATGCCATGGTGAGCACGGTCAAGCCGAAAGCCAGTGCGACACCGGCAAACCCGATGCCGAGTTGGGGAAAAGCAGCCGCGAATACCGCGCTTCCGCACCCGCCAAAGACAAGCCAGAAAGTGCCGAGTGCCTCTGCCGCCAGCCGTTTGTTCATGAGCGCCTCGCCGCGAAATCAAGTACGACGGATACTATGTCACGCCGAACGCCAACTCAAGACACACTCGATGCATTTAACAATAATTCATAATCCGCCTTTTTCCAAAAACGTTCGGCCGCGCCGATAAATTCGTTGCGGTTATTGCCGGGCTTTTCCATAGCCGTCGTCGAGCGTGCGCAGGAATGCGACGACGTCGCGGATTTCGCGCTCGTCGAGTGCCGGTTCGTCTCCGGGGTGTCGATCGAACGGCGGTTCGATGTTGACGTTACCCCAATAACGCTTTGGAAGATCGTCGAATTTCGCCACGCGGCCCGCGACAACCGAATAAAAACGTTTGGGATGGGTATCGCGTTCCACATAGAAATGGAGAACATCTTCGAGCGAGTGGAAGGCGCCATTGTGAAAGAACGTTTTACGCGTGGCGACGTTACGCAATGTCGGGGTGCGAAACAGCCCGCAGAACTCGTCGCGGCCCGCGAGATCGGTTCGCCAAGGTCCGCACGCGCCGAGGTCGTAAAATTTCGGATCGCGATTGGCCGGCAGCGCGCGATTGCGCGGCACCCCAAGCGCAATCAGGCCGAAATCGGTGAAAAGCGGCGGCGAGCCGTCTTTCGCCGGCGCGCTCGGATGGCAGCTCGCGCAGTTGCCCTTGCGCTCGTCTTCGAAAAGCCGAAGGCCGCGCAACTCTGCGTCGGTCAGCTTCGCCCGGCCAGCGAGATAGGCGTCGTACTTGCTGGAGAATGGTGCGAAGAGCGACGGACGCTCCTCATAGATCGACAGCGCTTCGCCTACCGCGCGAAACGCAGCCTGATCGTCATCGAGCACGCGCGCGCCGAACGCCGCGCGAAACGCGTCGGCATAGGGCGCCGCCCTCACAGCCGCGGCAACACGCGCAGGTGTGCTATCCATCTCGAACGAGGAAGTGAGCGGAATGGCCGCCTGCGCACTGCGCGCGTCAACACGCCCGTCCCAGGTGAGACCGCCGGTTGGGCCGGCATCGACGCTTTCGTCGCCTTCGTCGTCGGAATCGTGGAAGTGCTCGGTGAACGCGGGCACCGACTGCAGGTACATCAGCGATGGCACCGCGCGATAGCCGGGCCGGCGCAGGTCGCTGCCGCCGAGCTGCACGGCCAGCGCATTGGGCGGGCCGAACGCATGCGCGGGGCTGTGGCACGACGCGCAGGCCAGCTTTCCCGAGCCCGATAACGCCCGCTCGGAAAAGAGCTTTTCGCCGAGCTCGCCTTTTGCCTGAACGGCCGCGAAAACCTCGGCACGCGTCATCGGCACGGCATCGCTGCCGGCCTCGGAGGCGGCGCGCACGGCTGCGGCGCGAACCACGCCGCCGGCCCCGCTTCGCGGCGCCTGCGCAACCGACGGCGCACAACCCATGGTCACGAACGCCACGATGGCCGCGGCCTGTACGATCGGCATACGGGACGCCCATCGACGCAGCCCGCCGGCCGCCGCGGTAGCTCCGGCAGCCCTGGCAGCCCTGCTCGCGATGCGGATCACGTCGGCCCCTCCTATTTTTGGTGTCAGCATAAGGACATCGAAGGGCGCTAAACTGCAGCGCATTTGCGCGACGCAGTATACCGAGCACAAGCGGCAATCAGGAGAACATACAATGTCGATCAAGACGAAACGACGCTTTGTCCTGCCCTCGGCGCTCGCAACCGCCATCGCATTGGGCGGATGCACGCAGAACCCCGTGCACGGCGGCACCGACCTCTCGGCCGTGCAGAACATCGTCGTCATCTATGCCGAGAACCGCAGCTTCGATAATCTGTACGGTCATTTCCCCGGCGCCAACGGCGTGCGCAGCGTCACGCCGCAAGGCGCGCGGCAGCTCGATCGCGACGGCACGCCGTTGCCGGTGTTACCACCTGTCTGGAACGGGCTCACGCAACGCGGCGTGACGCCGGCCGTCACACAGGCGATGACGACGAACCTGCCGAACACGCCCTTCGCCATCGACGACCCGCAAGGATTCAACACGTCGCGCCGGGTTGCGACGCGCGATCTCTGGCATCGCTTCTACGAGAATCAGATGCAAATCGACGGCGGCAGAAACGACCGGTTCGTTGCCTGGGCCGATTCGGGCGCGCTGACGATGGGCCACTACGCGGCCGATACGTCGACGCTGCCGCTCTGGAATATCGCGCAACGCTATACGCTGGCCGACAACTTTTTCATGGGCGCATTCGGCGGCTCATTTCTGAACCATCAATGGCTCGCCTGCGCCTGCACGCCCGTTTATCCGAACGCAGACAAAAGCCCGGCGGCCGGCCTGGTCTCTGCCGTCGAGGCCGACGGCGTCACGCTGAAAGTAGCAGCCAACTCGCCGCGCTCGGCGCTCGATGGCCCGCCGAAGTTCGTCAATTCGAGCAACCTGACGCCCGATTTCTACGCGGTCAATACGATGCAGCCGGCCTACCAGCCGAGCGGCAACGCGCCGGCGGCTGGCGGCGATCCCCGTTTCGCTGATCCGGCCACGCCGACGACGCTGCCGCCACAAACGCAACGTCACATCGGCGACATGCTCAATGCAGCCGGCGTGACCTGGGCCTGGTACGGTGGAGCGTGGAATACGGCACTCGAAGCGACGAACCGCAAGGCCGTCATCTACGGGCCCGACCGCTCCGCGCCCAACTTCCAGCCGCACCACCAGCCGTTCAATTACTTCGCCGATATGGCTCCGGGCACGGACAACCGCGCGCGGCACCTGCTCGATGGCGGGGTGAACGGCGCGAAGTTCATCGAGGCGATCGACAAGGGCGAACTGCCGCAAGTCGCATTCTATAAACCGCAGGGCAATCTGAACGAGCACCCCGGCTATACCGACGTCGAATCGGGCGATCGCCATGTTGCCGATGTCGTCGAGCATCTGCAAAAGAGCCCGCAATGGCGGCACATGGTTGTGATCGTCACCTACGACGAGAACGGCGGCTTCTGGGATCATGTCGCGCCGCCCAAGGGCGACCGGTTCGGACCGGGCACGCGCATCCCCGCCATCATCGTCTCGCCGTTCGCGAAAAAGGGCTATGTCGATCACACGCAGTACGACACCACGTCGATTCTGCGCTTCATTACGCACCGCTTCGGCCTCGAAGAACTGCCCGGGCTCAAGATCCGCAATGACGCGCTCGTCGCGCACGGGCAGGCGCCAATGGGCGACTTGACGAACGCGCTCGAGTTCACCGCCAGCCGCTGAACGCGCGTGCGCTCACGGCAGGCTGCGCGCGGCCGGCGCCACCCCGGCCGTCGCCACGCGCGCAATGGCACCCTGCAGCGCGAGCAGGTCGGCAGGCGACGCCTCGTCTCGCTCGAGCGCCTGTTCGAGCCGCCTGCCCGCCTGAGCCACCTCCTCGAGTTGGAACCACGCCGCCGCGCCCACGATCCGATGCGCGATATCGCGGGCGCGCTCGCCGTCGCGCTCGAGCGATAGCGAAAGCAGCACCGACAGCTCGCTCGCCAGCGTGCGCCGAAGCTGCTCCCACAAGTCGCTTTGCCGTTCGGGCGGCAGGCCAGCCGGATCGAGGGTGTGCGCGGCCGGCGTCGCCACGTCATAGCGGTCGAGCAGCCCGCGCAACTGGTCGAGGTCAACCGGCTTGACGAGCACTTCATCCGCACCGGCGGCCAGGCATGCCTCCCGCTGCTGCGGCATCGCATTGGCCGTCAACGCAACGACGGCGATCCGCCCGGAGCGGCCGAGATCGCGTTCGCGGGCACGGATGTGCTCGATCAAGGCAAGGCCGTCCATGACGGGCATCGCACAGTCCGTGATGACCATCGCATAATCGCGCGACTCGAGCGCCTTGAGCGCCTCCACGCCATTCGCGGCGCAATCGCAATCGTCGATATCGACTGCCGCGAGCTGTCGCCTCAGCACTTCGCGGTTGATCTGCTCGTCCTCGACGACGAGGATGCGCGGCTTGACCGTCTCCCCTGCGGCGGCGGGCTGCCGCGGCAGCGCAGCCGCCTGCCCCCGGACGCGCGGCCGGCTACGGTCGACCGGCAACGGCAGTTCGATCGAGATCGTCGTGCCGTGGCCCGGCTCGCTCTCGAGCGAAATCGTGCCGCCCATCGACTCGATCAGCCGCTTGCAGATGGCAAGCCCGAGGCCCGTGCCCCGATACCGCCCTGCGGCCGTATTACGCGCCTGCGCGAACGGCGAAAAGAGCCGCGCCTGATCCTCTTTCGCGATGCCGATTCCCGTATCGGCAACGCGAATCAGCAGCCGCTCTTCATCGACATCGCGCGATATCGCCGTCACCGACAATGAGACCGTTCCGTAGTCGGTGAACTTCGATGCGTTGCCGAGCAGATTCAGCAGCACCTGGCCGAGCCGCTGCGCGTCGCCGATATGGCTCGCGGCGAGATCGGGCGAGACAGTGACGATGAAATGCAGGCCCTTGTGCTCCATTTCCGGCGCGACGATGCCGGCGGTGCGCTCGACAATGTCGGCCACGCACATCGCTTCGCGCTCGAGCGCAAGTTCCCCGTTCTCGCTCTTGGCGAAGTCGAGGATGTCGTTGAGGATACGCAGCAGGATCTCGGCCGCGTTGCGGGCCATGTCGAGCAGATGCTGGTCGTCACGCGCGAGCCGTCCATGATCGAGCAGTTGGAGGATGCTCACGAGCCCGGCAATCGGCGTGCGGATCTCGTGGCTGACCGTCGCGAGGAACGTATCGCGCGCACGCGAAGCCTCCTCCGCGTCATGCTTGGCGTCCACAAGCGCCATTTGGGTCTGCTTGGCGTCGGTGATGTCGTGAATGTAGCCGCTCCAGACCACGTCGCCGCTGTCGAGCCGCCGCGGCGCCGCCTCGAGGCGGATCCACGCACGGCGGCCGTCCGCGAACGCGAGCGCCCGCTCGGCGCTTACGCGCTCGAGCGAGCGCGCCGAGCGCACGAAACGGCGCTCGAGACCGAAGCGGGCGGGCGCGTCGAGGCACGCCGCGAACGTTTCGAGCACCTGCGCATGCCCCTGCTGACGAGGAGGCAGCCAGTCGTAAGCACGCCGGTTCACGAAGACGAGCGAAAAGCCGCGGTGCGCGCCGCCCGTGAGCCGCAGCTGAAACACGACGGCGGGCAAGCCTTGCGTGAGCTCCGCCAGTTGCCGTTCGGTTTCGCCCCGCTGCCGCACTTCGACGCGCAAGCGCATCATGTACACGAACAGCACGCCGAGAAAGACGATCGTCACGACCGCAAGCGGCGCCAGCACGATCCACAATGTGCGGGCGGGCACGCCAAACGTGAAGCGCGTGGAAAGCCAGCTGTTCTGAATATGATCTCGCTCGCGCTCCGGAATCGCCGCGAGCACGCGATCGAGGAGCGGCACGAGCCGCGCATAGCGCGGCGCGACCGCGAATGAAAGCTCCTGCGTACGCCCCGCCGGCGCGGCAATGCGCAAGACGCCAGCGTACTTTTGCCGGACGAGCTTGTCCACGACGCCGAGATTGCCGATATACGCGAACGCCCTGCCGCTCGCGACCGCATCGAGCCCTTCCTCGGCCGATCCGACCAGAAGTTTGCGCGTGTTCTGCAACCCGAGCAGACCGATGCGCAAGACGTCGGAATCCTTGACGACCGCGATCTCCGAGCCGGAAATATCGTCGGCGCCCGCGATGAACGGCGCGGTCTCGCGGGTCACGATGACAAGCGGGTAACGGACGTAAGGGGCCGAAAACTCGAAACCGGCGTCGAGCCCGTCGAGCCGCGTTGCCGCGACGACGAAATCGACCGCGCCGCTATTGGCCAGTTGAACGGTTTGCGCCCATGAGCTCGCGGGAACGATCCGGAAGCGAACGCCCAGACTATCGCTGATGAAGTCGAGGTAGTCACCCGAGATGCCGTCGATCTGCCCCGACGCGTTGACGAATGCCATGGGCGCCCATTGCGGATCGACGCCGATACGCAGCACCGGAAGCGATTGAAGGTAGGCACGGTCTTGCGCCGAAAGCGGCAAGCGCAGATTCCAGGCGATGTGCGGAGGTTCCGCATCTTGCGCCGTGCGGGTGCAGCCGGAGAAAAGTGCGCAAGCGCCCGAGACCAGCATGGCAAGCGCCGCGATCAACCCGCGGACACGACGCCCGCGCGCGGCAGGGCCGGACACGGCGGCCCTCATACCGCGGAGATGTCGTGCTTGCGGCAATACTCGAGCAGATCCTGGTTGGTCGCGAGCCCGAGCTTGCGCTGAGCGTTCATCTTGTGGCGGCTGATGGTCTTGACGCTGCGGTTGAGCCGCTGCGAAATCTGATTCGGCGTCAGCCCCTCACGGGCGAACAAGCGAACGACCTCGAGTTCCGCGGTCGTGAGCGTGGCGTCCTTGCCGACGCGCGAGCCCACGATACTCGCGCTGGCGAGCAACGACTGGATGCCGGGGCTCACATAGTGGCGCTCCTGCACGACGGCGAGCAATGCTGCCTGCAGCTCGTGCACGCCGCCCGCTTTTTCGACGATACCGCTGATCCCCTTGGAGATGAGCTTGTTCAGAATGGCAACGTTTCGCATGGCCGTGACGACGACGATCGGCACGTTCGGCCGCATTCGCATCAAACGGTCGATAAGCGCGATACCGTCCTGCGTTCGTTCGCCCGGCATCGCGTAGTCGGTCACGATGGCGTCGAAGGATTGGGCCTGTACCGCGGCAATGAGCTCGTCGGAGTTCGCGGCTTCGGCGACCACCTGCGCAACACGGCTAGCTTCGGCCGCAAGCCGGATGCCGTGACGAACGATAGCGTGGTCATCCGCCACGATAATGCGCAACACCTGGTTCATAATATTCTCGGATACGACTTGATGGACCATCGATGGCACGAGGCTACCGACTCGGCGGCCGCCAACGCCACTACCGATGCTGGCCCCGCACCAGATTCGGCAGAATTCGCGATGCTAAATTCCACAACGCCATTCGATAATACGAAAATTCTCGGAATAGGCAGGCGGTTTTTATATAAATTCGAATCGTTGAAAACCCATTAAACGAATAATTAACCAGACTTTGAGAAAAATCGCGCTGCCCCACCCTGCCCGCCACGCCTGGTTCATCGCCGGCCGCACATGGTGTCGACGAATGCATCGATGCTCAACACCCAGTCCGCTTCGCCGGCACGCAGCCTGCACTCCCCGGGCCGCAGCGTAGCGTCCGCTTCGACGGGCCACGGCCACGCGTGCCGGCTCGCCTCGTTGGCCGCCAGATCCGCTGTGCTCAGATACAAGGTGGCCGCGTGGCGATCGCCCACCTGCGCACGCAGTGCGTCGGCCACGATGCGTACGCGCTGCTCGGCCGGCATCGAGACGGCTATTTTGTGCAGCGCCGCTGCAAGCGCCTCATCGAGCACCGCCTCGAAGCGCGCGTGCAAGGATCTGCGTTCCCGCTGATAGGAGGCATCCAGTTCTGCCGCGCGCGTGAGCAACGCGGCATCCGCCTCGCGACGGCGGGCGGCCTCGCAAGCGGCCGCTCGCTCCCGCTCGGCGCGGGCCCGCTCCCGCGCACGGCCGAGGATTGCGTGCGCGCGGCGCCGGACAACGCCAAGATAGGCGGCAGTATCCTCCCACCGGCCAATCTCCTCGGCGCCCCAAACGAGCTTTACGATGGCGGGCTCATTGGCATAGGGTGTCACGACGCGACGTGCAACGAAGCTCATGAGGCCCTGCCCTCCTGGCGGGCACCGAGCCAGCGAGCCGCCGCGAGCACCAGCGCAAGGCACCGCGGAACCACGAGCGTCTCGACGCGCAGCGCCGACTCGCCTGCCTCGGTGCCCGGCTCGAGCATCATCGCGAGACGGCTGGCAACGTCGGGCCAGTCCTGCTCCGCCATCATCCGCAGTATCCGCAGGCCGTGAGCTTGCCCCGGCCAGCCGTCTGTTGCCCGCGCATCGCCGACCACGCGCATGCAGTTGACCGTTCTGTAGCGCAACGCGCGGCGCGCAACCGGATCGCGCGCCGCGGCGTGCGCGCGATGCCCGCCGCCCGGCGTGTGCAGCAGCGCCAGCCAGCCCAGCAGCGACGAGGCGTCGCGCAGTCGTTGAGGCGACATTTCGAGCAACGCAAGCCAGCGCGCATCCGCGGGCAACGACCACTCTTTCTCGAGTGCGAAAACATCGATCCAGCCGCTGAAATGAAGCCTCGCGCGTTCGCGGCCCATTTCGCGGCCTGCTTCGTGGCCTGCTTCGCGGCCCATTTCGCGGCTCGTTTCGCGGCCCGCTACGGGCGCGGGTACGCCGTACCGGATGCGCCAGGCTTCGTCGGCCCATGCCCAGGGCTCGAACCAAAAGCGCAGCCACCGCCCGCAATCCCGCCCGCGTTCATTGCTCATTGCCCAGCCCCGACGATCGAGCGCGACGCGCGCGCCACGACTTGCCGCACGAGACGCCGCGCACAAGCCATCCCAGCGCGAACGTGCCGGCCGCCGCAAGCACGGCAAGCAACGGCCACGCAAGGGAGGAAGACGCCCGGCTTGCGCCGGCCCCGGGCAGGCGCATCGCGGGTGCGGCCCGCCCGGGCTCGGCAACCAGCATGACGGCCACCCGCCGGTCATCTTCGTCCGCGAGCCCGGGAACGCCGTTCTTGACGAGTTGCACGATGCCCGGAACGAGCCCCGAAAGCTCGACGTCCGCCCGGTGCCTGATCAGTAGCGACGCCGAAGGGGATACCACCGGCGCGCCGGGCCTGTGCCGGTCGAGCGGCACGATGCGCGCCCGCGCCGCGACCACGCCGTCGATGTCGAGCACCGCGCTTTCGATCGCCTGCTCGAGCGCGCGGACATAACGGGCTTTTTCCTCGAGCGGCGTCGGCATCATTCCCTTCTTGCCAAAGACGTCGGCGAGCCGAGCCGGTGCCTCGCGCGGCAGCCCGGCATCGCGCAACACCGCGACGGCCTCGGGGAAGTCGCCCTCGCTGACCGATAGCGCAACGCCGCCCTTGACCGGCCGCCGCTCGACCGCGATCGCACGCTCCCGCAGCAGCGCCTCAACTTCGTTGGCGGAACGCAGATCGGTTGTTTGATAGAACTCGATACGCGGCGAGCAGGCGCTCAACGCGACCATCGAAACCACGGCGAGGCCGCGCCACCATCGGGTGCGCCAATGCATGGCCCGCGCCTCAAGCCGCGTTCAGCAATTGCTTGAGCGCTCCCGCGCTTGCCCCGACGACGCGCGCGCTCCACATGATGTCGAGGTTGTGGGCGGCGAGCGCACGTGCCTGGCGATACATGAGGGCGGCAACGACATGCCCGCCCTCGCCAGCCGCCTGCGCGCCCACGGCGCGGCTGCGCAGCGTATCGGCTTCGACCCGGCGACGCTCGATGTCGTCGAGATGTTGCGCCAGCGCGCGCAGCGTCGGCGAGCGGCTCGTGCCGGTGTGCACGGGCGACCCCGGCACGGCGCCGGGACCGAAGCCCATCGGCGGCGCAACCGCCACTGCCATTGCATCGGCAAACGCGCCGCCCCCTGCCCGGCTCGCGCGCAACGCCCCGTCGACGCTCTGCGCCCCTCCCACTTTCAATTCATCCACGCTCGTCGCTCCCCGCTCGTCATCAAGGTTTCAGTTGCGCCGCGAGCTGGCGAAGCGAATTCACCAGCTGCGTCTCCATGTTCACGGACGCCGCGACGCCGGCGAGTTGGGCATCGACGCGCCGCTTCTCGTGGGCGAACGCGGCGGCCGCAGTCGCGGTCGCATCCATCATGCGCGCCTGCAACGCCATCTGCGCGGCGAGCGGCTCGTTCAATCGATTCATCGATCCATCCGGTGACGGCCGGCGCGCCGACACGCGCCAGCCTGGGGTTGCCGTTGCCGCGCTCAGAAGTGAATCCCTTGCGCCGCCTTGTAAAGGGCGTTTTGCAGCTTGGTGCCCGAATCCAGATGCCCGCTCGCGATGCTGTTCGCCGTGTCGGCGTAGAGCTTGCGGATGCTCGCCTGCGTCTGCAGCTCGATCGTCTGCATCTGCGCCGCCTCCTGCCGGCGCAACACGTCCCCCACGTGCCCCAGACCTGGCCCGCCACCGGACGGCGCGGATGCATCCGGCTGACGGGAGACGGTCGAGGCCGCCGACGAAGTGAACGCGGCGAGCGTCCCCAGCATGTGGAGCGCGGGCAGCAACGCGCCTATGGTCATGACGATCCTCCTTTGCATGTGATCGATTGTGTCGTGTCGTGTCGCGCATACCGGCGTCGCTCGGCGGCCCCGGCAAGCTGGCCACTTAGTAACGGTCCGCGCGCAACCGGTTCCGCCGGCACGGGCGAAAGTGACCGCGCGGCGCATGCCCAACCGTCGGCTTACCGATACGCCTGCGTAATTTCGTCCGATTTCGCGGTTGCCAATCCGCATAGCGGGTCGGCGAGCGCAATGATTCCGCGCATCACAGCCCACTACGATTCGAACAATGATTTCGAGGCTCTCCGAGCGCCCCTTGCACGGCGGCGGCACCGACGTATCGATCCAGTTCGACGACTGGTACCGCTCGCACGGCCGGTCGATCTATCGATTCATCATGCGTCGCGTACGCAGCGCGGAAGACGCGGAGGACATCCTGCAGGCCACCTACCTCGGCGCGTGGGAAAGCCGCGCTTCCTATCGCGGCCACGCAAAGCCCAAGACGTGGCTCACGGCCATCGCGCTCAACGTCGTACGCAATCACGTGAGCCGGACGAGCGATTACAGGTTCGTCGTCGAGCCCATCGAAGATCACGAAGAAGAACTCGTCGACTTGCTCGCGCCCGAGCGTCGCATCTGCGTGAAGCAGCGCTTTGCGCGGTTTCTCGAGTTCGCCGAGTCGTTGTCGCCGCAACAGCAGCACATGCTGGAGCTGCTTTTCATCGACCGACAAAGCTACGTGCAGGCGGCGCGCACGCTCGGCATACCTGTCGGCACCGTGCGCTCGCGCCTCTCGCGGCTGCGCGCGAAGCTGGACAAGCATTTTTCGTAATGCAGCCAGCACGGCGCACCGCCCAAGGCAACCGCAAACCCTACGCAGCAGTTTTTTCTCCCACCATGAAGCCCATGACTCCGAGCATTCCCGAACTCCAGCTCTCGCAGGCAATCGCGCGCGCCGATCACATCCGCGACACGATGTCCGCTGCCGATCCGCGCGACTGGCATCGCTATCTCGCCGCGTTGCGCAGCGTCTCGCTCGCCAACTGGAGCGCGACCACGGACATCCAGATGAAGTTCGCGCTCGTGCGCAGCGCGCTCAACGAAGTGCGCTGAATGAGCCGTTTCAAGCATTCCGGCGCCCGCCCACGCATCGCCGCGGCGCTTGCATTGAGCTCCTTGGCGGCGTGCGCCCTGGCGGCTTCGCCGACGGCCGACGGCGCCATACCCGGCGAAACCGCACTTGGCGGGGCCTACTCCTATCAGGCGGCCGGACGCTCGCCCATCGATGTTCTCGAACGGTTCGCGGCCGATCATGGCTTGCGCCTGCGCATCGATGCGCGCGCGAGCACCCACGCTTCGCAACGTTGGCGCCGTGCGACGATCGACGGCTGGCTGCGCGGCGAGTCGGGGCGCGAGTTTCTCGAGCGGCTCGCAGCCGCATATGGTTTCGAGTGGTTCGTGACCGACCGGGTGCTCCACGTGACGGATCGCTCGGACGCAACGACCACGCGCGTCGCGCTGGGCGGAGCCGATGCGCGCTCGGCGCAAGCGGCACTCGCCGCGGTCGGGCTCTACGATGCCCGCTTCGGCTGGGGCGTGCTCCCGGGCCAGGACGCCGTGCTCGTCTCGGGCCCGCGCGAGTATGTTGCCGCCGTACGGCGCTTTCTCGCGCCGCGCGCGCAGCCGCGCATCGATGCGCCACAAATCGAAGCGAGGGTATTTGCGCTCCGGTACGCGCATGCGGCCGATGGCGCACCCGGCGGGCAGCAGCGCGATGCCCGTCCCGGTGTGGCGTCGATCTTGCGGCAACTGATCGGCACGCAGCCGCGCACCGACGTGCCGCGCTTTCAGTTGCCTTCGCACACGCCCGCGCACACGCCCGCGCAGATGACCGTCGACACCGGCGCGCCGGCCGACTCGGCGTTCGGGGGCTGGCTCGGTGGCGCGCAAGCCACCTATGAACTTCCCCCGCTGCCCGAGAGCCGGTCCGCCGCCACCTGGCTCGCCGACGCACCGCGGCGAAGCGACCCCGTCGTCGTCGCCGACGAAGCATCCAACAGTGTGCTGGTCTGGGCCGAATCGGGCCTGCTCCCACGCATCCAGGAAATCGTCGATGCGCTCGATCGGCCATCGCCGATGATCTCGATCGAGATCGTCGTCTTCGAATCGGACGACCCGGCACTCCATGCAGCAACGTCCGACGCGGCTGCCGGCGCGGGCGAAACAGCCACGCCCGGCGCGCCCGCGCTCTATCGCCAATGGAGCCGGGCCGTCGGCGAACAGCGCGCGCGACTGCTCAATCGCCAGCGCGTGGTCGGCTTCGCCAATCGCCACCTGCTACTCGAGATCGGCTCCGAGGCGCCGAACGTTTCCGCCGCCGCAACGCCTGCGGAGTCCAACGGGCGAACCGCCCAGCGGGGCGACTCGCTCGATCTCGTCGCCCGCCTGCTGCCCGCGCAAGCGAAGGACCAACCCGCGATCGCAGTCGACGTCGCACTCATCGCGACCCAGCCTACGGGCCTGCCGGGCCGGGAATGGGCAAATACGAGCCGGCTCTCCCTGCAAACGGGTATCGCGCTGCAAGGCGGCGACGCCCCGCAGCTCGTCGCAAGTTACCCCGTCGCAACGGCGCGGGCTCAGCAGCGCGCGATCTTCATCCACGCCAAGCGCATCTGATCGTTATTACCCGAGCCTACAACCCATGCTGGAACTGCGCATCACGACAGGGCTGCACCGTGGCACGGCTTTTCCGCTCGACGGCGATGCCGTGCGCGTCGGCAGCGATGAAAACAACGATGTCGTGCTGGACGATCCCGGTATGCCGGCCTGCGCGGCCACCTTCACACGCGAGACGGCCGGCCGCTGGGTCATGCGCGGCGCGGACGCACCATGCGAGGTCGCGGCCGGCTTGCGCGTCGCTCTCGGCCCGGTCGGTGCCGTTTTCGCCAACGAGGGCGCGCCATGGGACGAAGCGACCATGGCGGCTGGCTTTCCCCGATCCTCGCGGCGGCTGCGCTCCGGCGCACGCCTCACGGCCGCGTTCGCGCTCGGCGCCGCATGCGTGTTCGCGCTCGATCATGCCCGCCTTGCGCTGCGGGAGGCGCAGGCATTCACGCCGGGCGCGCCTGCGCCGCTCGACGCCGCGCCATTGCGCACGGTCAGGGCCATCGTCCATCCGGCTCGCGTCGAACCGGGCAAACCGCCCTTTGCGGTCGTCAGCGTGCAAAGCGGCGCATCGGGCTTCGTCGTGACCGAAGACGGCCGCGTGCTGGTGCCAGGCGCCCGCCGTGGCCCGTTCACGCTCGAGCGTATCGAGCCGCGCCGCGTTGTATTTTCCGGTCCTTATTCGGCAGAGCTCGCATGGTGACGCCCTCGTCGCCACCGCCTTCGCTCGAAGGCATGCACGGGATCGACGCGCGCCTCGCGGCGTGGACGAACGCCGCTCGTGCACGCCTCGCCGCCCCCGCGCTGGCCGAGGCATACGGCCACGTCGAACGCGTCAGCGCGACGCTGATCGGCGCGCGGCTCGCCGATTGCACGATCGGCCACCTCTGCGAAATCGGACATCCCCACAGAAACGCTCGGCCGACGCTGGCCGAAGTCGTCGGCTTCGATGGCGCGCATGTGCTGCTCGCGCCGCTCGGCTGCACGCAGGGCCTGTCGCCGGGCACACCTGTTCGCTCGCTGGGCCGCGGGCACGAGCTCGCCGTCGGCGCGCATCTGCTTGGCGAGGTCCTCGATGGACTCGGCCGGCCGCTCGATCCGCTCGATCCGGCCGATCCCCGACGCGTCGACGCTCCCGCAGCGCAATGCCGCCGGCAAGCCGTGCTCGCCGCTCCGCCGCCGCCAACCGGGCGCCCCCGCATCGCCGACAAACTCGTGACGGGTGTGCGCGCAATCGATGCGCTCGCCACGCTGGGTCGCGGCCAGCGCATCGCGTTGCTTGCAGGCCCGGGGGCCGGCAAGACGACCTTGCTCGGCGCGCTGGCGCGAGGCACGGCAGCCGATGTGGTCGTGCTCGCGCTCGTCGGGGAACGGGGACGGGAGTTGAACGAGTTCCTCGAGCGCGAACTCGATCGGTCGCGTCTGGCGCGTACGGTCGTCGTATGGACCGGGGCCGATGCCGCGGCGATCGAACGCGTGCGCGCGCCGTTCACCGCGACGGCAATCGCCGAGGGGTTTCGCGCAGCCGGCCAGCACGTGCTGCTGCTCGTCGATTCGTTGACGCGCGTAGCTCGGGCTCAGCGGGAGATCGGTCTCGCAGCGGGCGAGCCGCCCGGTCGCCTTGGGTTTCCGCCCTCCGTCTATGCCATGCTGCCTCGCCTCACCGAGCGCGCCGGCCTCACGCGCGATGGTTCGATTACCGCCATCTATACGGTACTGACGGAATCGGACACGGGCGACCCGATCGCCGAGGAAGCGCGCTCGCTCCTCGACGGGCACATCGTGCTGTCGCGGGCTCTCGTCGAGCGCGGCCATTTCCCGCCGATCGACGTGCTGGCAAGTCTGAGCCGCACCATGCACGCCGTCGTGGACGACGTGCACCGCTCGCAAGCGGCACGGTTGCGCGATCTTCTCGCGCGTCACCGCGATCTCGAGTTGTTGATTGCCCTGGGCGAATTCCAAACCGGCTTTGATGCCGACAACGACGAGGCAGTCGCGCGGCACGCGCGAATCGCCGCTTTCCTGCGGCAAGACCTGCGTGTCGCGTCGTCATGGCTACAAACGATGGAGCAACTGAATGCAACCGTACACGGCTGAGCGCAAAGCATGGCGAGCGCTGGAGGTCCGATGCGCCGCCCGGCTCGCACCGGGACGCACGATGCTCGCGCGGGCTGCACGCGGCGTCAGTGAGGCCGCCGCCGCGCTCGCGCATGCGCGGCTCGCTCTCGCCGCAGCCGAGCGCGAGGCGGCTGGCGCCGCAGCCGCGAGGCGCTCGACGCTCGGCAACGGGCACACGTTGCGCGGAGCCGACTTCGATCGACTCCGCGACCAGGCGTCGGCATGCTCGCGCCGGCTCGACGCATTGCGGCTCGCGCTTACGCTGGCACAAACCCGGTATGACGATGCACACACCTTGTCGGCGCAGGCACGTCGCAGCTATGCCGCGCTGGCACGCAAACGCGAAAAGTATCGGCTCGTCGACGATCTTCTGCGCGGGAGGCTCGACGACAATGCGAATTGACGGCACCGCCCCACCCATCGTCGCGCAGGTGTCGGGCCCGCGGGCGTCGTTGGCGCCGCATACGAGCGGCGCATCCCACCCATGGGGGACAGGCTCGGAGGCGCCTCAGGCGCTATTGGCGACATGCCCCCTGGCACAACGTCTGGCCGGAGCCGTCGGAGCCGCGCCCGGCAAGATCGGCTCCGCCGTCTCGATCATCGCAGCCGTGAGGCTACCGGCGCTCGGACGCTTCGAGCTGCATGCCGTCGTCACGGAGGAAATCCTCGCGCTGACGCTGCGCGTCGAGACGATTCGCGCTCAGGCCTGGGCCGAGCGCAATCGCGAAGCGCTCGAAGCGCGCATGCGCGAGCGGGCGAAGCACCCCGTCAGATTGTCGGTCGTGCCATGGTGAGCGCAGTTCGCGTAGCGGCGGGCAAAGCCGGCCCGTTCATGCCACGACGCGTCGATGCGGCCGCGTTGGCCTCGAGCCGGCTACGGCATCGGTACACATGCACGTGCCCGCTCCACGACGGCGCCCCGGACCGCGATGACGATCGTGCCGACACCACGCTCGCCCTACGGCTTTCGCTCATAGGCCACCGCACCGGCCACCGCACCGACCACTTCATCGGCCACTTCATCGGCCACCCACTGCCGCCGGTTGCCGATGCGCTCGCGGTCACGACGCGCTTCGGGGCGCTCGTATGGCTCGACCCGGTGCCGTTTCTGATCGCTTTCACGGGCATCGATGTCGCTCGGGCCACGAGCGCCGCGGCGCGCGAAGCATTCGTACATCATGCATTGGGCGCATTGCCCGCCGGTATTCACGAGGCACTCGGCGGCCCCGTCGCGCATCGCGAGCCGCCTTGCGCCCCCTCCGACGAATGGCTTACCGCAAGCCTCACGGGCAGCGTGCGCGGCATTCGTGTGGCGATGCGGCTCGCGGCGGACCCGCAGACTTTTCTGGCCATGGTCGACGACGGACCATGGCAGCCCGAAACCGCGGGCACGCCACCGTGGCTCGGCCGGCTGCCCAGTGGCTGTCGCGTGCTTGCAGCCACGATCGCGCTGCCCGTCGCGCAATATCGCGCCCTGCATCGCGGCGCCATCGTCATCGCGCCGGACCCGCGCTTCGACACGGCCGGCAGAGGCCGCATCACGCTTTTCGGCCGTCGGCTCCTGGTGAGCTGGCGCGACGACCACCATTGCTTCGAGGTTCAACACATGTCCGACGACGCTTCGCCCCCTCTTTCCGACCACCGCGCCGAAGCATCCGCCGTCACGTCCGGCGACCTGCCCGTCCATCTCGCGTTCTCGCTCGGCACATTGACTTTGCCGCTCGGCGAAGTCGCCTCCATCGGCCCCGGCACACTGTTGCGGCTGGACAATGGGTTGCCGCCCAGCGTGCGCATCGAGGCGAACGGCGTGCCGCTCGGCTATGGCGAGCTGGTCGATTTCGACGGCCGGCTCGCCGTCGAAATCACGCAATGGCCGGACCGCGACCAACGTGCGGTCCCCGCATGATGCTCGAACACAGTCCGCCAGGCCTCCTCGCGCTGCTGGCGCTGCTTTCGCTGTTGCCGCTCGCCGCCATCGTCACGACCTCCTATCTGAAGATCTCCGTCGTCCTGGTGCTGCTGCGCAACGCCCTCGGCGTGCAGCAGGCACCTTCCACCCTGGCGCTCAATGCGATCGCCCTCGCGGCGACGATGCTCGTCATGGCGCCCACGTTCAATGCCTGCGTCGACGAGGCCCGGCGCTCGGCACCCGCATTCGCCCGCGCGACGGCACCATCGGGAGAGGAGCAGATCGAACGGGCGCTCGCCGTGGCGGAGCCGCTGCGGCAATTCATGTTGCGTCAAAGCCGCGTCGACGAGCGCGAGCGGTTCGCCGATCTCGTGCGGCGCAACGCACCCTCGCACGCGCCCACGCAAACGAGCGAGAACGACTGGAGCGTCGTCGTTCCGTCGTTCGTCGTATCCGAACTGCAAGCGGCATTCGAGATCGGCCTGCTGCTGTTCATCCCGTTCATCGTCATCGATCTGCTCGTCTCCAACGTGCTGTTGACCATGGGTATGCAAATGGTGCCGCCGATGATGATCTCGCTGCCGCTCAAGCTGTTGCTGTTCGTCGCTGCGGACGGATGGGGCAGACTGTTGCAAGCCCTCGTGCTTTCGTATCATGCATGAAACGATGCCCGCTTCGCTCGCCCTCTTTCAGCAGGCGCTCTTCTTCGCGTTCAAGATGTCGCTGCTGCTGGCTCTCGTCGGCGCCTGTGCCGGCGTCGCATTTTCGGTGTTGCTCTCGGCATTCCAGATTCAGGACCCGTCACTGCCGTTCGTCGTCAAGCTCGTTGTCGTAGGTGTCGCACTCGCTGTCTGCGCTCGCCCGATCGCGGCGGAGCTGCTTCGTCTCGTCGACAACGTGTTCGCGCGCACGGCGCTGCTTGCGTCATGAGCGCGGCCGGCGTGCTCCCGCCATCGGCGCTTCCGTTCGTCTTCTCGCTCGCGCTGTGCGCGGCGCGTTGGCTCCCCACCCTGATCGTCGTTCCACTTTTCACGCCGCGCTCGCTGTCCCCCTTGCTGCGCGCCGCCCTCTCGCTCTCGCTCGCGTTGCCGGTAGCTGCCGCGCTGCCGTCCTCTGGCATCGTGCCGCCGCTGGCGCAGGCCGTGGGCCTCGTTGCCAAGGAACTCGGCATCGGCCTGGTGCTCGCGGTCGCGCTGGGCATCCCCTTGTGGGCCGTCGAGGCAGCCGGCGCATGGCTCGACTACCAGCGCGGCGCCAATCCACAAGCGCTCGATCCCGCCGCCTTCGCCGAAGCGTCGATTTTCGGCGCCTTGCTGCAGCAGGCTGCCTGTGTCTATCTGCTCCGCTCCGGCGCGTTTCACGCAGTGCTCGCAATCGTCTATGCCAGTTTCATGCATTGGCCGCCGACGATCTGGCTACCGCCCATGCCGCATGACACAAGCGCGCTCGCCGGAGAACTCGCTGCCCTGCTGGCACGCTATGCGCTCATCCTGGCGTTGCCCGCTCTTCTTGCGCTGCTGCTAGTCGAGACCTGCTTTGCCGTGCTGTCGCGCGCGAGCGCGCGCCTTCCGACTTACGTTGCCGCCTCGCCGTTCAAAAGCGTCGCCCTGCTCGTCACCGCCGCGCTTATGCTTCCTGATTTCCTGCAAGCTGTCGACGATCTCGTCGGCGAACACCTCGTGCGCGCCGCGGATCTCTTTGACATCGAAAAGCGTGGGGAATGAATGAGCGACAAACGGCTCCCTCCCACGGAAAAGCGCCTGCGCGACGCGCGCAGCAAAGGCGACGTGCCGCGCAGCGAACTGCTCGTCGCCTGGATCGTCATGGCCGCCTGCATCGAGGTCGGCTTCGCGGGGGCCGACGTCGCTTGCGATGCGTGGCTGAAGCTGCTTGCGGCCACTATCGACGATATCGCTCGCCCCTTCACGCTCGAGACGGTGTGGCGGCTTGCCGCCGCAGCGGTTCGGTCATTGGCCGGGGCGTTCGCCGCCTTGGGCGCAGTCGCCTGTCTCGGCGTGCTCGCCGGCACCTGGATCTCGGGCGGCCTCCCGTTCGCGTATCGATCGCTCACGCCCTCGATGAACCGTCTCGACCCGCGCAAACGATTCAAGCAGATCTTCTCGGCCCGCAATATGACGACGGTATGCGTCGCACTCGCCGCCGCCGTGATCGTGGCGCTCGCGGGGCTGGCCACTTTTGTCGAGCGCTTGCCCCTCATCGTTGCATTGGCCCGTTGGCATGTATTCGAATCGAGCGCGGGAAGCGTCCTGGAAAGTCTGCACGCTCTGCTCAGAACACTGCTTGCCGCCTTGCTCGTGCCAGCGGTACTGAGCGCGCTGCTGGCTCGGCAACAGCATCGGCGCACGCTGCGCATGTCTCATCGCGACCTGCGCGACGAACTCAAGCATACGACCGGCGACCCGATCGTGCGCGCCCGCCAGCACGCGGTGCGGGCCGAGACGATGGCGCTGCCGCCCGCTTTGGCTCGGCCAGAGCATTGCGCCATCGTCACCAATCCCGAACATCTGGCCGTCATGCTCTACTACGATGGCAGCGAGCGCGCCGCGCCGATCGTGGCCGCTCGCGGGGCCGATGCCAGCGCCGAACGGATGACCCGCGAAGCACAAACGCTCGGCATACCCGTCTTTCGTTTCCGTGCCCTGGCCCGGCGCCTTTTCGAGCAGGAGCAAACCGGCGAGGCGATTCCCGCCGATTGCTATGGCGCCGTGGCCATCGTCTACCGCCTGATCGAGGAAATACAAGCGCTCGGGTCCGCGCCGTCTGCCCCGATGGAGATCGACGACGCGTTCTTCCACGCATGACCCGCCGCCGTCCCGTGGCATTCGTTGCGGCGTGGCGGCCAGGCTTACCCACCCTCGAGTGCAACCGTGCCGAGCGACCGAACGCGCTGCGTGGGCGTCAACTCGGCATATGAGAGGACATAAAGGTCGAAGAGCTCGTTTTGCACCCAAGCTCTCAGGGGGCCGCGCAGATCCTGCGTGGTCAGGATCACGGGCCAAATCGCGCCGGCCACGTGCCGATTAACGAGACAGCGCAACTGATCGAGAATGGCAGCCGCCGTCTCGTGGTCGAGGGCCAGCCGGCATCCGCGTGCGGTCTGCTGCAGCGACGCACGCATCTTCGCCTCGACTTCGCGCTCGAGCACGAACGCATGGAGTATGCCGTCATGGGAAAACTCCTGGCAGATCTGAGCCTGCAAAGCGAGCCGCACGTGCTCGACGACGACCGCCGTATCCTTCTCCTGCGGCGCCCACGCGATCAGCGCTTCGACGATCTGCTTGACGTTGCGCAACGAGACGCGTTCCGCAACGAGCATTCTGAGCACCTCGGCGAAGCGCGGCAAAGATACGGCTTGCGCCAGCTCCTTTGCCGCCGCGGGCATTTCGCGTTGCAGCCAGCCATAGAGCAACTGCGCTTCATGCACACCGACGAACCTCGCGGCGTGCCGATGCAGCAATTGCGCAAAGAGGCGCGAGAAGTACGCCAACGGCTCGATTCCGGCGTTCATACCAGCCTCGCCGCCAGTCCATTGCGCACGCTCGATCCATGACGCTCCTTCGACAAGCGGATAACCTTGCGGCCAGGTCTGCACCGCGGGGCGGTCCGCAAGCACTGCCGCTTCGACGCAAACGCAGTCCCAATGAAACCGCCCCGTCGCCACGACGACCTCGTCGATTGCGATCCGGTAGGCATCGCCCTCGAGCAGTCCGTCGCCTTCCAGTTCGACGCCCGGCACGGTCAGACCATAACGCATGACGATCTCGTTGCGGGCGCGCCGCGCCGCTCGCGCCAGATCGTCGAAACGAGGGCCTTGCTCGGTAGCGGGCGAGACGGCCACGACGATCGGCCGGATCGGCACGATCTGGCGAAGCTCGCGATCGTCGGGAACAGCCGCCGCGGTGGCGCGCGCCGGCGCATCGGCCACGCGCGGCGGCCGCTCGCGGCGCAACCGCGCACCGCCGAGCGCCACCATCGGCACGGCTAGCGCAGCGAAGGCATACCACGGCATGCCGGGCACCGTGCCAAAAAGTGCGGCCACGCAGCCGGCGGCGATCCAGGCCTGCGGTGCCGCGAGCGCCTCCGCAACGATGCGCCGCCCGACCGTGTCCGCTCGCGCCGGTCCCTGCCCATCGCTGCGCGTGATCAGGGTAGCCGCCGCCAGCGCAATCAGCAACGCAGGGATCTGCGCGACGAGCCCGTTGCCGATCGTCAGCACGGCGTAATGCTGCAAGGCGTCCGCCCACGGCATGTCATGCTGCGCGACCCCGAGCGCCACGCCCGCCGCGAGGTTGACCATCACGATCAGCAGGCCAGCGATCGCGTCGCCCTTGACGAACTTCATCGCTCCATCCATCGCGCCGTGCATGCGGCTCTCGCGCGCGAGCTCCGCACGCAGTTGAGGCACGCTTTCGGGACGCGCGAGCCCGGCCCGCAGATCGGCGTCGATGGCCATCTGCCGGCCCGGCATCGAATCGAGCGAAAAGCGCGCCCCCACCTCCGCCACCCGCTCCGCACCCTTGGTCACGACGATGAATTGCACGATCGCGATGATGATGAAGACAATCGAGCCGACAATCACGTTCTCGCCTGCAACGAAGCGCCCGAACGTCTCGACGATCGCACCGGCGTCGGCGCGCATCAGAATCGAACGGCTCGTACTGATCTCGATGCCGAGCCGAAACAGCGTCGCGAAAAGCAGCACCACGGGGAAGCTGGAGAACGCCGATGCGCTCGGCAGGTAAAGCGCCAGCGTGACGAGCAGCAGCGCCATGCAGATATTGACGGCGATCGCGCCGTCGATAACGAAGGTGGGCAACGGCAAGACGATCATCGCGACGATGAGCGCAACGAGAATTGCGGCGACCGCGTCGCCGTGCCGGCCGATCCGCTGCAGCCACGCGAGCGCGCGCTCGCGCGCGACATCGATCGAATCCATTATGCCGCTCACGCCCGAACGAGATAGCCGTCTTCGGCGGCCGCGCTACGCGAGGCCGCCGTCAGCCGAGCGAGAAGGCCCGCCTCGCCTGCCGCATCGTCAGCGCTCACGAGTGCCGCCACGAGTTGCCGCGGATAATGGAAGCCCGCATCCTCGAGGATGAGGTTGGTCAGATAGACGGCGCCCCCGCGGTTCGTGAGGGCCGCTTCGCCCGTCGGCGGCTCGAACGACGTCATCGCCTGCACCATGTCCCACGCCAGCCGGCGCTCGATCTCGAGTTCGGCCAGCCCCTTCTCGCTCAGGTAGCGCACGTTCTCCTGCATCAGATAGATCTTGCGCTCGCCGCCGCCCCCGGCGCCCGGCGCGGCATGGGCACCGGCACTGGCTGGCGGCGTCTGATCGAGCATGAATTTCCAGGGCGGCTGATCGCCCACACGGCCGAGCGTCGGCATATCGTCGAACAAGCGCCGAAAAATAGCGCTTCTGCGATAAAGCCTGCTGAAAAAGTCCGACAGCAATTTTGCATCGGCCGCCGCAACCTCCGTCGGCCGTCCATCGCCCACGAAAAATCCAAAGTTCTTTTTGAATTTCGCTTCGTAAAGGTCCCAGGAAAGAAATACGTCGTCGTCCTCGTCCGCCACAGCATCAACGATTTCCTTGGCGTCTCGTACGGTCTGACGCGAAGCGATTTCCGTGCCTTCGACCACGCCGTCACCCGCTAATCCCGCGCCCGCATCGACGATCGGATCGAGCGCGCGGTTCTCGGCCTGTGCATACGCGGTGGCAACCTGACGATGGCGGTCGATCGTATCGTGCGAGGCCGGATCGTGCACCGGGTCCTGTCGCCGGAACATCACCCGTTCCGCAAAACTGTGGCCGGCCTCGCTCAGAATCTTGTCGGTGAAATAGACGGCGGCGCCGCGGTTCATCATGTCGATGCTTCGCACCGGATCGCGTGCGCCCGTCAGCGCATGAATCATCTCCTGCAGATACAGTTGCTCGCGCGCAACGTTCGCGGTGCCAGAGGCCGTGACGTATGGCATCGCCTCGATGTCGCTATCGGCCGGGATATAGATCCGCTTGTAGTCGAAGTCGGTAAAGGCCTTGGTCGGCGAGCCGAGCGGGCCCGCGTCGCCGATCACCATGTCCCATTTCTTCCATGCGCCTCGCGTACCGTTGCGCAGGCGACTGTCCATCTCGGAAAAGCGGTTGGCCAGCCGACGAAACGTGGCGCTCGTGCGATAGATCTCGCTGTAGAACGCCTTCGCGTCGAACGTCGATGAGCGCGCGCTCGCGGTGCCGAGCGAGAAGCTCTCGTCGAAGAACGCCTCGAAGTCGAGCACGCTCGCATCGCGCGCACGCAGCAGGATCGCCTTGACCTGCTCCACAGTCATCCGCGCTTCGACATCGGATGCGCCCGTGGGTCGCGCGGCGCGGCGCTCCGTATAAAAGCGGCCTGTTGCCGGATCGCGCTCGATGGGCGCTGCGCCGCGCGCGCGCTGCCCGGTGCGCCAGTCGACCTCGTAGAAAGCGCCATTGCGGTTCGAAACGGGGATGATCCGGTCTTCGTCCGCGAGGTGCACGACGTCGTAGTCTCGCCAACGGACTTGCTTTTCCCCGCTCCGAACGCGCCGTGCGACAGGCTTGGCCGCGGCGGGCACGCTGGCGTCGCGCAGCGCGATCGGGGTGGTGCGCGTGAGTGCGTCGACGACGAGCGGATGCGTGGCGATATCGACGCTCGCGCCATCGACGCGCGCCGTGGCGTGACGGAACCTCACGGAGACAGGATGCTCGGCGGCCACCCCGCTTCGCCCGCCCCCTCCACTCATCGACAGATCGAAAAGATCGACGCCCAAAAAAAGAAATCCGAGCGCCGCGCGCGCGGCATCGTGGTGGCGCACGCCCTCTTCGATGTTATAAAGCGGTCCGGCTACGGGCACCGTGCCGATCCAGGTTTCGAAGCCTCTCACCGCACGACGGTGCGTCTCGGTCTCCGTCACGAAATCGGCCGCGATCGCGGCAACCTGCGCCGTGACCGCCTGCGCGTTGGGTACGAGCCCCTTCGCGCGCAGCATCTCCTTGGCACGCGTCACCACCCATGGGTCGTGGAGCAGCGCGGTGTTGAAGCGCCGCTCCGCCTGCTCGAGCGCCTCCCGCGGCACGATCTGCTGGTCCGGCGAAAGCCACATGCGAGAGCCCACCAACCCGGTCCAGTCCGCCCGATCGAGGAATTCGTCGACGATCGAGCCGAATTTGCGCGTCGACACATTCGGGTTGTCGCTCGCCAACACGTATTCGCGTTCGTCGGCCAGTGCGTCCGCATCAATGCCCTGCGCCGCGAGAATCGCGGCCGCCGCGTGGCGTCGATCGAAGCGCGGCGGCTCGCCGAACGCGGCCAGCGCGCGCTCGTTGGCATAGGCGAGCAGCACATTCGTACGGCTTTGCTTATCCGCCGCGATCAACCGCTCGCCGCTCAGCGTGCCTTTTTTGCGGATCTTGCGCGCGAACTCCGCAATGGGCTCGTCGCCATCGGCGGCCTCCGCCAGCGCGTCGAAAAGCGCCTCGATCGCGCGCGTCTTCACCTCGTCGCCCTGCTGGTGCCATTTCACGCCGCGCTGGTCGAAGCGCGACAAGCGGGCCTCGATCCACGAAAGCGCGACAGGGTGGCCGTTCGCCTCCGCGTCGCGCGCCACGTCGGCCACCTGATTCTCGTAGATCAGTATGAGATCGTCGGGGCTCATCAGTTTCACGTCGTTCGTGCGTGCGAGATGGGCGGCAAAGAGCAAGCGCGGGTGATACGGATAGGTGCCGGATTGCTCCCATGCCTGCTCGACGCTTTGAAACGCCGCGAGCAGATCGGCGGACGACACGAGGTTCGGGGGCATCTCCTGGCGTTGATAGCTGTAGACACGCATGAGGGCCGTGGCCAGCGAATGCTCGACCGAGCCGATCGTGAAATTCGCGCTTTCCGCCATCTGCGCGAACTTTTCTTCCAGCAGACGCCGACGCTTGTCGATATCGAGTGCCCGAAATGCGGGGTCGCGCGAGACGCCGTCGAGGGTCAGGAGATCATCGAACGACTTGCCTTTCGCGTGGCGAATGGCGAACCCATCGAAAAACGGTGTCTCCTGCAATGCTTGCCCGGACGGGCCGAGCAACGCGGCAAGCGTGCGCTCCTTCGCGTAGTCCTCGCGCAATGCGTCGACGAAGCTCGAGCGCATCTCGCTGATCGACGCACAGGCCTCGTCACCCGCCTCGTTCGTGAGCGAACCGTCGTTCAGCCGGCGGTGAAGCACCGCCGCCGCGTCGAAAACACCTTCGTCTTCGAGCAGCGCCGGATCCGGCCATATCTGGAAATCGAACGGAACCGCGCGCCGGTTGTGATCCGCCACGGCTTGGAGCAGCTTGCTCGGGCTGGTTGCGTACTCGGCCGCCTTTTCGGGGTCCACCCATTCCCGCAGCGATGCGCCGATTTGAGCGAGCGCCCGCGTGTCCTCGTCGAGCCGCGCGTGCGCAGGCGCATCGGCCGGACAGCCGACGGCCGCCGCGGATGCGTCGACAACCGCCACCGCGCGACGCAGCCGAGCCGCAACGAGTTCGCCTGCCGACAACGCCGCCGCCCTTGCGATGGCACCGTCGGGCGTGCGGCCTCCGCCGGCAAGCGCTTGCATTGTTTTTTGTGCGGCCAACGCGGGAGCGGGCCCGGGTGCCGGTTCGAGCCCCTCCGTCGGCGCCGGCTCTGGCGGCATGCCCCAATCGGAACCAGAATGTCGGGCCACTGAAATCCGCATCGCAACTCCCCTTTATCGTTATGCGCTTCGAGCGTAGTGAAGAGAGGCGACACTTTTGGCGAACCGCGGCGGATCGACGCGCGCGCGCTCGAATCTAGGACCGACTTACTTGCGTCCTGCTTGCAGCCAGAACGCACCTGCGAGGCTCGGCATCACCCGATAGTCGCTTCACCGCGCCACGGTCCCCGTGCAGCGCGATCTCAGAGCGTCGGCGGCGGGATGCGCTGCGCGCTTCGGGCAAGATGCGCCGCGAGCGTCTGTTCGAGCGCGGCGAACACGCGCCGCGCCTCGGGCAACGCGGCGGCGAGCGCCCCCCGATCGCCGAGGCGCAGCGCAGCTTCCGCGCTGTGGAGCGCCGCGAGCGGGCACTCGTCCTGCGCGAAGAACGAAACCGTACCTTTCATTTTGTGAAGCACGTGCGCGGCCTCGGCGAACGCGCCCGCGGCAAGATGCGCGTCGAGCGCCGTACCGTCCCTACGCAACTGATCGAGCGCGCGCGCGATCAGAGACCCGAGCGCCCGGGCGTCGTACAGCGCCGCCAGCTCAGCGAGCGAAAACCGGCAGGCATGATTCGGCTCATCCAGGTTCGGATGCACTGGCCAGCTCCTTCCAGGGGTCCAGGACAGCCGCAAGCTTGCGGCGTGTGATCGGCTTCGACAGGTAATCGTCCATGCCTGCCTCGCGGCAGAGTCGAACGTCATCCGCTGTCGCATTCGCGCTGATGGCCACGATCGTCGTTCGTCGCACCGCTCGCCCACGCGCCGCCTCGCGCGCCTCGCGGGCCCGGATGCGCCGCGCCATCGAGTAGCCGTCCATGCGCGGCATGTGGCAATCGAGCAGGACAAGTTCCGGTTTCCCCTCAGCCCAGCAGGCGTAGCCTTCCATTCCGTCGGCCGCCGTACGCGCCTGGACGCCCATCGTCGCGAGTTGCCGCACGATGATGTCGCGGTTCACTTCGTTGTCCTCGACGACGAGGACGCGCTCATAGGGCATACGCTCGAGCACTTCGCCCCGCTGCAGCCAAGGCGCTGGGGGCGCATCGGGGCCGGCGCCCACACGGCCGGCGAGCGAGCGCGCATCGGCGCCGCGCGACGGCATCGCTTCGGCGAGCGCCTCGATGAAATCGTCGATCGAGCGCACATGCGCTCCGTCTCTGCCTGCACGCGCCACGACGATGGCGCCGGCCGTATCGAGCGATATTGCGACGTCAGCCGTCTCGCCCTCGCCGACGACGCGCTCGATGCCGAGCTTCGCCAACATGGCACGAACCGCGGCCGCCATAGCGCACGGCTCGATGCATACGCGTGCGCGCATCGGCGCGAGCGCCGGCCAGCGCCGTGCCGGCTCGCCCCACACGAGCGGCAACTCGACGCTCACACGCGTACCTGCGCCGCACTCGCTGCGTACGTCGATGGTGCCGCCCATGGCGTCGACGAGCCGCTTGACGATCGACAGCCCGAGTCCTGTCCCGCCGTAGCGGCGCGTCGTCGAACCGTCCTGCTGCGTGAACGGCACGAAAAGCCGCGGCCGGTACGCCTCGGAGATGCCGCAGCCCGTATCGCTGACCACGAGTTGGATCTTGTTGCCGCCGCGCGCCGCGTGACGTCTCAATTCGAGTTGCACCATGCCCGCCTGGGTGAAGCGCACCGCGTTGCTGAGCAGGTTCGTCAAGATCTGGTTGATGCGCGCTTCGTCGCCCACTACCGCGCAATCGAAATGCGGCATGGCGGCAAGCACAATCGGCAGCCGCTTGCGCGCGGCGAGCGGCGCGTGCAGTTCCACCACCGCGGCGGCGAGCCCAGGCAGGTCGAACGGCGCGACTTCGAGCGCGAGCGCCCCCTGCTCCATCTTCAGGTAATCGAGCGTATCGTCGATCACGCGCAGCATGAGCCGCCCGGAGCGTTGCGCGACGTCGAGATAGCGGCGCTGCTGCGGCGTGAGCGTCATCGCGTCGAAGAGATCGAGCACGCCGATGATGCCGTTCATCGGCGTGCGGATTTCGTGGCTCATCATCGCCACGAACGCCGACTTCGCCCGGTCGGCGGCTTCGGCGCGTTCGCGCGACGCCACCGCTTCGAGCCTTGCCGCCTCGGCGGCGCGCCTAGCCGCGCGCGTGCGCCAGTATGTGGACAGCAGTGTGAACAGCACGGCGAACACGATCATGGACGCGCCGAGCGCGAGCCCGATCACGGCCCGCTTTTCGTAGCCGAGCAGCACCGATACGGGCCGGGAGCCGCTCGCGAGCCGCGCAAGCTCGCTCGGGGTATAGGACGCGAGATAGCGATCGAGCATCGCCGCGAGCGGCGCATCGCGGCTGGACGCCGCAAAGCCGATCCGCTCGATGCCCGCTGCCGCCGCGTCGACGTTGAGCCGGCCATCGGCGTAGCGGTCACGCAACTCTTCGGCCATCAAGGCGTTAACGAGCGCCACGTCGGCGTTGCCGGCCAGCACGGCGCGCAAAGCGTCGGCGGCCCGCTCTCGCGGCACGACGGTCAGGCCGTGCTGGTTCGGCGCCGGCTGCAACTGCCGCATGCGCCAGGCGTTCGCGGCCACGCGGGAAGCGTTGCGCGACGCGTCGTCGCCGCGGCTCACGAGCGCCCATGGAAAGCTGTCATACGCGCGCGTCACCGCTAGCCCCGGGGGCGCGGCTGTTCCGACCGGGAACGAGGTCGCCAGATCGATCGTGCCATCGCGCAGTGCCTCGTCGAGCGTATGAGCGTCATCGATCAGAACGGGTTTGAAATCGAGGTGCGCCGCACTCGCGAACCGCTTGAGCAGCGTCGCACCGAGCCCGCGCCATTGGCCGCGGTCGTCGACGAAATCGTAGGGGCGGTTCAGCCGCTCGACGCCAACGCGCACGACACGATGCGCCGCGGCCCAACGCTTTTCCTCGGCCGTGAGCGCGAACGGTTTTGCCTCGGCCGCCGGGCGTGCGCCCGGCAGCGGCTGCCACTGCATCTCGCGGCGGCGCGGCGGCGGCAGCCGCGCGAGCCCCTCCTCGATGATCGATGCCGTTGCGGCATCGGCCGGATTGGCGGCGAAGCAGAACGGAACGGCGAGCGGCAGAGCCACCGCCGCGAGCGAGCCGTAGCCGCCCGCGCCGACGAGCGCGGCATTGGTGTCGTAAAGGCCGATGAAGGCATCGGCGCGGCCGTCGGCCACCATCTCGAGCGCGGCGTGTGCGTCGTCGGCATAGACGCGCACACCCGCGGGCAGCCAATTTTGCGCGACACTGCCGGCGTCGCCGCGCTCCAGCGCGAGACGCCGGCCGGCGAGATCGCCGAGCTCCGCCGGCCGCCAGCCGCCTTTTTTGACGACTGCGCCGGCCTGGGGGGTCGCATAGGGCTCCGACAGCCATACACGCGCATCGCTTTGCGCGCGAAAGCAAGGCAGCGCGACGAGATCGATGCGGCCCGCGGCAAGGGCTGCAAGAGCCGCGTCGAGCGAGGCGAAGCGGCGATGCACGAGCATGATGCCGTGCGGGCCGGCTATCGCATGCAGCACTGTCGGACCGAGGCCCGGATGCGCGCCGTGCCCGAGCGGGTCGTCAGGCAGGCCCGCACCGTCGTCGTAGTCGCCCACGCGCAGCACGTCGGGCCCGGCGCTGCCCCGGCTCGCCCCGGTTGCGCCGTAAGCGGCCTGCGCCGCGCCGAACAGCAGCCCGGCGGCGACGACCGCGACAAGCGCCGCCACCCGCGCGGCGCCGCGCCACCGACCGTGCGCGGCCGAACGCCGGCACCGGGGGACGTGCTGCGGCCCGATCGGAAGCCGGCGCGGGGTGGAGAAGGAATGCACGAACGCCATGGCTCGAGCCGCGCGGCTTAGGCGCGGAATTTCTCTTTCAGGTAAAGCGCAAGCCCGAGATCGTCCGATACCTGCAGCTTTCGCATCGCGCTGCGCTTGTGCGTACTGACGGTCTTCTTGCTGCGCCGCAAGCGGGCGGCCGTCTGCGATACGGACAAGCCTTCGGCGATATACCGGAGAATCTCGACCTCGGCTGACGAGAGCGTATCTTCGCGCGGCAACGGAACGATCGTTTCGATCCTGCCGCCGCGCACGGCGAAGAACTTGCGCGGGGCACCGACTGCGCCGCGCACGACCTCCGCGATCAGCGGCAGCGGCGTCGCTTTTTCAAGAAACGCGTTGGCGCCGGCGCGGTGGCACAGGCATTCGGCATCGGCCGCGCGTGCGGCCGACAGCACCACGATCACGAGTTCCGGCGCGCTGGCGCGCAGCCGCCGAATGAACGCCGCGCCGTCTACGCGGTCGTCAGGCAGGTAAAAGTCGACGAGCGCGACGTCATAGCCGCCCTGCTCGATCTGAGCCAGCAACTCGTCGGCAGTGGAAACCATCGCGCCCACCTCGAAGTCGGCAAAGTCGCGCAAATAGGTTGCCACGCCAAGTGCGACGATGGGGTGATCGTCGAGCAGAACCACCTTGATGCGGTGTTTCGGCCGAGACAATAACAGGATCTTCCGGGAATTCATGCGCTTTCGCCCTCGCTTCTCTCATTGGCTAATTCGAATATGTGTTTTGCCTGAATTCAATTACCGCCAGCAGCCCCGCAACCTGGCACGAATCGCGGGCGCTCGCAATTCTTGAAATAATCGCCCTGCGATTTCTGTGAATTATCCGCAATGCGCGCCCGAGAAAATTCGGAATCGGCCGCTCCCTGACGGACGGTCATTGAAACGCTCGCGCCAGCGCTGGCGCGGCATGGGCGACCGATTCTAGCCGATGCCAATGCGATCAACAACCGCTGCGCCTGCGAATGTCATCTCGAAATAGTCAAATCAGAATATTCCCTTCATTCCGTCCTATAAATTCAGAAAAATCTCACTTGCCACTGATTTAATGGTTGACCGCCGCTCTTTCGAGATACGGAAGCACCAAGCAATACTGGCAGAGCAGGCACCGCGAGAACAGATGAAGGCTCGCTCGTCGATTTCGCTCGCGGCACGAGCGTTGCTCGATCGATCAACGGCAATCGGACCGCAGTGAGACTGCGTGCGGCAGTGCATAGCGCTTTGCTTTCGATCGAGGAACCGCAACGATGGGAAACGACACCGAGCACAGAAAGACCAACCCGGCGCAATCGGAGATAGGGCGCGGCACGCCGCCCGCGCGCACGCCTGAAGCGCTGCCGGATACGGATATCGAGCCGGATCAAGCGCCGGTACGCGATACGCCGGAGGTCGGGGCGCCGGGTGCGGACAGCGCTGGCGGCGGTGCAACGAACGGATCGTAGGCGCGCCGCTCCACTGCAACTGCATCGCCCGTTTGCCGCGATGAACGCCTCGGCAGGTTCACAGCATTCTGTGGCGCGAGGGATGCACTGAATGCCGCCGTCAAATCAACCGGAAACCGATCATGAAGCCCCTGCTGAAAGTCTCCGTCGTCCTGCTGGTCGCCGTTCTTGCGGGTAATCGCATCGCCGACTATCTGTACAGCCTGCGGCGCTCGGCCGCCGGCTAGTGAGCGCCCGCCCGCGGCTACGTCAGGCGCAGGCGTGGAAGCTTGGCTTGGAGCCGGGAACGGAATGTGAAAACCCCGCTTTCGGGCGGGGCGCGCGTTCGGCTTGGTTCGGCCTGGTGTGGAAGCAGGCTCCCCTATGCAGGCATCCCTTGCCTAAGGGCGCAGATCCGGGCGATAGACGGCCACAAATCTTTGGCCCCCCCACGAGGAATCGGAAGAATTCCGCTCTGGCGTTACTCTCTTGGTACCAGCCACCCTGCCGTATCGCCTTATACGCACCGATATACGTAAAAGTTCGGCCACCGGCGCCATGCCCGAGAAACGCGTGCAAACCCGCCGCGGCCGCCCGGAGCTCCCGTGTCCGGCACATCGAACGGCGTCCGCCGTCCGCACCATGAGCCTATGTCGGTGCGTCCGAGGCGTCGCCGCGCAGGTGGTACTTGGTGTTTCTGGGACGGCCCCGGGCCGGCCGCCAAAGCATCAACGAATGCATGCTTTTGGCACGTCCTTTTCCTTCTACCAAACCACGCCGCCCGACGAGGCGCTTCAACGGACTGAACTTTCCGCGAAGCCCTGCGCGGCCATGCGCTCGATAGCTTGCAACCCAATGGTGCAGCATCGAATAGTCGATCCCTTGACGCGTCGCCACGTCACCACGGTTGCGCCTTTGCGCAGACATGCCTTAACCAAGCGTTATCGGAACTGCTCGTCGTAGTTCGCCATGAAAAACACCCCAAAGCTTGGATCGGTGTCCAACTTTTGGGGTGCGGTTCACGGGGCGGGCCTGTCCTTATTCCTTCTAGCCTTTCTCGAGAAGCTTATCGAGAGGAACTGCTAACGTCGAAAAGACGTTTGCAACGTCTAGATAATTCAGCCGCCTCTCTGCAACGTCCACCATGATTTCTTCGAGCGCGGCACTTCGAGCCACCATGAAATTTTCCAGCAACAGATAGGTCAGCGCCGAAACGAGTGCCGTTCGCTTATTCGCATCAGAGAACGCATGCCCACGCGCTATCGCCTCTGCGTACATCCCGGCGATCTCGAAAACATCCTGCAGGTTGTTGATACCCATTATGTCAAGTCTGGATGCACCGCAACAATTCAATGAATTCAATTAATTCAATGACTTGTGCCACTCTCACCACGATGGACGTGCGTTATCAGGCCGGACGCAGCGCAACATCGGCGTTGGCTGGCAGGTCTTACAACGGGTTCGAGGTGCCGAGGAGGTGCCCGCGAGGCGGCGGCCGCAAGCAGCGCGAGGAGAAGCATGTGGCTCAGTCCGATCTTCATTGCGGCAACCCTCCCGCTTCCCGAGCCAGCCGCTTGCCATCCGTCGTCGACACGAGAGACAACTCGAAGCTGTATTCGTGCGTCTGCGTGATGAGCGTCGGAATGTCTCCCGGGAACATAGCCAACAACTCAGCGAAGTCGCTCGTCGATATCTCGACGCTTCCGCCCATTTTCATGACGAGCACGGCGCAGATTTTCGTCATTTGCTCGTACATCTGTTCCTCGTTGCCCGGATTCAGCCTATGCACCGTCATTTCTGCCTCCTTACGTACGCCATGCCGCGAATACCCGATCGAGCTCTCGCTGATCGCGCTTGATGAGTGGTTTGTGACGCGCCTCGGCGTCGCGCCGGCGGGCGCGCGCTACCGCTTCCGACTTGGCCGTCCTGGGCACCGCCGGCGGCAGACGCTTCACCGTTCTTTCGTACCTCGCTGGCCGGCCGATCCGCTTCACGTAGCCCGAGCCGATCAGCGCAGCGAGCTGGCGCGCGGTGGCGCGCGGGTGAACGCCGCGGCGATCGGCGAGCTCGCTTACCGTCAGCGGGCCGAGCCCCTCAAGGAGCGCGCAGAGTGTGCGCTGCGCCGATCCTTCACGCTCGTTCTGCTTCACGATTCCACCGTGTTACGATTGTTCCGCCGCTGACTTGGGAGCCGTAATGGAAGACAGCTTTGAGATCTTTGATGTGAGAACCGTCGAGACCGGCGACTATTTGTCGTTCACCGTCAAAGATGGATCCGACGAAATTCCCGCAACGATCTCCCGCACAGCCTTGGCGGTTTTGGACCAGGGGGGCAACCACGACGCGGGCGCAGTCTTCGAAGCTCACAAAGAGCGAATTCGAAAAGCGGCCTACGAAATGCGGCGCAGAAATCCCGGGGTTAGCTCGATTCGATTGGGAAGCAGCAATTTCTAGTTTCATACTGCCGGCTCCGAGCTGGCAGTGCTATACGGCAGGTACACGTGCGGCCGGCGCATGCGGCTCGTGCCGAACTGCTGCGCCTCGCGGTTGAAGTAGAGCGCGAGGCGGCGGTGCTGCGTATCGCCGTTGCGCTGTTTGTGAAGCTCGAGAAAGGCGTCCGGCTCTTCGTCGCTGGCGTCCTCGCCATCCTTTCCTGCCGACCACACCGTGAACACGTTGTCGGCCGCGTCCGTGATGACACCTGAGCCCGAGATGTCCTGCTTGCCCGGCATACGCTTCTCGTCCTGCCCCTTGCGGGGGTGCGCGACGAGATGCACGTGCGTATCGTTGGCGCGCGCCCAATTTGCGAGTTTGCGCATTGCCTCCTTCTGAGCCGTGATCGCTCCGGGCCCGTCCGATTGGACGTCGGTCATCATCAACGAGTCGATGACGCAATGCCGTATGCCGTAGCGCTTGTAGGCGTACGTGAATACGCTGATGAGCCGGTCGATCGACGCGGTACCGACGAGCGCGAACAGCCACATGCGCTCGCGCAGCCATTGCTCCATGTGATTGAGGTAGGCGATAGACGGTCGATCGACGGCGCCGAGCTGCTTCGCGAGACGCTTGCCTTGTCGCGCTGGCGTCATCTCGCCCGAGAACACGCAGGAGCGCTCGCCCTGCAGGATGAGCCCGATCTGCACCTGGTTCAGCAGCAGCGACTTGCCGTGCCCGTTGTAGCCCGACCAGACGGTCACCTCGCCAGGGCGAAACTCGAACCAGACTTGCGATTCGTCGCCGAAACGGAGGAACGGATGGTGGCCGTCCTCCTGGGACGGATAGAAAAGCGCCTTGACCGCCGGCCAGAAATCCGAGATCGAGCGCAACTCGTCGGGATCGAATGTCTTCGACTCGGACAGGCAGCACCGAAAATCCGCCGGAGATGCGCCGCCGAGCAGGTACTCGTTCGCGTCCTTCGAGGCGCCGAACGTGACGACTCGGCACCGCTCGAGGCCGAGGCGGTTCGCCACCTCCTTGACGCCCTTCCGCCCCGCCTCATCGTTGTCGAAGCACAGGTAGATCGTGCTGAAGCGCTCGAGCTTCGACCAGTCGTTGTCGAGCCACTGGTGATTGCCGGCGCCGGCGTTCACCGACAGCGCCGGGATGCCGACCTGATGCAGCGTCATCGCATCGATCTCGCCTTCGGTGATCGCCACGCTTCGCTGCCGCGGATCGATCAGGTGCCAGCCAAAGAGGCACGGCTCGGCGCCCGCCTCCTGCCGCATGTCGGCCTTCGATGCGATGTTTCGGTACTTCGCGTTGATGAGCTCGCCGTCGCGCAGGTACGGAAAGACGGCGTACGTGACGTCGCCGCGGACCTGCTCGCAGATCTTGAACGCGTCGATCGTGGCCTCGGTGAGACCGCTATCCGACAGCCATTCTCCGATGATGGTCGTGGGCCGCGTGCACTGCGGGCGCCCCGGGCGCTTGTAGACCGGCGCCACGCGCTGCGGCATCTCGTCGCGCACGCCGAGTACTGCTTGGCATCGCGCATCGCCTCCGCGACCGACTGGCTGCGGCACTGGCACCAAAGATCGAGCATATCGCCGTCGATGCCGGCATTGAAATCTCGCCACACGCCGCGCTTCGCGCCGCTGATGCAGACCGATAGGCTCTTGCCGGCCTCGCCGCCCACACTACCGACCTTCCATTCCTTGCCCTGCTTCTTGCCTTGCGGTAGCAGGTACTCGGCGATCTGAACGGCGTTTTCGGCCATCAGGGCGGCCAGTTCGTGAGCGTTCACGCTGCCTCCTGAGGCCACGGCTCGACGTTCGCGCCGGGGATCCTGCGCGTCGGCCTGCCATCACGCCAGAGGCCCGCGTTGCGCTCCGTGCACCCGGCATTGATCGCGTCCCACTGGTTGCCGAAGCCGGCTGCGGTCCACCACGCCACAGGAGCATCGTCCGCCGACAGCAGATCCCCCTGCTCGGCTGCCTGCGGCGCGTACTCGTCGAAGTGCCTGTCGGGCCCGAAGAACGTCGCAGCCTGCTTGACGTACGGCGTGCCGACGTTGCTCTTCGCCACCATCGCGGCCGCGTAGGCCTTCACCGCGGCGATCAGCGAATCCGCGCTCACGCCTTCACGGATCCGAGCGTTCCAAGCCTTCAACGCGGCCTTCTTCGAGTTCCCGCCATCACGCTTCGGATACAGCCGCCATGCTTCCTCGAATTTCTCGTCGATCGCACAAGAGCGGTTCTTTGATGGTTTATTGATGGTTAAGGATGGATTGGGTGCAACGGCTGCACCCCGTGGCGTCGAAATTTGCACCCCGTTCCTCACGGGGTGCAGCAGTGACACCCCGTTTCATCATCAGGTCGTAGCTCACCGGCCGGCGGTCGCCACGGTCGATGTAGGCAGCAACGATGGCCTGATTGCCCTTCTGGATGACACCGATCTTCTCGAGTTCGCCCAGTTTGGCGCGCACGGACCGCTCTGACATCCTGGTGTCTTTGACGAGCGTCGCGACTGATGGGAACGCCGCTTTGCCGGCGTGGTCCGCGTAGTTCGCGAGACACAGCAGAACATGCCGCGCGGAAGCGTCCAGGACTATCTCCTGCTCGATGGCCCATGCCATTGCCTGAACGCTCATCGCATCGCCTCTGCAAGGGCGAGTTCCATGGCCACGCGCTGATCGGCGCTGCGCGCGCGGATCTCGCGGTGCATCTCCGCCATGCAGATGCGGCGCCAAAGAGGCGTGGCCGACGGCGATTCCATCAACACGCCGAGCGCGGATATTCTCGCCTCGCGCTCAGCGTCAGCGCGGGCCTGACCGGTCACGTCGATATGGTCGACTGCGGCGATCGACCATGAGTCGAGCTTCGGACGAACGAATGCGTGCGGCGCGCGCACGCGCACCTGAGGAATCGACATGGCGGACCTCAGGCGGCTTGCTGTTCAGCGGGAGTGGCGCGGTAGGCGGCGGGATTCGACGCCCAGCGGTGCAATTCGGCGTTAGGCCAAAGGGCCGTGCGCTGCGTCGGGGAGATGTGCCGCGGGAAGCGACCGGCAATCTCCCAAAGGCGGATCGTTTCGCGGGACAGGCCGCCAGTGAACGCCTTTACACGCGGGAACGACGAAAAACCGTCGATGGGAAGGGATGCGGGTTGCGGGAGTTGTGCGCCACCGCGCACACGTTCGCCTGTTCTTGCTGCCATGCTTCTAACCTCATGCAAGGTTGGTGTACATGGCTTCTCATTATTGTCATCTGCGCCCGTCTGTTTGCCAGTTGGCAAAACTCGTTGCCAACTGGCAAACGATTAGCCCCTCAGGAGGCGGATTCCGGCCCCGATACTGTCGCGTAGGGATGTATGACTAACGCCCCTGGCGTCAGCATTCGGCCTGCCGGACAGGACCGCAGTTACGTCGTCTGCAATCGCATTTGCGCTCGGCCCGTCATTCTTCTTATATCGACCGTTCTTTTCCGCCAGAAGCAGCGCCAGCGCGCCTATCTGCTTCTGAAGCGACTCCCGTTCTCGGGTGCTTAGCGTGCTCGGCTCGACGCTAGGCACGACACTCACGCTCTGAATGAAAGAAGCCAGATTGCTTGTGCGCACAACGAGATTACGGTCTTCTGGCAGACCTCCAGCCGGATAATAGCCTTCGCTGGCGGGTCTCGCCTTTCTATCAGCGAGAAACTTCTTCCGCATCTCGGCGTGCACCTTCAACAGCGCGTCGCCCTCTTCGGCAGGCAGTTTTTCTTCATTGATAAATTGCTTCAGTTTCGTAAGTTGCGCGCTTGACCCCGCTGCGTACTCGTTATCGTCCATACTCTCTTGAAGCTGGCAAACGAGATCCGCCCGCTGAACGAATGAACCTTCAAGATTTGTAGAGGTGACAGGATGGCCGCCGATCAGCATCTGAAACCTATGCTCAACATCGAGCCGATCGCCGCCCAGCAAGGGCAAGTCCCAAACACCATCGATCTTGATTACATCATTGCCAAAGTTAACGTATTGATCTCGATCCTCGTAGAGTTTTAGACTCCGCATGAAGCGAATGTGCGTTGCGCCATCGTGGCCGGGAATGCTTTCGAGACTAGGGAGATCGCCCCACTCAACGCTTTCAGGCCCAACAATTCTGCCGTAGCGCGCGTAAGCACCATTCACGAAGTTGACCGAAAGCGTCAGCCGCCCTTCGAGCGAAAATTGCAGCAAGTCAGCTTCCGACACTTCCTCGCCGAATACTGCGGACAGATGCGTCGCCGCATCCGGTAGCGTTACCCACTCCTTCAGGCTGAATAGCTTGCTCACTCAACCTCCTCGCGCTTGTCTTGCAGCATCGCAATCCCTGCCTTGATGCTGGCGCGCAAAGACGCAGAGCTAACCCCGCGTGTATTCGCATCTGGCAGCGCGTTTAACACGAGTGCAACAGCTTCCGCAATCTGGTTCGCGTTCGGCTTGTCTCCGTTTTTATACTTGGCCGACTTCTCGGCCAATACCAAGGCCAGTGCGGCTATCTGCTTTTGCAGCGATTCGCGCTCGCGTCTCGATAGGTCGGAAGGGACATCGATAACAGTAGCGGCCGATGGCGCAGCTTGACCTTCATCGGATGAGGACATATCGAGGTCAATGCCATCGAACCAAAATTTGGGTAACGGCAATCCCTTCCTTTCCGCCCATTTATGAAAGTCTTCTTTCCTTATGCATAGCTGATTACAGGTCGAAGCCAATTCATAGACGTCAACGGTCTTTGGCCCACCGTATTGGATAACCTCGCTCATCGCAGTGAAATGGCTATCTTTCATAACGATAGGGCCATCACCGCTATGTAGGTAGTGGAGACTGTAATCTTTATTTCTCGACAAGAATTCGTCGACTTCTCTTTCTGTATCCAGAATCATGGAGTCAACGAGCGGGTCGGTTACCCTTAGCTCACCATATGCGATGGAATATAGTATCTCGAACGTGTAATCTCGTTTCGATTCCTTCTTCCACGACGAAGCTATGTCGCTGATACTCAGCGCCCAAACGCGATGGTCCATTGCGCCCTCACGCACCCCTAAAATGAAACGCGACAGCAGGGTAAGGGAGCCCTGCTTTCGCCCCGTCGGGCTAGGCGCGGTTGTAACTGTAAAATCCCGTAGCGACGTAAATATACGCCGAAATTTGACCAACTCCGCCAAAGGTTAGCCGTGCCATCAATGTTCCTCACCGACGAAGAACTTACCTAACTCACGCACTACGCCCGTAACTCGGCGCGCCGCGACGCCCTCAACCAGATGGGTGTGCATCATAAGGTTCGGCCCGATGGATCGATCGCCGTCCTGCGCGCCCATGTCGAGCGACTCTTCGGCGAAAAGCCCAAAAACGACGATCCGCCGGAGCGGGAGCCCGACTGGTCGGCAGCGAACTAGCCCTTCGGATACCTCCTGCAAAGCGTCGTTAGCGCCCGAGACGCGTCGAGGATTCCCCGAAGGCAGGCGTCGATGGCTTCGTCGTAATCGGCGAGTTTCTGCTCCAGCGTCGGCCGCGCCGATGGAAAGGCCAAAATATCGGCGCGCGGGACATCTGCAATCGGGCGCAGCCGCGGCCGGCCCACTTTACGACGCATCGGCAATGAGACGATGTTGTCAGGCATGGTCAGCCCCTCCTGTCTCGAGCTTCGCGTTATGCACCAAGCCCATGAGGTTCGTTGCCAGCTTTTCTACCTGCTCGCGCAGATTGACCAACGTGCAGCGGATTGGCAGCCCATCCGGTGTGTCATCGGCGACTGCTTCCACCATGAACGCGAGAACGTTGAACACCTGCCACGCTGCGGCCGACTCGTCGTTCAGCATGTCGCTCACCCGGTCGAGCGTAGCAGCAGGTTGAACATCAGAGAAGGCTTTCTCGAACCCAGCGTCAAACGCGTCGCAAGCCGCTTCGGTCAGCTCGCCGAATTCCTCATCGCTCTGGCCGCACGCCTTTGGCAAGTGCTTGTTGATGAACGCGGAGCGCGTCTCTTCCCATACTTCATCGAATACGTCCTTCTGCCTGAACACATCTCGGGCGAGATTGAACACTTGCGCGATCGCCTCTTCTTTCGGCAATGACGCGAGGTTGACGAGTTTATCCATTTGTCTGCTCCTCTACCGCCGTTTCGGTGGAATTCTCTATCGCTTGCTCAAGCTGAAACGCCAACTCCGACATGCGAAGCACATACGCGATCAGGCACTTGGGATCAACCTCGTCGGTAAATTCTTTGAGGCTTGGAACGCCCCGAATCATCGCGGTCGGTTCGCTGACCGAGCGCAGCAAAAGTCTCTTTTCAGTCTCAGACATTGCTGGTCTCCTCTTGGACGCGAGTCGCCTGAATCGCCGCGCGGCTAGCTTCGTCCGCGCTAGCTGCACGGAATGCATCCCAAATTCGGCGGTCGCGCTCGTCGTCGACCTCGTCCCGGTAGTGCAGCCGACGTTCTCAGCGGCGCCGTTGACGTAGTTACTGAGATCGGCCGCGAGGTACTGAATAAGGCCAAGGGTTTCCTTGAGATTCAAGGGCGACGCCCAGAACTGCGGTGTCTCCATCGCGCGAAGAATTGTCGTCGTAAGCGATTCGATCTGCCCGAGCTGCACTTGGCACATGTTGTCGATGCCATTGATCGCTTCCTGGTACCGGCTCAGTTCGTTTTTTTCGGTATTTCGGTCCATATCACTCTCCATCATCTAATAATTCGGAGTGCTAACCAATGATGTGATCGCACTTCCTTTGCGTCCCAGCGCAGATTCTGCGACTGGCAGTCACGAGATCAATTCGTCGAAAAGAGGCTGAGGATGGGCTCAGAACGCTGATTCGAATCGGCCTTCGCAAGCGCAGCGGCGCTGGCCAATGCTGCGCCGGCGATGTCTAGCGCTTCGCGTTCCGATGGGGCCAAAGCAGCCGCGCGAATGGCTTGAGTGATGATGGAGATAAGTTGCTGGGCGTGCTCGGGGCGAACGGATACGTTGGGCATGATGGCTCCTGTGTTTCAAGAGCCCGCCTCCCATCGCCAAATGAGGTGGGCGGGCACGTGACGGGGTTGGCGAACCGGAACACAGGAACCGGCATGCGCGCGAGCGCATCCCCATCACGACCCACCCATAAACTGGGTGCGCAATGATACAACGGACGAAAAAATACCGCCTAGCGGCGGTCGTCCGCCTGTGTTGTCCGGGTCGCCAAACCCAGTCGCTGTTGTCTCAGCGACGATTCAAGTATCGTGCGCTACCGCACGAACGTCAAGCCGATTTTTCGATGGCTAGGGAAAACGCGACAGGCTGACGCACGATTCATCAGCCCTTCTTGAATGCATCGAGGTTCGGGCCGGCATCGTAACGAGCATCAGGCCGCTCTTCGCTGATGCCGAGCTTCCAGTCTCGATACGCGCGAAGAACCTTCGGCAAGCCGTTTCGGTCCACCACGAATTTCCATCGACGAGCCTCGAGCCAGCGAATCATGATCAGGCGTTGGTTTGGTTTGCAACCGATCAAGTCGGCCAGCTCATGGGACGATAGATAGTCGCTCATAGCCAAGGTCCAACGAATGATGAAAATCTATCCTATCCGCCGCGTCACCATCGGCAGATTCGCCGAACTCTCCGGCTACACAGAGAAGGCGATCCGTGGAAAGATCCATGACGGCACATGGGAGAAAGATCGCGTGTGCGTCAAAGCGCCCGATGGCCGCATCCTCGTCAATATCGACGGGTTCAACGAGTGGGTCGAAGGATCGATCGGGATAGACTGGCAAGCGATGCGCGAGCGGCTGCGATAGGGAGTCGCGGCGAAGGTCTTCGCGACGATGGCGCGATCGGTTGCCGGCGCAATTTGATCGATACCCAAAGGCGTTTCGCATGAAATATTTTTCACCAAGCCCTGAAGATTTTCAGCGCCTCAAGAACGAGCTAGGTCAAACTGGCAACCAGATGGCCGAGCTATTCGGCGTCGCCGACGGTCAGCAATGGCGCAAATACACGGGCCGCGCCGAACCGCGCCAGATGAGCCCGCAGATACTGTTCTTTGGCGCTGCGCGTCTCGTGCTCTCAGCCGAAGAGTTCGAACGCGTACTCGCGAAGATGCGGGAGATCGGGGCTGAGATCGAGCTCTAGTGACTATCGACCATGCGATAGCCACATAGTGAGATTCGCGCGCTCGCAGACAATCAGTAGCGCGGTCTATTTCCCGTCATCATCGACATACTGAGCCCATCGACGTTCGCCGATCGTTCGTTCACCGAGGTAACGCCTCGGATTGCCACACATCCAGCAGCTGCACGGCGTCGGCGTGTCGATCAAGCGACCGAGTTGCACTTCGGTCTTAGGAGGCTGGCCAGCCCACCACGACCGGCGCTTTTTCTTGAGCCGGGCTCGATCGGCTCGGTGTTGCGCTCCTCCCTGCATTTCGCACCTCGCATTTCAAACGTCGAATGTGCGAAAGCCCGCTCGCGGCGGGCTGCCGGGATTCTAGCGCGGATGCTGCCGGCGGAGACGGTGCGGCTCGGCGCGATGGATGGGATGCCGCCGGAGCAGCCTCCGCTGCGGGTTAGCGAGGCGATCGAGGTGCCGAGCGCCGCGGAGTTCGTCAGCTTTACTCAATCCGAGGAAACCTCGCTACGCGGACCCGGCGAGAAATTGCGTCGGTGCTGCTGGGCCGCCAGAATGTACCGGTAATGGGGCCAACCCCGTTCCCGGTAGCGTCCAGCGCGGCGACCACGCGGCAGACGTGAAAAGCCCGCGCGGGGCGGGCTACTTCGGAATGACGTCGAAGTCGTCAAAGCCTAATGCGATGCTGGCTACGATGTTCGCGAATCCTTGAACGTCAAGCCTTCCTTCGGCGACATGCACCATGTCGTCCTCAAGGCGAGCATTGCGCTCGACGTTGATATCCTGAAGTTTCAGGTATGTGAGAGCTGCGACAAGGGCCGTCCGCTTATTGGCGTCATTGAAGATGTGCCCCCGCGCGATCGCGACGGCGTACATTGCCGCGATACCAAAAACATCGTTCAGACCCGCATATGCGGCCCAGTTGTCTATCCGAGCGAGCGCGCTTTCTAGGCCAGCAAACCCGGGGCCGGCAAAACCAGGGAGCCCGGGCTCTTCCAGAAGGATTTCTTCGTGAATCTGAAGAACGAAAGCGGCGTCCAGCACGCGTCAGCGCTTCGCTAGCGCCTTGATGACGTCGCGATGCTCGTTGATGACTGCTCGAGCTGCGGAAACGACCGTGCGACGATCTGACTCGTTGGAAACGCGAACCACGTTCTTCGGTGCAATCATCGGACGAGCCGAACTCGACACGGGCTTTTTCGTGTCTTTCGTGTTCATAGTGACTCTCCGGCGGGTTTAAGTTACTTAACGGCATTCTACAACTAAAAGTTTAGGGATTCCTCAACCGTTGGTAACGCTTTGTTCGCGTGGAAGCACAACCGTCCGCAACCGGGTGTGCCGACTGTCCGCGAGCATCAGTCACCCTATGGTGACTTTTCTTACAAACTGTAACCGTCGAGCGACGCTCGATCGAGATAATCCCCCCACCACTGCATCATCCGGCGCCGCTCCGACAGGTACTGAGCGTGATTGTAGGCCGCGCGCACGTCGTCCCGCTCACTGTGCGCCAACTGACGCTCGATCCAGTCCGACTGAAAGCCCTGCTCGTTCAGTATGGTGGACGCCAGCCCGCGGAAGCCGTGACCGGTCATCCGTGAGTGGTAGCCCATCCGGTACAAGGCGAACAGGATCGTGTTCTCGCTGATCGGCTTCTGCGTGTTCGACTGGCTCGGGAACACCCACCGCCACCGGCCGTTGAGCTCCCTGAGCTGACGAATCACCTCGAGCGCCTGCGTCGACAACGGGACAATGTGTGGCGCCGGCATTTTCATCCGCTCGGCTGGAATGCGCCACTCCGCCTTCGCCTCGTCGATTTCGCTCCACTCGGCGTATCGCAGCTCGCCGGTGCGCACGAACGTCAACGCCATGAACTGCAGCGCCAACCGCGTCTGGAACTCGCCATCGTAGGCGGAGATCTTCCGCATGAGCTCGGGCAACTCGGCCTCGGTGACGCGCGCCATATGCTTGACCTTCCGCGTTTTCAACGCCCCTTTGAGATCCGGCGTCGGGTCGCGCTGGGCGCGGCCAGTGGCCACGCCAAAGCGGAATATCTGGCCGGCGATCTGCATCGACTTCTTCGACATTTCGAGCGCACCGCGTGCCTCGATCTTTCGCAGCACCGCAAGCAGCTCAGGCGCCGCGATCTCCGCAATCGGCTGCGCGCCGAGCGACGGGAAGAGTTCCTTCTCGAGCAGCTTCATCACGCCGTCCGCATATCCCTGTTTCCACGTCTGGCATTTTGCGTCGTGCCACTCGCGCGCGATCGCCTCGAAGGAGTTCGTGCGCCGCAGGCCGGCGTCGATTTTCGCGCGGCGTTTCTCGTGAGCTGGGTCAAGGCCGGCGCGGATCTGGTCTTTGATGGCGTCGCGCGCCTTGCGGGCAGCGAGTAAGGAGACTGCCGGATAGATGCCAATGGCATGCACCCTCTCCTTGCCGTCGACTCGGTACTTCAGCCGCCAGTATTTCGCGCCATTCGGCGCTACGTGTAGATACATGCCTTGGCCGTCGGCCAGCTTATAGGCCTTCTCGCGAGGCTTTGCGGCGCGCGCAGCGGCGTCCGTCAGGGGTTTCGAGGGCATCCGCAACTGGGGGTATCTGATACCCCATCTCGGTCAAAAAGTACCCCGAAAAGTACCCCCGCCGAATGTGGGTGTCAATGGGAAACCTTGGGAACAGATGGTAAGTGAATCAGCCGCAAGCCCTTGACTGGCCTGGGATTTTGGTAGAGGATGGGAAACGTTAGGAGCTTATTTGGCCCCCCCACGAGGAATCGAACCTCGATTTCAGGTTTAGAAGACCCGTGTTCTATCCGTTGAACTATGGGGAGGCGAAACTGCCATTGTACGACGCGCCCACAGGCGCGCCGGGGGCCGCATTATATAACCGATACGGCCCCAGTCCAAAGCCCCGCCGGAAGAGGCGTCAGACCGGCTGCGGGTGGGTCATGAACCAGGCAAGGCACAGCGCCCCCGCGAGCACGCAGTAGACGCCGAACGCCGCCAGCCGGCCGCGTCCTTCGAAGTACCGCATCAGGAAGCGAACGCTCAGATATGCGGCGATGGCGGTCAGCACTCCGCCAAGCAGCGCGTCGGCAAGCTGGCCACCCGAATGGAAGAGCTTCGGCAGTTCCAGCACGCCCGCCGCCAGGATGATCGGCGTGCCGAGCAGGAACGAAAACTCAGCTGCCCGCTCCGCCGTGAGCCCCGCGGCATTGCCCGCGATCATCGTCAGGCCACTGCGCGAAAAGCCGGGCACGAGCGCGCCAACCTGCGCGAGCCCCACGAGGAATGCCTGTCTGAAGCTGAGCTTCTCGGGCGGACGGTGCGCACGCGAGCGCTGCAGCCGGTCGCCGAGCCATAGCAGCAGCCCGTTGACGATCAGCGCCACCGCCACGATGCGCAAATCGTGAAACACGCGCTCGAGCCGCTTTTCGAGCAGCAGGCCAACGAGCCCCGCCGGAATCGTGCCGATGATCAGCGCCCACATCATATGGCCGTCGTCGTTGCGGCGGCCCGCCAGCGTGCCGAACCACCCCTTCACGAGATCGATCCAGCGCTGACGGAAGTACCAGAGCAACGCGAACGCCGTGCCCAGGTGCAGCGCAACGAGAAAAGGAATCAATTGCGGCGCGTGCTTGTCGATATGCATGCCGACGAGCGCCGGTGCGAGCAGCGTGTGACCGAGGCTGCTGACGGGGAAAAGCTCGGTGACGCCCTGCAGGACGCTCAGAAAGACCAGGAATCCAGAACTCACGCGTCGATCCTTTTTGCTTGAGAAAATACGAAAATGAAAGGAAGCAGCGCCCGTCGCCAGGCCCGCCTCGGCGAACGCGTGCGATTATGCCCACCGGGTAAGGCGGCGCCAAGCCGCACCCCGCTATTTTTTCCGATCAAAATGTGACCAAAAACGTCACGTGTCAGTCATAATCGGCTCAGATAATCGCGGCATCGTAAACGTTTTCAGTCCCAGTCACAGCTCCATCGGACGGTACAGACTGCAATGAAACATACCATCAAGGACGTGGCCGCCTACGCCGGCTTCTCCATCGCCACCGTTTCGCGCGCGATCAACGCCCCTCACACGGTCAATCGCGTGACCCTGGCCAAGATCCGAGAGGCCATCGACGCACTGCAGTTCCGCCCGAGCCCGCTCGGCCGGCAACTGCGCGGCGAGCGCACGCGGCTCGTCGGCATCGTGTTGCCCACGCTCGCCAACCCCGTCTTCGCCGAATGCCTGCAGGGAATCGACGACCTCGCCTCGAGCCAGGGTTACCGGCTGATGCTCATGACCACGCAGTACGACGCCGCGCGCGAGCGCAACGCGATCGAAACGCTCCTCGAGCAGCGCGTTGAAGGACTCATCCTGACCGTGGCGGACGCCGATACGCATCCGCTGCTCGACAAGCTCGAGCGCGACGGCACGCTCTACGTGCTCATGCACAACGACACGGTGCGCCGCCCGTCGGTTTCGGTCGACAACCGCCGCGCCGCATTCGACGGCGTGCGCATGCTGATCGAGCACGGCCATCGGCACATCGTCATGCTCGCGGGCACGCTGGCGGAGTCGGACCGGGCACGCCTGCGTTATCGCGGCTACGAGGATGCGATGCGACAAGCGGGGCTCACGCCCGTACCCGCACTCGAAGTCGATTTCAACGCGGACGAGCTCTCGAGCTCCGTGCTCTCGCACCTGACCGCGGGCCCGAACCGGCCCACCGCGCTTTTTTGCAGCAACGACCTGCTCGCCATGGTCGTCATGCGCGGGCTGCGCCGCGCGCGCTTTTCGGTGCCCGAGGATATGTCGATTCTCGGCTTCGACGGCCTCGCCATGGGCGAGTTGCTCTCGCCGCCGCTCGCGAGCATCTGTGCGCCGAATCGGGAAATCGGCTGTGCGGCGTGGCAGCGGCTCATGACCCGCATCGCGGGTGCCGACGACGGCGATTCGCTCTCGCTCACACTGCCGCACACGCTTCGCAAGGGCGCGACGGTCGCCGCGCTCTCCGGCGCGGGCGGCCTTGCCCTGCCCGTCCAGCCGATTGCCTGATCGCTCGTATCGGCAGCACCGGCAACGCTCCGCGGCCTCGCCGCGGAGTGGCCTTTCTCTGACGTTCATCCCTTTGCACGCAAGGAGACCTCACGTGACACGACGTTCCTCGCCTTCGTCGATCGGCGCGCGATTCGCACGCTTCAGATTCGCGCGCTTCATCCTCACCGGCGCCACGGCGTTCTATGCTTTCGCGCTGCCGCTCGCCGGCACGGCGCATGCCGAAGAAACCGCGATCTGCTACAACTGTCCGCCCGAGTGGGCCGATTGGGCAAGCCAGCTCAAGGCCATCAAGGAAAAGACCGGCATCGCGGTGCCGTCCGACAACAAGAACTCGGGGCAGGCCATCGCCCAGTTGATTGCCGAGCAAAAGAGCCCCGTGGCCGACGTCGTTTATCTCGGCGTCTCGTCGGCGTTCCAGGCGAAGGACAAGGGTGTCGTCGCGCCTTACAAGCCGCAGCATTGGGACGACATCCCCGCCGGCCTCAAGGATCCGCAAGGTTACTGGTTCGCGATCCATTCGGGCACGCTGGGCTTTTTCGTCAACAAGGATGCGCTGGAAGGCAAGCCCGTGCCGCAGTCGTGGGCGGACCTGCTCAAGCCCGAGTACAAGGGCATGGTGGGGTACCTCGATCCCTCCAGCGCATTCGTCGGCTATGCCGGGGCCGTGGCCGTCAATCAGGCACTCGGCGGCACGCTCGACAATTTCAAGCCCGCCCTCGACTGGTTTGCGAACCTGAAAAAGAACGCCCCGATCGTGCCGAAGCAGACGGCGTACGCCCGCGTGCTCTCGGGCGAGATCCCGATCCTCATCGACTACGACTTCGACGCCTATCGAGCCGAGTACAAGGATCATGCGAACGCAGCGTTCGTCATTCCCAAGGAAGGCACGATCACGGTGCCGTACGTCATGAGCCTCGTCAAAGGCGCGCCGCATGAGGCAAACGGCAAGAAGGTGCTCGATTTCGTGCTCTCCGACGAAGGGCAGAAGCTTTGGGCCAACGCCTATCTGCGCCCGGTGCGCGCAAGCGCAATGAGCAAGGAAGCAGCCGCCAGATTCCTGCCGGCAAGCGACTATGCGCGAGCAAAGGCCGTGGACTTCGCGAAGATGGCCGAAAAGCAGCAGCAATTCGGGCAGGATTACCTGAAAGCCGTGCAGTAACGAATCATCCGCGCAGTGTGCGCGCGCCGCGCCAGGTCGGAACGTAACGTGCCCGACCTCGCGGCAGGCGCGCGCAGCAGCACCCTGGCATCGCTCGCCGCCTCACGCGGCCTTCATCATGCATGACATCACGTTTCCCCTGCGCTGGCGCCTCGCACTCGTCGCGCCAGCGCTCGCGATCTTCGCGGCGTTCTGGCTTCTGCCAATGGGCGTACTCGCGACCGTCAGCGCCAACGGCCACGCTTTCGACACGTATCGTTCGCTCGTCACCAATGCGCGCTACATGAGCAGCCTCGCGTCCACGGTCGGCCTCTCGGCCGCCGTCACACTGACGACGCTCGCGTTGTCCGTCGTGGCAGGCCTCCTGCTCGCGCGCCGCGAGTTTCCCGGCAAGCGCACGCTCGTCGCTCTGCTCACGTTTCCATTGGCCTTTCCAGGCGTCGTCGTCGGCTTCATGGTCATCATGCTCGCCGGCCGCCAGGGGCTCATCGGCGCCGTCACGCAAAAGCTCACCGGCGACAAATGGGTCTTCGCCTATTCGATGGCCGGCCTCTTTTGCGGCTATCTGTATTTCTCCATTCCGCGCGTGATCGTTACCGTCATGGCCTCGGCTACGAAGCTCGACCCGTCGCTCGAAGAGGCCGCGCGCTCGCTCGGTGCTTCGCCCTGGCAGATCATGCGCGACGTGATCCTGCCCGGCCTCGCACCCGGCCTCGTCGCCGCCGGCGCCATCTGCTTCGCCACCGCGATGGGCGCGTTCGGCACCGCCTTCACGCTCGCCACCGATATCGACGTGCTGCCGATGACGATCTACACCGAGTTCACACTCAATGCGAACATGGTGACGGCTGCCGGGCTTTCGATCGTTCTCGGGCTCGTGACCTGGCTCGTGCTCGCGCTCGCCCGCGCGGCAACCGGCTCGGCCGTGGCTGCCACCGCGTGAGGGCACGATGAACGTTTTGATCGATACCGACACGGGCGCGAAGCGCGGCATGGCCCGTCTCGCGCACTGGCTATCCGCGCGGCACTTCATTGCGGCCGGCCAGTGGTTCGTCACGCTCGCGCTGTGTGCCTTTCTGATCGTACCCATCGTCATGTCCGTCATGGCCGGGCTCACCGTCAACTACTTCCGTGGCGTGTCGAGCGGCCTCACGCTGCGATGGCTCGTCGAGGTGTGGGCGCAATATCACGCCTCCATCTTCCTGTCGCTCGAGGTCGCCGGCGCCACGCTCGCAATCACGCTCCTCACGGGCGTGCCGGCCGCCTATGCCATCGCTCGCAGCAAGACGCGCGCGGCACGCATCGTCGAGGAACTGCTCGTCTTGCCGATCGCGTTGCCGGGGCTCGCCTCCGCGCTCGCGCTGATCGTCGTCTACGGCGGGTTCTCGAGCTTTCGCACGAGCGTCGCGTTCATCGTGGTCGGCCACGTCGTCTTCACACTGCCGTTCATGGTGCGCGCCGTCGCAGCCGTCGCGGCCAGTGTCGAGTTGCGCACGCTCGAGGAAGGCGCCGCCAGCCTCGGTGCCACGTTCTGGCAACGCTTCACGACCATCGTGCTGCCGAATCTGCGTCCGGGCATCGTTGCCGGCGCGCTGGCCGTGGTGACGCTCTCCATCGGCGAGTTCAATCTCACCTGGATGCTGCATACGCCCGACACGAAGACGCTGCCGGTCGGTCTCGCCGATACCTACGCCTCGCTGCGTATCGAGATCGGCAGCGCCTACACCATCCTGTTCTTCGTCATGACGATGCCGCTGCTCGTCGCCATGCAGTGGCTCGGCGTCGACGCCGCGGGCCAGCGCGTCAAGCGCGCCGGCGCCGCTCGCTGACGCCTTTTTTCTCCCCCGCCCCCATGAAATTCACCCCCGTTCCGATCACGCTGAAGCAGTGCGCGAAAACGTTTCAGGCGGCACGCGTGCTCGAGCCGATCGATCTGTCGATCGCCGCCGGCGAGACGATCGTGCTGCTCGGCCCGTCCGGTTGCGGCAAGACCACCACGCTGCGTATCATCGCCGGCCTCGAAACGCCCGATGCCGGCGGCACCGTTGCATTCGGCGACGACGATGTCACGCGCCTGCCGATCGAGCGCCGCCAAGTCGGCATGGTGTTTCAAAGCTATGCGCTCTTTCCCAACCTCAACGTGCGCGCAAATGTAGGCTACGGGCTGAAGATCGCGCGTGTCGAAGCATCGCTCGCGCGGCGCCGCGTGGACGAACTGCTCGCGATGATGCGGCTCGAAGCCCACGCCGACAAACCGATCAGCCAGCTCTCGGGCGGCCAGCGTCAGCGCGTCGCGCTCGCCCGCGCGCTCGCCCGCGAGCCGCGCGTGCTGCTGCTCGACGAGCCGCTCACCGCGCTCGACGCACGGCTGCGCGATACGCTTCGACGGGAAATGAACGCGCTCTTGCGCGGGCTCGGCGTGACGACGGTCTACGTCACGCACGATCAGGCCGAGGCGATGGAACTGGGCGACCGCATCGTCGTCATGAGTGCCGGGCGCATCGAGCAGATCGGCACGCCGCGCGAAATCTACTATCGCCCGGCAAACCGGCATGTCGCGCAGTTCGTCGGCACGATCAACCGCCTCGCGGGACAATGGCGGGACGGCGTCTTCGGCACGATGGGCGGCATGCTCGCCGCGCCGCCCGCGCTCGCGCAGCCCGGCGACGCCGAACTGTTCTTTCGTCCAGAGGATGCGCGGCTTGTCGAACCCGAGCGCGCAGCGCTGCGCGGCGTGGTGGATGCCGTCTCGTTTCTCGGCGAGCGTACGCGTGTGACGGTGAGCGGGGCCGCGCCCGATCCGCTCGTCGTCGACGCGGCCGGACGCATCGCGCTCGCGCGCGGCGATGCGGTCGGCATCGAAATTGCCCCGGAAGGACTCATCAGGCTCGGCTGAACGGCCGCGCGGCTTTTTTATTTTCTCGAATAACGGACGCCTCATGCTGCTGGCTCAAATCAGCGATCTTCACATCAAACGCCCCGGCGCACTCGCCTACCGGCGCGTCGATACGGCCGCCGCGCTCGCGCGCTGCGTCCACAGGCTCAATGCGCTCGATCCGCGCCCTGACGCCATCGTCATCACGGGCGACCTCGTCGATCTGGGCAGCATCGAGGAATATCGTCATCTCGCGGCGCTGCTCGCGCCGCTGCGCATTCCGTACTATCTGCTCGTGGGCAATCACGACAATCGCGCCGCTTTGCGCGAAGTCTTCAGCGACCACGCCTATCTGGCAACAGGCAGCGAGTTCGTGCAGTACAGCGTCGATATCGGGCCGCTCAAGCTCGTGGCGCTCGACTCGCAAACGCCGGGGCAAAGCCCGGGCACGCTCTGCGATGCGCGCCTTGCCTGGCTCGAACGTGCGCTGCAAGCCGCCGCCGGCGCGCCTGTCGTGGTTGCCTTGCATCATCCGCCGTTCGTCTCGGGTATCGGCCACATGGATCGCCAGCGGCTCGACCCGGCCGCGGCCGAACGGCTCGCCGCCGTCATCGCCCGCTTTCCGAACGTCGAACGCGTGATCTGCGGACACGTGCATCGGCCGATCGTCACGCGCTTCGCCGGCACCATCGCTTCGGCGGTGCCGGCTCCGGCGCATCAGGTCGCGCTCGATCTGCGCCGCGATGCACCGTCCGCGTTCCGGCTCGAGCCGCCCGCGTTCGCGCTGCATCTGCTCGACGACGACAACAGACTCGTGACGCATCACGCCTACATCGACGAAGGCGACGGCCCTTATCCCTTCTACGAGCCGAACGGCAGGCTTATCGATTGAGGCCCACGGTGCCAGCAGCTCCAGTCGAACCTGCCACGGACAACCGCTATTCGCGCGGCATCTTGCTGCTGCTCGCGACGATCGCCGGCGTGTCGGTCGCGAACATCTACTACAACCAGCCGCTGCTCGACGCGCTGCGCGCAACCTTTCCCGCCGCGGCCGCATGGGTTGGCGCCGTGCCGGCCGCCACGCAGCTCGGCTACGCGGCGGGCATGCTCTTTCTGGCGCCGCTGGGCGATCGCTTCGACCGGCGGCGGCTCATCCTGCTGCAGACCGCCGGCCTCGTGCTCGCGCTCATTGCCGCCTCGCTGGCACCCACGCTCGCCGTACTGGCCGTCGCCAGCCTTGCGATCGGCATCCTCGCCACGATCGCGCAGCAAGCCGTGCCGTTCTCCGCGGAGCTCGCGCCGCCCACCGAGCGCGGCCATGCCGTCGGTACGGTCATGAGCGGATTGCTGCTCGGTATCTTGCTTGCGCGCACGGCAGCCGGCTTCGTCGCGCAGTACTTCGGATGGCGCAGCGTGTTCGCCGCATCCGTGGCCGCTCTGCTTGCGCTGGCCGTGGTCGTCGTGCTGCGGTTGCCGAAAAGCCGACCTACCTCCACGCTGCCCTATGGGCGGCTGCTCGCGTCGATGTGGCACCTCGCCCGCGAGTTGCCGGGGCTGCGCGAGGCGTCGCTGACCGGTGCCGCGCTCTTCGCGGCGTTCAGTGCATTCTGGTCCGTGCTGACCTTGCTGCTCGCAGGCGAACCGTTTCATCTCGGGCCGCAGGCGGCGGGGCTTTTCGGTATCGTCGGCGCAGCGGGCGCGCTCGCCGCGCCGCTGGCGGGCCGCTCGGCCGACAAGCGCGGCCCGCGCGCCGTCATCTCGCTCTCGATCGTGCTCGTGGCAATCGCGTTCGTCGTATTCGGGCTGTCGGCACGAAGCCTCGTGGGGCTCGTGATCGGTGTGATCGTGCTCGACGTCGGCGTGCAGGCCGCTCAGATATCGAATCAGTCGCGCATCTATGCGCTCAAGCCGGAGGCGCGCAGCCGCGTCAATACCGTCTTCATGGTCTGCTACTTCATCGGCGGCTCGACCGGCTCCGCCGTCGGCGCGCTGGCGTGGCGCGTCTTCGGTTGGACAGGCGTGTGCGCGGCAGGCCTCGCTTTCGCGCTTGCCGCCGCGGCGAATCACATGCCGCGGCGCACTTAGCGTTCGGGCGCCGCAAGTCTCGCGCGGATCGCACGCCGCGATGTCCGCAGGCGCCCGCCGCTTCCGGTCCGTTGCAGCCGCGACGCCGGCGCCCGCAGGCGCGCCGCGGACTGCTTGCCTCACTGCCCCGTCAACGCATTCGTCAGCTCGAGCGCGGTGCCCGGCTGGCTGCCGCCCTGCGCGATCAGCAGGTGGATCTGGCCGGTCGTCAGCGCGCTCACCGACGTGCTCGCCGGCACCGTCGTAATGAGCCAGTCGGCGTTGTTGCCGAGCGTGAAGCTCGTCGACTCGTAGATCGGCGTGGTCGAGCCCGCGGCCGTGACGATCGCCATGTACGTGCCGCCAGACAGATAGATCGAGTCCTGCCCCGACGCCGGCACGGCGTTGCCGTACGACACGCCAGCCATGGTGGGCGACCCGGACACGCTCGTCGTACCCGGCGCGACGATGTAGATGTCGACGTTGGACGCATTTGCCGATGCATTGAAGCTGCGCACGCGCGCGCTCGCCGAGAGCAGCCCCTTGTCGAACGGGTCGTCGATCAGGCCGATGCCGTAGCCGGTCGTGGTCGGCAACGCGATGGCCGTGTATTCGTGCCCATTGGCGACGTTCGGGAACGTGCCCGATGCGAGTTGCGGCGAGGTCGTGCCTGTGGCCGTATAAGCGATGACCGTGCTGCCCGTGCCGATGTTCGTTAGATTGGTCACGCCCTTGTAGGGGACGTTGGTCTGCCCGGACGGCGCCGTGCCGTTGACGAACAGATCAAGGTTCGGTCCGGCCGGAAACGCGTTGATGAAATGCAACTGCGGGTTCTGGATACCGAGTTCCCTGCCCAGATCGTTACCGCCGCCGCCGCAAGCCACGAGGAATAACGCCGCAACAATAAACGCGGCAAGATTTCGTACGTACTTCATGTCGCACCTCTGAATGATTGGAGAACCCCGGATCGTTTCTCGTCGTTGCGGGGCACTTGCAGGGAGCAATCGGTATGCCGTCGGGTGCGCGTCAATCGCCTGATGAAACCGGTTCGGCCGTGGGCCGGTACTTGGCGCCCGTTGGACGAACGCTTCGAAGGGGATGCAGAGGTTCTGTCATGTCCGGTGCGTGTCCCGCTTTTACGCACCGGGGAGCAGATGTGGCCGGTCTTCTTTACTTTTTTCTTCGGCTTGGGCTACCCGCAAGAACGCGGGCACGGAGCGCCCGCAACACCGCGGGCCATGGCTCCTTTTTGGGGCTCAGCCGGCCCGGCGCCGGTCGAACCAGAACGACAGCGCGACGCTCGCGAGAATGGCAAGCGTCGCGAACACGGTCGAACGGGTGACGGTCTCGCCGAGCAAGAGCGCGCCGAGCGCCACCGCAACGATCGGATTGACGTACATGCAACTGCTCGCGATAGTCGGACTCGTGTGACGAATCAGAAAACCATAGGCGACATATGCGGCCATCGTCGCCACGAGCAGCAGATAGACGAACGCGACGATCGAACCGAACGCGGGCTCCGTCACGCGCTCGCCGTCGAGCCAGGCAACGCCCGTCGAAATCGCCCCGCCGAGCCCGATCTGCAATGCGGTGGCCATGAAAAGATCGGCGGGCAGCGTAAGGCGGCTCGCGAGATGCGCGCCGCCGGCCCAGGCGAGCGCCGCGAACAGGATGACGATGCTGCCGCTCACCGAAGTGCTCGACGCCCCCCCATGATTCAGCACGAGGATGCCGGCCAGGCCGAGCGCAAGCGCGGCCCACTCCCCGCGCGTGACCGGGCGCCCCGCGATGGCCGAAATCAGCGTCGCGAAGAGGGGCACAGTGGCGATGATGACCGCCGCCGTGCCGGTGCCGACGCTGCGCATGCCGAACGCGAGCAGCCCGCTCGACACGCCTACGAGCATCGTGCCGACGATACCGGCATTGCGTACCTCGGCGAGCGTCGGCCATGCGCTCGCGCGGCGCACCGCCAGCACGAAGAGCCCGATGCCGGCCAGCAGGTTTCGCAGGCCCGAGAGCAACAGCGGCGGGAACGACGCGAGCGCGACGTGCAAGGCGAGATAAGACGAGCCCCATGCCAGATAAACGACCGCGAGTGCGAGCGCGATGCGGCCGCCCTGCGAGCGCGGCAACCAGCGGGAAAAATTCATGCGCGTTGCCCGTCCGCGAAACGTGGAACGTGGCGGCCCCCTGCACGGTGGTACGCGCGGGCGCTATTCGAACGAAGGAAAGCGGGCATGACAGGACGACGAAAGGAATGGATGCCCGACGACGGACGATCGGCGCCGCATGCGGGCGCACAACGCGCTTCGTCAGGCAATCGTCGGCATTATGCACGCAGGTCGGGCGATGCGCCCGTGCGCATAACCACTTCTCTATAAGGGTCATTTGCGCGAACCCTGCCGCGGGCTCCGGCGAGTGTCCCGCCACGCGTTTTCCTCGTTGCCAAAGCCTGCCGACCCGTTGTATCTTCTGCGGTGCTAACGCGGGGGTCCTGCGTCGCGTTGTCGCATCCATCGATGCGAGAGCGCCGCGCGGGTGAGAAACACCCTTTGAACCTGATCTGGATAATGCCAGCGCAGGGAAGCGTACGGGCTTGACCGCATCACCGACCGCCCGACCTCCCCTTTCGTCTCCTGCTCCTGCTTTAGCGCCCCACAGATCGACCGGATCGGCGCGCAAGCGTCTGGCCCGGCCAGGCAAAGCCCAGGAGATTCGCATGAACGCCAACCCGAAATTCATCTCGAACGAGGCACGCGTCGATGCCGCCGCCGTCGCACCGCTGCCGAATTCGCGCAAGGTCTACGTGACCGGCTCGCAGCCCGATATCCGCGTGCCGATGCGCGAGATCACCCAGGCCGACACGCCGAGCGCCTTCGGCGGCGAGAAGAACCCACCCATCTACGTCTACGACACGTCGGGGCCGTACACCGACCCGGACGCGAGGATCGACATTCGGCAGGGCCTGCCGGCGCTCCGTCAGCGCTGGATCGAGGCGCGCGGCGACACGGTGCTGCTCGACGGACTGACGAGCCAGTACGGACGCGAGCGCGCGGCCGATCCGGCCACGGCCCAACTGCGCTTTCCCGATCTGCACCGGATGCCGCGCCGCGCGAAGGCCAGCGCGAACGTGACGCAGATGCACTATGCGCGCCGCGGCATCATCACGCCCGAGATGGAGTTCATCGCGATCCGCGAGAACCAGCGCCGCGCCGAATACCTCGAAAGCCTGCGCGCAAGCGGCCCTGCGGGCGCGAAGCTGGCCGATCTGATGGGCCGGCAGCATCCGGGCCAGGCCTTCGGCGCCGCCGCGTTCGGCGCCAACGCCCCACGCGAGATCACGCCCGAGTTCGTGCGCGAGGAAGTGGCGCGAGGCCGCGCCATCATTCCGGCCAACATCAACCACCCGGAAACGGAGCCGATGATCATCGGCCGCAATTTCCTCGTGAAGATCAACGCGAATATCGGCAATTCGGCCGTCACGTCGTCGATCGGCGAGGAAGTCGACAAGATGACCTGGGCGATCCGCTGGGGCGGCGATACGGTCATGGACCTCTCGACGGGCAAGCACATTCACGAAACCCGCGAGTGGATCATCCGCAACAGCCCGGTGCCGATCGGCACGGTGCCGATCTATCAGGCGCTCGAAAAGGTCAACGGCAAGGCCGAGGACCTGACCTGGGAAATTTTCCGCGACACGCTCATCGAGCAGGCGGAGCAAGGCGTCGACTACTTCACGATTCACGCGGGCGTGCTGCTGCGCTACGTGCCGATGACGGCCAGCCGCATGACGGGCATCGTCTCGCGCGGCGGCTCGATCATGGCCAAGTGGTGTCTCGCGCATCACAAGGAGAGTTTCCTCTATGAGCATTTCGAGGAAATCTGCGAAATCATGAAGGCCTACGACGTCAGCTTCTCGCTCGGCGACGGTCTGCGTCCCGGCTCGGTTTACGACGCGAACGACGAAGCGCAGCTCGCCGAACTGAAGACGCTCGGCGAGCTCACGCAGATCGCGTGGAAGCACGACGTCCAGGTCATGATCGAGGGCCCGGGCCACGTGCCGATGCAGCTCATCAAGGAGAACATGGATCTCCAACTGCAGTGGTGCGACGAGGCGCCGTTCTATACGCTGGGCCCGCTCACGACGGACATCGCGCCGGGCTACGATCACATCACCTCGGGGATCGGCGCCGCGATGATCGGCTGGTTCGGCACGGCCATGCTCTGCTACGTCACGCCGAAGGAGCACCTGGGCCTGCCGAACAAGGACGACGTCAAGGAAGGCATCATTACCTACAAGCTCGCAGCGCATGCCGCCGATCTTGCAAAGGGCCATCCCGGCGCGCAGATCCGCGACAACGCGCTCTCGAAGGCGCGCTTCGAGTTCCGTTGGGAGGACCAGTTCAACATCGGCCTCGATCCCGACAAGGCACGCGAGTTCCACGACGAGACGCTGCCGAAGGATTCGGCGAAGGTCGCCCACTTCTGCTCGATGTGCGGCCCGCACTTCTGCTCGATGAAGATCACGCAGGACGTTCGTGAATTCGCCGCCGCGCAAGGCGTCTCGGAGGAGGCTGCCCTGCAAAAAGGCATGGAGGTGAAGGCCGTCGAATTCGTGAAAAGCGGGGCCGAAATCTATCAGCGTCAATGATGCCGGGACTGTAACGGCCGGCGGCCATGTCCGGCGGGCGGCCGCACCGACGGCGGAACGCCCCTGAGGAGACGCATTCCCCCTGGGATGCGCCTCTTCTCGTTCCCGGCTTCCTCGGCCGCCTTCTCTGCCGCGTTGATCGGCCCGCCTCGCTTTCGTCCCGCCTCCGATCCCGCTTTCGTCCTGTTTCTTGCCATTTCATCCCGCACTGAAACATCCGCTCGCAACGGCGCGGTAACATGGGTGCCTTTAGCTCATAACGCAGGCGCGCCCCGAGCGCGCTCGATTCGATGAAGCCCGCCCATCTCGCTCAACTCGTCTTTCTGGCCTCGCTCTGGGGTGCGTCGTTTCTGTTCATCCGCGTCGGTGTGGCCGAATTCGGCGTCGCCCCGCTCATGGCGCTGCGCGTCGCGATCGGCGCCTTTTTCCTGATCGGCTGGGTCGTCATTCGCGGCGCATCGCGCAACGTGCTTTCCACGATGCGTCAACGCGCGGTGCCGCTTTTCATCGTCGGCGTGCTGAATTCCGCGGCGCCGTTCTGTCTTTTTGCGTTCGCCGAGCTCACGCTTTCCGCCGGCACGACGTCGGTCATCAACGCAACCACGCCGCTATGGGGCGCACTCGTCGCGTTCGTATGGCTCGGCGATCGCCTGACGCCGCTGCGCTCGCTCGGCATGGCGATCGGCTTCGCGGGCGTCGTCACGCTCGTGTGGGACGAAATCGCCGCCCCCCACGGGGCGCCCGGCCCCTCACCGTTCGCCACGGCCCTCGCGGCCGCCGCCGCGATGGGTGCCGCGCTGCTCTACGGCGTGGCCGCCAACTATACGAAACGGCACCTGACGGGCGTCGATGCGCTCACCGTGTCGACGGGCAGCATGGTCGCCTCGACCATTGCGCTCGCGCCGCTCGCATTCCTTACCTGGCCAGGCGCGCCCGTCTCGATCAACGCCTGGCTCGCCGTACTGAGCCTCGGTGTTGCCTGCACGGGCATCGCCTATTTCATCTACTTCCATCTGCTCGCGGTGGCGGGCCCCGCGCGCGCGATGACCGTGACCTTCGTCATCCCCGCCTTCGGCATCCTCTGGGGCGTGCTCTTCCTGCACGAACGCGTCACCGCGCCGATGCTCGAAGGCTGCGCGATCGTCCTCATCGGCACTGCCCTCGCGACGGGCGCCGTCAAGCGCATCCCGGGCTTCGGCCGCCCTGCCCGCGAAAGCTGAACCGTCTCCCGGCGGCGCGGGCTGGCCGCCGGGTCACCGCCTGCGTTCGCCACCCCACCGAGCCGTCCGGCCGCGAGGTGCTTCGCTCGTCCTTCGTCGCCCATCGAACATAGCACTGCGTGCGGGCCGGCTTACGCTCACGGGCAGTCATCGCTCGCTTGCTACAGGGTTCGGTTTCGTATGGGCATTGCCCGGCATGCTTGGTCTCCTCGTCCGCCACGCGGCGCTCGGGCGTCCGGCGGCAACGCCGAGCGCTTCGGTCCGCTCGCCCGCCGCCGCGCCGGTTCGGCCACGCTTGCGCGCGCCGCGCGCGCCTTCGCCATGGCCGCGAAGCGCGAGCTGACACTCGCCGAAATCCTGCCCCACCTTCAGCACGATGCTGCCGGCTGGTACGTCGACTATCAGGCCGTGAGACTCAGAAGCGCGTTCCAGCCCGTCGTCTCGATCACGCATAAACGCATCGTGGGATACGAAGCACTCGTGCGCGCGACCGACGGCAAGGGACAGCCCATTTCGCCGCCGACCCTCTTTGCGCAGACGCCCCGCAAACACGCCACCTTCGCGCTCGATCGCCTCGTGCGCTGCGTGCATTTCGCCAACTTCGTCGAACACGACATGGCAAATGCATGGCTTTTCGTCAACGCGCCGCCGGGCCTTTTTCGCTCCGGCTGGCCCTACGGCTCGTTCATCGACGAACTGTGCGCGCATTTCTCGCTGCCGCACCGGCGCGTCGTAATCGAGTTGCTCGAAGAGCCCGCGGCCGATGAAGCCGTTTTCGAGCGAACCGTCGAGGCGTTGCGGCGCCGCGACCTGCTGATCGCGATCGACGATTTCGGCACGGGCTTTTCGAACTTCGACCGGATCTGGCGCATGCGCCCCGATATCGTCAAGCTCGACCGCTCGCTCGTGGCCCGCATGGCCGCGCCCGGCGCCGACGGTCAGTTCGCCGCGCAACTCGTGACGATGCTGCATCGCGCAGGTGCGATGGTGCTCGGCGAGGGCGTCGAGACCGACGACGAGCTCGTCACGCTGCTCGAAGCAGACGTCGATTTCGTGCAAGGGTTCTGGCTCGGGCAGCCTCGAGGATCGCCAGTCGAGGCAAGCCGCGGCGTAAGCTCGCGCATCGAGACGATGTGGTCCCGCTTTCGCGAGCGGGCCGGCGGTGCACCGCGGCTGACAGCCGATCTAGCGCAGTTCGAGCGTGCCGTACTTGCCGGTGCGAGCCTCTACAAGGCCACGCGCCAACTCGCCGTGGCGGCGGGCCGCACATTCGAATCTCCGTTGGCGCGGCGCGTGTTCGTCACCGATGCGCAAGGCGATCAGTACGAGGCATCGATCGCGGCCAACCCCGAGGAGGCGGTGGATCGCCTCTCTCCGCTCTTTCCCGATACGGGCTGCAACTGGTCGCGCCGCCTTTATTTCAAGCGCGCCCTCGCGGCGCCGGGGCGCGTGGCGGTCATGGGCCCGCACTACTCGCTGACGCTTGGCAAGGACACGTATACCGGCGCCGTGACCGTCGACATCGGCGAACAGATGCATGTCTACTGCGTCGATTTCCTGCTGGACGCGCCGCCCGGCGAAGCGTCGCCCCGCGCCCCCCCGCCCTGACCGGGCCGCACGCGACGCGCGGCTCGCCCGCGCTCACTCCTCGACTCGCGCTCGCCCCGCCTTGACGCCGCTGCGCCGCGCCTTGCTCTCGAGCCGCCGCACCTTGGAGGCGCGCGTCGGCCGCGTCGGCACGCGAGCGCGCGGTGTCATGCTGACGCTTGCCACGAGTGCATTCAGGCGCTCGAGTGCCGCCGCGCGATTCATCTCCTGCGTCCGATACTCCTGCGACTTGATGATGACCACGCCGTCGCGTGTGACGCGGTGATCGGACAGCGCAAGCAGCCGCATCTTGATCGGCTCGGGCAGCGAGGACGCGCGGATATCGAAGCGCAAGTGGATCGCGCTCGAGACCTTGTTGACGTTCTGGCCGCCCGCGCCTTGCGCACGCACGGCCGTCAACTCGACTTCGTCAGGCGCAACGGTGTAGCGAAAGCTCATGGTACCTGGCACGCACGAATAGAAACAGAAACCATCGATAAAGGATTTGCCCGCAGTGTCGCACAACCCGATCCCCCGGGCGGCGCGGTTCAACGCCGGCTCGCCTCGTCGAGCGCCCGCGCCATGCGCGCCGCGAGCCCCGAATCGCGGCGCGTCGGCGTGGCAATCGCCTCGGCCAGCACGCGCCGCGTGCCGACGATGCGCACGGCCCGCCGCGCACGCGTGACAGCCGTATAAACGAGCTCGCGCGAGAGCACGCGGCTCGCCGAGGCGGGCAGCACGAGCGCCGCCTCGTCGAACTCCGAGCCCTGCGACTTGTGCACGGTCAGCGCGAACGCCGTATCGTGCGGCGGCAGCGCGGCTGGCGAGACGGCGCGCATGCCGCCCTCGGCCGTGCGGAAATAGACGCGCAGCACGCCGCGCGCGTCGGGCAACGCAATGCCGATATCGCCGTTGAAGAGCCCGATCGCGTAATCGTTGCGCGCCACCATCACCGCGCGCCCCGCGAACCAGCTGGCCCCCGGCGCGAGCGGAATGTGCGCCGCACGCCGAACGTGGGCGCTCATGATCGCGTTGAGCGCGTCGACGCCGCGCGCGCCGGCGCGCGTCGCGCAGAGGATCCGGAACGCGTTGAGCGCCGCGAAGAGCGGCTCGGGATCGGGCTGCACCGCCTCGAGCGTGGCGGCAACGGCCGAGGCATATCCGGCGAAGCCGCGCGCGAGCCGCTCCACCGTGGCGGCCGATAGCGGGCTGCCGCCATCCTCGTCGAGCACGGCAGGCGATGCGAGGCTCGCTTCGTCGTGCCCGAGGCTCAGCGTCGACAACGCGGCGTCAGTATCGCCGCGCCGGATCGCGAGGGATAGTCGGCCGATCGGCGAGTCGAGTCCGAAGCGATAGTTGCGCTCGAGCCAGATCACCGCATCGACGAGCGGCGTCGCCAGCGGCGGGCGTGCTGCGGCCCGCACGGCTTCGTCTCCCGATATGCCGTCATCGTCGAAATGGGCGCTGGCCGGCCGGACCTCACCTGCGGCGGGCGAAGGCACATCGTCGTCCACCGGCAGGAAAGCGTCATCGTCGAAAGCCGCATCGAGCGGCGCGCGCGCGGGCTGCCCGTGTGCCGCGCGAGGCTCGGCCGGCAGCGCATCGGCCACGCACGCCTCGTCGAGCCCGGTCGCATGGGCTATACGCGCGATGCCGGCCGCGCTGAAGACCGGTTGCGCACTGAGTTCCGCGAAAACGGCGCCCGCCTCCACCGCCGCGAGCTGGTCCTTGTCGCCGAGCAGCACGAGCCGTGTGGACGGAGCAAGCGCATCGAAGAGCTGCGCGGCCATCGCCACGTCGATCATCGAAGCCTCGTCCACAACGAGCACATCGTACGGCAGCGGGTTGTCGCGATGATGGCGCAGGCGGGCGCCATGCCCCGCGCCGAGCAACCGGTGCAACGTCTGCGCGCCGGCCGGCATGCGCGCGGCGATCGCCGCAGGCAGTGCCGCGGCGCGCTCCGCGAGCGCTTCCTGCATGCGTTGAGCCGCCTTGCCGGTCGGCGCCGCCAGCGCGATCGTCACGGCCGGGTCGGCATCGATGAGGCAGGCGAGCATGCCGACGACCGTGGTGGTCTTGCCCGTGCCGGGTCCGCCGCTCACGACCGTCAGGCGGCTGGAAAGCGCGAGTGCCGCCGCGGCCCGCTGCCAGTCCACCTCGGTGCCCGAGGGGGGGCCGAAGTAGCGCGCGAGACGCCCGGCAAGCGCCGCGTCCTCGTCGGCGCCGCGCGCTGCGGCTTCCCGCCCCCGTGCCTCCCCGGTCAGGTGCGCGACGATCGATGCGGCAAGCCGCCGCTCGTAGTCGAAATAGCGGCCGAGATAGAGACGCCCTTCGCCATCGATGACGAGCGGCTTCAACGTTTCGGCCGCATCGCGCTCGCCCGAGACGATGCCGCTCGCGACGAGCGCCGCCTCGATTTCGCCGGGCGCCGCATCATAACGGCGGGCGAGCCGCGCGAGCGGCACGCAGACATGGCCCGCGCTCGTCGCGCGACTCACGGCGAACGCGGCGCGGCGCGCCCAGCGCACGCTGCGAGGATCGGCGCCGAGCCGCTCGGCCAACGTACCGATGCGGCGCGCGAACCCGTTCGCGAGCGCCGTCGTGAAATCGGCGGCCGCAACCGCGACGGGCACGGACCGCTCGAGCGCGGGGCTACTCATGCATGTCTCCCTGCGGGCGGGTTGCGCCCCATGCGGCGCGGCGCACGGCCATGAACGAAATTGCGGCGCATCTCATGCCCGTGCCTCCCCCGCCATCAAACGGTCGAGCGCTTCGATCAGCGCGCGCGACGGCGTGCGCCGGTGTACACCGGCCGGCATGCCACCGTCGTGCCAGCCCGGGCGCACTCCGCGCAGGAACACGTACAGGTAGCCGCCCACATGCGCGTCGTAGTCGTAGCCGCGTTTGCGCACCTTCAGATATCGGTGCAGCGCGAGCGTATAGAGCAGGCCCTGCAGGTGGTAGGCATGCGCCGTCATCGCGGCCTCGAGCGGGCCCGCCGCATAATCGGCTGCGTTCATGCCGAGATGGTTCGACTTCCAGTCGATGATCCAGTAGCGGCCGCGGTGCTCGACGATCATGTCGACGAATCCCTTGACGAAGCCCGCAAGCATGCCCGGCTCGAGCGCGACGTCGGGATAGCCATGCGCCGTCAAAAGGCGTCGCAGCGCGGGCAACGCCAGCGCCGGCGCCGCGAAGAGGAACGGCCATTCGACGAACCGGCGCTCGGGGTCGACCTCGGCGAGCGTCAGCCCGGGAGCGAGTTCGGTCCCAACGACGTCGGCCACGACCCGGCCCATCATGGCGGGCATCAACCGGGCGGTCGCCGCATCCGCGGCCACCGGCCGCTCCTGCAGCGCACGCGCGATAGCCGCGGGCCACGTGTCCGGGTTCGCGAAATCGGCCAACTCGAACAGCCGATGCAGGCACTCGCCCGCCGCCGCCCCGCGCGGGAAGGCGAGAATGTCGTCGGCCTGCGCCGCCGCGGGCGGCAATGCCCCAGCCGCAACGGCTGGTAACGCCGGCTCCGGAGGCGGTGCCGCGAGCGCATCGTGATCGGGGCGCGGCTCCTCCTCGGCCACGAGTGGCGCGTGCGCGAGCGCCGCCGAAGCGAGCGAGCTGAAGCTCGCGATGCGCCAGCTTTCCGCGAGCGCGATTCGGCTCATGCGTGCGGCAAGGCGGCGTCCCCGCGCCGATTCGCGCGCGAGCGGCGCACGGGTGACCGGCATCGGCAACGGTCCGATTGCGATCGGGCCACCGGGCGAGGTCAATGCCTCCCATTGGCGTGCGATCACGGCCTCCTCCGGCGGATCGTCGCTCCATGCGTCGAAGCCGCGTTCGTCGCCCGCCACGAGCCAATTGAGCACACTGCGGCGCGACTCCTTGGTCGAGCGCGAAGACAGATAGCTGCCGGCCACCAGATAGCAACGATGAACGGCACGCGTGAGCGCAACGTACACGAGCCGCGCCCGCTCCGCCGCCTCCTCGCGCGCCGCCTCCCGCGCGGCACGCTCGGCCGTCTCGCCCTCGCAACCGTAGTGGAGCACTGTCACGGTCGCGCCGGGCGCATCCGCCGCTTCGTGGTATTCGCAGGCGTCGGGCAACGCCGGCGACGATCCGGCGGCCCGCGCCCCGTCGTTGAGGAACGGGCAGAAGACGACGGCGTACTCGAGCCCCTTCGATTTATGCACGGTCACGATCTGCACGAGATCGCGATCGGACTCGAGGCGCAACTGCGCCTCCTCCCCGCCGCCCTGAGTCCGCTGCGCGGCGAGCCAGCGCAGCGTCGGCGCGAGACCCGGCGTCGCCGCATCGCGCGCGGCGACGAGTTCGGCCAAATGGTTGACGTCGGTCAGCCGCCGCTCGCCGTCTTCGCCGGCAATGAGCTTCGGCCCGATGCCGAGCTCGCGCATGAGCGTGCGCCACATCGCGGCAAATCCGCGCTCGTGCCACAGCGACCGATAGCGCGAGAAGCGCTCGACCCAGGCCGTGGCGTCGTCCTCGTGCGTGGCCGGTACCTCGTCGGTCAGCGCCTGCAGGCGCCAGAGCGCGGCGGCGTCGAGACCGAACCAGTCGGCCGCGAGCGCCGCGCGCAGGCGGCGCAGATCGCCGGGCGTATCGATCGCGATCAGCACGCGCTCGAGCTGCTCGGCGTCGATCGTCTCGAAGACCGACGCCTGCGCCAGTTCGACGCTGCCGATGCCCCATGCCGCCAGCACGTGCTTCACGAGGCTGCCTTGCTTGTGCGTGCGCACGAGCACGGCGATGTCCGCGGGCGCGAGCGGCGCGGCGCCCACGCGCACCGTGCCCTCGCGCGCGCCGCGCATGAGGCCGGCGATCTCCGCCGCGCACGCCTCGGCGGCCTGCCGCTGCGCGTCGCGCTTGACGAGCGCATCTTCGCCGGAAGGCAGCATCCAGACGTTGAACGAGCCCTCAGCCACGCCGTGCCTGGCCGGCATGCGCTCGTCGACGAACGCGCCGCGGATGCGCGTACCGGCACGCACGGGCTGATAGTCGAGCCCGTCGAGCACGAAGGCCTGCGGATTGGCGCCGAAAATGCGGTTGCAGGCCTCGACGAGCGGTGCCGTCGAACGCTGATTGACTGCGAGCGTATAGCGGGCGCTCGCGGCATGACGCGCGGCCAGATACGTGTGCAGATCCGCCGCGCGAAAGCTGTAGATCGCCTGCTTCGGATCGCCGACGAGAAAGAGCGGCGCCGGCGCCTGCCCGCTCTTGGCGAAGATCCGTTCGAAGATCGCGAACTGCAGCGGATCGGTGTCCTGAAATTCGTCGATGAGCGCAGCCGGATAACGCGCGCGCAGCGCTTCGGCCAGCCACGGGTGCGCAACGAGTGCATCGTGCAGGTTCGCGAGCAGATCGTCGAACGAGCTCACGCGGCGCGTGCGCTTCATCGCGCGCAACGCGGCCGGCGCTTCGTCGAGCCACTGTGCCAGCAGCACGAGCCAGCGCATGCGGTGCGCAGCCTCGGCCGATTCGCTCGCGGCCGCGAGCGTCTGCGCCAGCACGAAAAACGGATGCTCGGGCGGCGTGCATTTCACCTTCGTCGCCTTCGCGAGTGCGGCAGCGGTCAGCTTGAGCGCGGCGCGCGGCGGCGCCGCGTGGCAATCTCCCTGCGCGAAGTAGCGGTCCCAGGCATCGAGCGCCGCGGCCACTGTCTCGGGCTTGTGGGTCGTGCGCGAAAGCACCGCCTGGGCTTGCCCGAGCAGTTGTACGATCGCCTCGCGCTCGGCATGCCACAGTGCGCAGGCTTCGTCGAAGCGCGCTTGCGCATCGACCTCGTCGGCCTGCGCCTCGGCTTCGGGAGACGAAGCGCCCGCCGCTCCCCAGCGCACCCGTGCAAGCGGCTTCTTGAGACGCTTTGCGAGTTGCGCATCGAGCGCGGCCGGCCCCGCGCCGCGCTCGACGAGCCACGCCGCGAACGCCGGATGGGCCGCGGCCTCCGGCTCGACGCGCGTGCGCCAGAAATCCGCTGCGAGTTCGAAGCGCAGGCTCGCGTCATCGGCCTGCATCTCGAACGAGAACGGCATCCCCGCTGCAAACGGCGCCTCCTGCAGCGCACGCTGGCAAAACGCGTGGATCGTGTGGATCGCGGCCTGATCGAACGTCGAGAGCGCGCGGCGCACACGCTTGGCGGCCAGCTCGAGCGCCACGTCGTCGGCATCGGCAAGAACAGTTTCGAAAAGGCGCGCGATAAACGGGTCGCCGTCGCGATCGCGCCGCTCGATGGCGCGCTCGAGCTCGGCGAGCCGCGAGCGGATCCGCTCGTGCAGCTCCGCCGTCGCCGCCTTCGTGAACGTCACGACGAGGATCTGATCCGCGTTCAAATCGCGCTCGAGCATCAAGCGCACATAGAGCGCACAGATGTTCCAGGTCTTGCCCGTGCCGGCGGACGCCTCGATCTGATTCACGCCGTCGAGCCGGCAGCCGAACACGTCGAGCTCGACAGGTGCGGCGAGCGCCGCGGCCGTGGGCCGGTGCCGTTCGCCGTTCATGCGTCCTCCCCGCTCAGATGAGCGATCAGGGGATCGAATACGAACCGCGAAACCGCGGCGAAGCGCTCGTCGAGCGCGAGCGGCAAGCCGCGCCATGCAATCGCGAGCGCGGGATCCTCCGATTCGCCACGCACGCGATCGCTGATCCATGTGCCGAGGGCTTCCGCATCGCCGCTCTTCGCCTTGGCCCACGCACTCCTCGGAAAGAACGGTAGCGGCGCGCGCCGCCCCGCGAGGAAAAGAGCGAGGAGCGGCGCGAGCAGATCGAGCGGCGCGGCAACGGGCGCAAACTCGAACCGTTCGTCGCGCCCATGCCAGACCGTACGGCGCGGGCCATCCGGCTCGGCCGCGCAATAGACGAGATGGGCGAGCCACGCCCCGAGGTAGTCGCGCGCGCCGGCACGTGCGTATCGATAGAGCACGAGCCCGTTGTCCGTCAACCCGCCGAGCGCGCCCTGCAGCTCGCGTGCCGGTGCGGCCTGCACCGCCTGGGCGAGCGCGGCGTCGTGCACGCCGAAAAGCGCGGCACCGCCCGTATCCGGCCAGGCCGGGCGCACCGCCAGCGCGAACGTCAGGCGCCGCGCCCGCGCGCCGGCGGCATCTGCGCGCACATCGGCCGCCAGCCGCTGAAGCGCTGCGAGCTCGCGGCGCTTCATGACGCCGCCCGTTGCGCCGATCGGCAGCTCGGGGCTCGCATCGGCCACGCGCATCGCGCGCGCGCGTACCGCTTCGCCGCCGTCTTCGACGAGGCGCGGCAAAATCCGCTCGGCCAGTGCGTCGCTCGCGGCATAGTCGAGCGCGAACGGCTCGGTGTCGATGAGTTCGCCGTCTGCCGACTCGAGCACGATCCCGAGCCGCTCGCGCAGCTGCGCACGCGCCGGGTGCTGCCAGAAGCGCACGAAATCGGCGAATGCGATCGGCCCGTCCGGTTCCGGCGGCAGCGGCTGGGCGAAGAACGGGCGCGCACGCGCCGGCTCCCCCGCCGTCAGCCGCTCAGCCAACTGCGCGCGCTCGGCGTCATAAGTAAATAGGCCGCTTTGCGCCTCGAAGTAAGCGCTCGAAAACGGCTGGAGCGGGTGCTCGACGATGAACGCCCGCCGTGCGGCATCGACTTGCGACGGTGCAGCGCCGGGGCCTGCCGCCGCACGCGCGAGGTGATCGAGCAGTTCGTCGACGAGCGCGGCCGGCGGCAGCGGGGCGTTGTCGCGAATGCTGCGTCCCGTATAGGCGACGAAGAACCGGTCGCGCGCGGCGAGCAGCAGGTCCAGAAAGAGGTTGCGTTCGTCGGCGCGCCGCTGCCGGTCGCCGAGCAGCGGGCACGCCGCCATCAGATCGAATTCGTCGGGACGCGCGAGGCTGGGCAATGCGCCCTCGTCCATGCCGATGAGGCAAATCGCACGATAGGGCAGGCCGCGCAGGCTCGTCAGCGAGGAGAACGTCACACCGCCCCAAGGCACGCCCCCCTTCGCGCTGTCGTCGAGTGCCGCCGTGAGCGCCGCACGCAGCACGTCGACCGGTACCGGCATCTCGCCGGCACCGTCGCGCAGCGTGTCGAGTGTCGAGTCGAGCGCATCGCGCACCGCTCCAACCGCATCCGAGAACGCCGGCCCTTCGTCGAAGAACTGCTCGAGGGCGTCGCCGAGCACGCGTGCCCATGCCTCGCCCGCGCGCGGCTCGCCGAGCCCGCCTGCGAAGCGCTCGAGATCGTCGACAAAGCGCGCAAGGCGCCCGAGCAGTTCGCTTTCGGCGCCTTGCGCCCCGGGCACGGGCAGCCAGGCGTCCACGGGCTCGCCGCCGTCGGGCATCGCATAACCGAGAAAAAGCCGCGTGAGCGCATCGGAGAACGTATGGCGCGCAAGCGGCGCCTGCTCGCCGCCCGAGGCCGAGGGCGCGAGCCCGCGCCGCGCGCCGGCCGCCGCGAGCCATGCCTGCGCGGCGTCGAGCGCGCCCGCATCGATGCCGTAACGCGCGGCCACCGCGTCGATACGCAGCCATTCGACGAGTTCCGGAGCCGTGGCCCCGCGCTCGCCGAGCGCGAGCCACTGCAGCAGCACGCGCGCGACCGGATTCGCCTGCGAAGCGGGCAGGCCCGTCACGCGGTAAGGGATGCGGCGCCGGTCATCGATCTCCATCGTGCCGAAGACCGCATCGACGAGCGGCGCCGCGGCGGCCAGGTCGGGGCAGACGACGAGCACGTCCGATGGCCGCAGCCCGCCCGCTCCGTCTTCGCGCGCACCGTCGTCGAACCAGCCCAGCAGCCGGTCGTGCAGCACTTCGAGCTGGCGCGACAGGCTGTGGCAGACGTGCACTTCCACCGTCTGGCTCGCGCGTGCGCCGCCTTGCTCCCCAAGCGCGGGCTCGGGTTCCTCGGTTTCGAGATCGAGCATGGCGTTTTGCAGCTTCGCGAGCCAGCCCGGCGCAGGATTCTCCATGAACCGCGTCGCCTCGGCCGAGGCTGCTCCCTCGGTCAATTCATGCACCAGGTGCAGTTGCGCCTGCGTCTGACGCCCCCACTCCGCAAGCAGCGGATGACCCACCTCGTGGTAGTCGAGCGACCCGGCCGCGTCGAGCGCGACGGCCGCTCTCACGCTGACGATATCGAACCAGAACTGGCGGCACGGGTTCATGACGTACAGCCGCACGTCCATCCAGTGCGACAGCTCGCGCAAGAGCGCGATGTGAAGCGGTGCGATCGTCGGTAGCGCGAACACGCTCACCGAAGCCGGCCAGCGCGCGCGCATCACGGCGTCGAGATCGAGCCCGCGTGCGACGTCGAGAAACCGATGGGCGGGCGGGGCAACGGCGGCAAGCGCATCGTCGCCCCCGGCGAGCTCGGCCAGCACCGCGCGCCAGAGCGCCGCCTGCCAGCGCTCGTCCTCGCGCAGCTGGGGGCCGCTGCCGGGGCGCACGCCCGCGCGCTGCGGTTCGTCGAAGATCGAACCGCCCGCTTGCCAGCGGGCGAGCCATTCCGGGCGATAGGTCAGATAGTGGTCGAACAGCGTCGCCACGCGCCGCGCGAGCTCGTAGCGCATCGGCGCGTCGGCCGCGTCGAGATAGGCGGCGAGCCGCGGCGACGCATACCCGCCGCCGGCCCCGGCCAAGCCCGCCTCCTCGCGCCCGCGTTCGGAGAAGAGCCGGTAGCAGCGCCATTGGAGCCGCTCCACCGCGAGCGGCGAATGCGCAGGCACCTCGAGTACCCCGCCGATCCGGGCCCAGAGCCACTGCGCCAGATAGCCGAAATTGACGTTCGCGCAAATCCCCCGCCGTTTCGCGAGTTCGAGTTCGATATGCCGGCGGGCCGCGGCGCTCGGCACGACGACCTCTTCGCTCGCCCACGGATCCGCCGGCATCGTCGAAAGATCTTCGCAGAGTGCTTCGACGAGCGTCTCGTAACGGTTGGAGTAGAGAACCTGCAGCATGAGCTCTTGATGGCGACGCCCGCCCGCGGCGCAACGGGCCGCGCCCGGGCAAAAGCGTCAGCATAGCAAACGCGGCGCGCATGGCGCCCGGCCGGTCGCGCTCGCCGCCGTGCGAGCAATACGTTAGACTCGACGCCGACCTGCTAACCGGCCACCCTGGCTGCTGCCTCGAGACCGATGCGCTACTCGATCGAAATCAAGAAGTTTCTCTACAGCCAGTATTTCTTCGGTGGACTGCGCATGGCAACCGGCGTCTCGCTGCCGGCCGTGCTTTTCCTCATCGTCTTTCACAACGCCGATCTCGGCTTCACGATCGCCACGGGCGCGCTGGGCGCCTGCGTCGTCGACATGCCCGGCCCGCTGAAGCACAAGCACAACGAGATGCTGATCTGCAGCGTCCTCGGCTTCGTCTCGGCACTCGCCACCGGCCTTGCGACATTCAACGTCTTCGCGCTCTGGGCCACCGTCGTGGCGCTGACCTTCGTGTTGTCGCTCACGGTGGCGTACGGTAATCGCTGGCCGCAGATCGGCTTTGCGACGCTCTTCATGATGGTGGTGACGCTCGAAGACAGCTTCACGCCGATGCGCGCGCTCAGCAACGCGGCATGGATTCTGGCCGGGGGACTCTGGTACACCTACTGGGCCACGCTGCTGCTGCAATGGCAGGCCTGGCGCGTGGAAAAACAGGCGCTCGCCGAAAGCGTGTTCGCCTGCGCCGACTACCTGCTCGCGCGGGCGGACTTCTACGACGTCGATGCCGATCTGGACGACTGCTATCGCCACCTCATCGATAAGCAGACCGCCGCGGTGGAAACGCAGGACGCGGCCCGCGCGATCGTCCTGCGCAATCTGCCGAAACTCAGGCGCGGCAAGCTCGACCCGCGGCGCGTGGCCCTTTTCAACCTTTTCATCAATTCGGTCGATCTGCACGAGCTTTTCGTCGGCGCCCACACCGACTACCCGCTCCTGCGGCGCACGTTCGGCAACGTCGATCTGATGATGTTCTTCCGGGACCTGATCCGCAAGGCGGCGCTCGATCTCGAAGAAATCGGCCTTGCCGTGCTGCAAAACGGCGCTTCCGAATCGCGCGTGAACGTGCGGGCCGAGTTGCGCGCGATCGAATTCGAGCTCGAGCGCCTGCGCAAGGAAAGGCTGCCCGAGACGAATCCCGAAGCGTACTCGGCGGTTTCGGCTTCGTTTCGCCGCATCTGGAGCGGCATTCGCCTCATCGACAAGATGAAGAAAAGCCTCGCGAGCGAAGATGCGACCGCGAAGACCGAACTGCGGCTCGACCCGCAGCTCACGCGCTTTTTGTCGAATCGCCGCGTACCGCTTCGCCAGATCTTCTCGAACCTCACGATGTCCTCGCCGAGCTTTCGCCATGCGCTGCGCGTAGCGATCGCGGTGGCGGCCGGTTTCTGGCTCGGGCGCATTTTGCCGCTCACGAACGCGTACTGGATCATCATGACGACGCTGATCATCCTGAAGCCCGGCTACTCGCTGACGAAGCAGCGCAACGCGCAGCGTATCGTCGGCACAGCGATCGGCTGCGCCGTCAGCATCGCGCTGATCCTCTTCGTCCACTCGCCGCATGTGCTGCTCGCGGTCATGTTTGCGTCGATGGTGATGAGCTACAGCCTGCTGCTCTTCAATTACGGCGCGAGCGTGGTCTTCACGTCGTCGTATGTGCTGCTGCTGTTCCATCTGCTCGCGCCGGGCAGCCTGCGCATCATCGGCGAGCGTGCCATCGATACCGGCATTGGTTGCGCGCTCGCGATCGCTGCGAGCCGCCTCTTCCCGTACTGGGAATATCGCGCGATCGGCAAGCTCGTGGCCGAGATGCTGACAGCCACGCAGCAGTATCTCGACGCCGCCTATCGCTGGGTCGGCAAACCCCGTACGGCCGGCGCCGCCACGGGGGAAGGATCCGCAACGGCGAGCATGCCGGAGACGGATAGCCCGGCGAGCCGCGATTTCCGCTACCGGCTCGCGCGCAAGAACGCGCACGTCGCCTTCGCCAACCTCGCCCAGGCGTTCCGGCGCATGCTGATCGAGCCCAAAGCGCAGCAGAAGTTCGTGCCGGAGCTCAACGACCTGCTCGTGCAGAGCCATGTGCTCGCGGCGCAGATCACCGCGGCCGCGCCGCTGCTCAAGAGCGCTGCCGAGCAGTTGGCAGCCGAGCGCTCCGAGCCTGTCGAGTGCGTGCTCGCGGCCGTGCACGAGAACCTCGCGCGCGCGCAGGCCGGCGAGCCGCTCGCCGGGGATCAGGGCGAGATCACGCGACAGCTCACGCGCCAGCTCGATTCGATGGTGGTCGAGATCGAACAGTCAGGCACGCAGCAGCCCGAACTCGTACAGGAACTCAAGCTGCTCGCGCATCAGTGCAAGCAGATGCTCGCCGCGTCGTTTCTCATTCGCAAGGACGCCGGGGTCATCCGGCTGCCGCAATAGCGGCTTCGCACGCGCGCCGGCGCCGGCGCCGGCATCGGCACTGGCGCCCGCCATGCGGAATGCGCCGGGCCGGTTATTGCGACGCGCCGGTGGCCGCGCTCGCCGCTGCGCTCGCGGCCACCGGCTCCGATGCGGCGGGCTGCATCTCTTCGTACTCGCGCTTGCCTTTCAGTGCGTTGAAGACGAGCGTGGCAACGACAGCCAGCACGATGACAATGACCAGAATAGCGACGCGTGTCGTCGGATTCGACTGCTTACGGGGATCGTTCAAGGCAATGGCGGCGTGTCAGGTGGATCGGGTGGATAGGGTGGGCGAGACGCGTGGGCGCTCAGGGCGCCCGGGCGCGGCAAGCCTGCATTCTACGCGCTCGCGCGCCGCCCAATGGCGGATCGCGATGGCGGCCGTCGTCTCGACGGCCGTCGCACCCGTGGGTCCGCTCGTTCAATAAGCGACCGTCGCGACCTTGCGAATGAAGCGACCGTTTTCGATCTCGTCGACGAACGCGATCGCGTAGTCCTCGGCCGAAATCCGGCTTTCGCCCTTTGCATCGGCGATAAGCGCGTCGGCGCCGGTACGGAACGTGCCGGTCCGCTCGCCTGGCGCAATCAGGGCGGCGGGCGCGAAAAACGTCCAATCGATGTCGAGCACGCCCCGGTAAAATCGCAGTGCTTCGCGGTGTGCGAGCGCATACGGCTTGTACTGCTCGGGGAAACCTTCGGTATCGACGAGCTGTTTGCCGGCCGCCACTTCGAGCGAGCCCGCGCCACCCACGGCCACGAGCCGCTTCAGGCCGGCGGCGCGAGCAATCGCCACGAGCGCACGCGATGCGTCGAGGACCTTGCCGGCATTGTCGTGCGGCGGCGCGTAGGCGCTTGCGAGCACGTCGTGGCCAGCAACGGCCGCCGCCATCGCGGCCTCGTCGAACAAGTCGCCCTGCCGCGCTTCCACGTTCGCCGCGCCCGCGATCCGTTCAGGGTGCCGCGCAAACGCGCTCACGCTATGCCCGCGGCGCGCGGCTTCCGCCGCGATACGGGAACCGATCATGCCGGCCGCGCCCACAAGCGCAATCTTCAGACTCTTTTGCATCTTCGCTCTCCATTTGTGTAATTACTGCAGTTACATTTCAATCGAAAAAAAACGGAGGCGCCTGCCTCCCGCGCTTGCCGCGCTTGCCGCTTCTTGCCAGCGCGGCCGGATCAGCCCCGCTGGCGTTTGCGCTCGAGTTGCCGCTCCGCCTGTACGACGCCAGCCGTCACGTCGGCCAGCGTACGCGCCGCGAGCGATGCCTCCAGTGCCCGCTGCGCTTCGTCCACCACGCCGACGAGCACCTCCTGGATGTGGCGCCCGACCAGACACGCGGGATTCGGCGTATCCCGATGCAGGCCGAAAAGCTGCCCTTCCTCCACGGCGCGATAGACGTCCAGCAGCGCAATGGCCTGCGGCTCGCGCGCAAGCAGCGCGCCACCGCCCGCCCCCAACTGCGCGGTGGTGAGCCCGGCCGCGGCCAGCATCGTCAGGAGCCGGCGAATCAATGCCGGATTCGTGTTGACGCTGCCCGCAATGATCTCCGAGGAAAGCGGCGCCCCCTCCTGCAGCGACAGCAGCGCCAATATGTGGACCGCATATGCGAACCGGCTGCTCGTATTCATGTTGCCTGCGTGCGCCGCATTGCTTCGGCTGCGCCAAAAAATAATGTAACCATTCTAATTACACTTCAGCCCGCACGCAAGCCTCCGATCGAGTGCCGGATCCCGCACGGGATGTCAAACGCGAGGAGTACACTGCTCAGTTCGTCGATTCCTCCGAGCCCCCTGACACAGGAGATACGCAATGGCAGCAAAGAAAATCCTCTTTCTGACTGGCGATTTCGCCGAGGACTACGAAACGATGGTGCCGTTTCAGGCGCTGCAGGCGGTTGGCCACACCGTCGATGCCGTGTGTCCCGGCAAGCGGGCAGGCCAAAAGGTGAAGACGGCCATTCACGACTTCGAAGGCGACCAGACCTATACCGAGAAGCCGGGCCATCAGTTCGCGCTGAACGCGACGTTCGAGGAAATCGCCGCGGCCGACTACGACGCGCTCGCGATCGCGGGCGGCCGCGCGCCCGAATACCTGCGGCTCGACCCGAAAGTGATCGAGCTCGTCAGGCACTTCGCCGGGGCGGGCAAGCCGATCGCGGCGATCTGTCATGCGGCGCAACTGCTCGCCGCCGCCGACGTGATCCGCGGCAAGCGGATCTCGGCCTACCCGGCCTGCTCGCCCGAGGTACGCCTCGCGGGCGGGGAGTACGCCGATATCCCGGTCGACGCGGCCATCACCGATGGGCAGTTCGTGACGGCGCCGGCGTGGCCCGCACACCCCGAATGGCTGCGACAGTTCCTCGTCGTGCTCGGCACGCGCATCGAGCTTTGAATCGCTAACCGCTCTGCTCGTCGGCGAAAGAGGTCGCGCGGCCCGCGAGCGCGGCCACCACGACGACGAGTTCGAGCGGATCGACCGGTTTGGCCACGTGGGTCTGAAATCCGGCGAGCAGCGCGCGGCGGCGGTCTTCGCTGCGCGCAAATGCGCTCAGCGCGGCGGCCGGCGTCGCACGGCCCTGCTGTGCCTCGAACGTGCGCAGCCGGCGGATGAACTCGTAGCCGTCCACACCGGGCATGCCGATATCGCTCACGATCACGTCGGGCGGCACGCTCATGCAGGCCTCGAGCGCCTCGAGCGCATGGCCAAAGGCGTAGGTTTGCGCGCCGCGCTCCTCCAATACGCTGCGCACGAGTTCGCGCGCGTCCGGCTCGTCCTCCACGATCACGACGCGCAACCCCGCGAGTGCCGGCGGCGTGACCTGCGGCATCGGCTCTTCGGGTGCCGCCGACGTCAGCTCGGCGCCCGTCGCGGGCAGCGTCACGATGAAGGAAGCGCCGCGCCCGGGGCCGTCGCTTTTTGCTTCGATGCGCCCGCCGTGCAATTCCACGAGTTGCCGGGCGATCGAGAGCCCGAGCCCCAGACCGCCATACTGGCGCGCGATGCCGGCGTCTTCCTGGCAGAACCGCTCGAAAACGTGCGGCAGGAATTCGGGTTTGATGCCCTGCCCGTTGTCCGCAACCGTGAGCTCGACTTCGCCGTCCCGCCCGACGATCGCCACCTCGACGGCGCCGCCCTTACCCGTGAACTTGACCGCGTTCGAGAGCAGATTCCAGACGATCTGCTGCAGGCGCGCCGGGTCCGCAAGAATCGAGGTCACCGGCGCAAGCGACGAGTTCACGCGGATCTCCTTTGCCTGCGCGGCCGGCCCGACCGAGCGGATGACGTACTCGACGATGTCCACGAGGTCGACGCGCTCGATCTCGAGCCGCAGCTTGCCGGCAAGAATGCGCGAAAAATCGAGCAGTTCGTCGACCATGCGCGCCTGCGCCCGCGCGTTGCGGTCGATCACGTCGAGGCCTTTGCGGATCGATTCCGATCCGCTCGCATCGCGCAGCAGGAACTGCGTCCAGCCGACGATCGCGTTCAGCGGCGTGCGCAGCTCGTGCGAGAGCGTGGCCACGAAGTCGTCCTTCATGCGCGAGACGCGCTCGGCTTCGGCGCGCGCCGCGCGCTCGGAAGCCAGCAAGGCCTCCCGTTCCTCGGCCAGCGCGCGAAAGTGTGCCTCGCGCTCCTGGGCCCGCTGCGCCTCCGCAAGCTCGCGCTCGATGCGCCGCTCGCGCAGCACGCGCTCGATGGCCTCGGGAAGATAGTCGAGATAGCCCTCGCTCTTCGGCACGACGTCGGCCACGCCGGAGCGCAGCGCCTCGATCACGCGCGCCTCGTCGGCAAAACCCGTGCAGAGAATCGCGGGCAGCACGAGCCCGCCTGCCCGGACAGCGCGCAAGAACTCGAGGCCCGTTTCGAGCCCGCCAAGCGCGTAATCGACAATGACGACGTCGGGCATCTCGCGTGCCATCAAGGCCCGCGCCGCCGCTGTCGTCGCAGCCTGATCGACGCGATAACCGGCGCGCCCGAGCGAGCGCGAGGCCAGCCTGAGCAACCCTTCGTCGTCGTCGACGAACAAGACCCGCGCATTCATCGGCCGCATGCGGGCAGCTTGACCACCTGCAGGAAAAAGCCGAGGCGCCGCACCGCCTCGATGAAGGCGTCGTACTCGACTGGCTTGGTCACATAGACGTTGCAGCCGAGCTCGTAGCAGCGTTCGATTTCGCGCGGGTCGTCGGTGGTCGTGAGGACGATGACAGGCAGCGACGCCGTGCGTTTGTCGGCCTTCAGGCGCCGCAGCACCTCGAGCCCGTCGATGCGCGGCATCTTCAGGTCCAGCAGAATAACGGAGGCCGGCGTGGGGTCGCGCAAATACGGCGCCGCTTCGCCGAAAAAGAAATCCAGCGCCTCCTGACCGTCCGAAAGACGCGTGAAACCGTTGGTCAGGCCGGCTCGGCGCAGGTTGCGCTCGATCAGCGTGGCATGGCCGTCATCGTCTTCGATCAGGATGATGCTGACCGATTGGCCCGCTTGCGCTCCCAGTCCGCTATGCATGATAGATCCCCTGTGGATCAGGCGGCGGCCTGCTCGGCCGCCTCCGGTAGAGACAAATAGAAGGTCGTGCCCTCGCCTTCCGTCGATTCCGCCCAGACGCGCCCGCCGTGGCGCTCGACCATGCGGCGCACGAGCGCGAGCCCGATGCCCTCGCCGGTCGCCACGTTGCCGTGCAGCCGCTGGAACGCATTGAACAGGCGCGGCATCGCCACAGCCGGAATGCCGAGGCCGTTGTCCTTCACGTAGAAAATACGCAGCGAGTGCACGCCGGGCGGCGCCGCCATGGCACCGATCTCGATGCGTCCGCGCCGCGCGGGGTCCAGATAGTTGACCGCGTTGCCGATCAGGTTCGCGAAGATCTGCTCGAGCGCCGTGGGATCGCCCCATACCTGGGGCAGCTCCTCGAGTACGATTTCGACGTTGCTCGCCTTGATCGAGGCCTGCATGGCGTCGAGCACGTGCCGCACGAGCGCGCCCACGTCCACCACCTGGCGCCGGTATTCGACGCGCCCGACGCGCGAGAGCCGCAACAGCGAGTCGATGATGTGCGCCGCGCGCAGCACGGCGCTCTGCAAGAAGCGCAATGCTTCGCCGATGTCCTCGTCGATCAGCCGCTCCACGCGCTCGCGCTCCTCGGGCGACAGTGCCGAGTCGCGCACGGCCGCGCGCAGATCGTCGCATGCGTGCGTGAGCTCCTTCGAGAACCCCTGCAGGTTCACGAGCGGCGCGCGCAAGTCGTGCGACACGCTGTAGATGAACATCTCGTTTTCCTGCGTCTGCTGGTGCAGCGTTTCGTTCGTGCGCGCGAGTTCGTCGGCGCGCCGGGCCAGATCGCTCTGAAAGCGCGCCTGCAGCCGCTCCGATTCCCTGAGCCGCCGGCTCGTCTCATGCAGGATCGAGTCGAGCTCGGCGATTTCGTCGTCGCCCGGCGACGGGGGCCCGAGCGGCGCGTTTTCCGCCAGCCGTTCGGCGTTGTCGGACAGCCGTGCGAGCCGGCCGCGCAGCCCACGAGTGAACAGGAATACCGCGAGCGCCGCCAGCACGAGCGAACCGACGACGGCAGCCGAAGTAAGCCGCTGCTCCTGCGCAAGCGCCCGGGCGGCCGCCTCGGAGCGGCGAGAGTCGACACGCAGTTCCTCGGCCTGGAACGCCGCCACCTGCGAGCGGAAGCGGTCGATGACGTCAGCCGTGGCCTGAGAGCGGAAGCGCTGCAGCAGATCGTCGCTGCGCCCGTTGCGCAGCAGATCCTGTACACGATCGGACCACTGCCGGTAAGCCTGCACCGTCTGCCGGATCTGCGCCGCGCGTTCGACTTGCGCCGGGTTTTCCGCAACGAGATCGACAAGTCTATCTATCCGGCGATCCAGATCGATCCACAGCGTAACCGGCGTCGCAGAGCTTCGGTCGTTCTTGAGCACCGCGCCGCGGATACGCACGGACTCGATCAGCACCGGCTCGAGAATCGCGCTCGTCTGGCGCAGCACGTCCTTGCTGTGAAGTGCCCATTGCTCGGCCTGTTCGGCATTGGCCTGCGCCTTGACGAGCCCCGCCAGCAACACGAGTTCGAACAACGTCGGAATGGCGATCAGCAGCAGCCCTTTGGTCGTCAGTCTCATGCTCGGTGGAATGGGGTCGCAAGCCGCGCGCCGATGCGCGCGGCAATTCGAGCATTATGTCGGCGTTTGTTAAGAATGACAAAACACCCGCCGCTCCGGACGCGAGCGGCGCTAGCTCTTGAGGCGGTAGCCGGTTTTGAAGATCCAGGCAACGATGGCGGTGAAGACCGCAAGAAAGACAGCCGTCATCGCCAGACTCACGCCCACGTGTACGTCGGCGATGCCGTAAAAGCTCCAGCGGAACCCGCTGATCAGGTAGACGACCGGGTTGGCGAGCGCAATCGTGCGCCATATGGGCGGCAAAATGCCGATCGAATAAAAACTGCCGCCAAGGAACGTGAGCGGCGTCACGATCAGCAGCGGAATGACCTGCAGTTTCTCGAAGCCGTCCGCCCAGATGCCGATGATGAAGCCGAACAGGCTGAACGTGACCGACGTGAGCACGAGAAAGAGCAGCATCCACACCGGATGTTCGATGCGAAGCGGCACGAAAAACGCCGCCGTCGCCATGATGATGAGCCCCAGCATGATCGACTTGGTGGCCGCGGCGCCCACGAAGCTGATCACCAGTTCCAGATAGGACACCGGCGCGGACAACAGCTCATAGACGGTGCCCGTGAACTTCGGGAAATAGATGCCGAACGAGGCGTTGGTGATGCTTTGCGTGAGCAGCGACAGCATGACGAGCCCGGGCACGATGAACGCGCCGTAGCTGATGCCGTCGATCTGGCTGATGCGCGAGCCGATCGCGGCACCGAAAACCACGAAATAGAGCGACGTGGAGATGACGGGCGAAATCACGCTTTGCATCAGCGTGCGCCAGGTCCGTGCCATCTCGAAGAGGTAGATCGCGCGTACGGCGTGCAGATTCATGAGGCCTCCCTGACGAGATCGACGAAGATGTCTTCAAGCGAGCTTTGCTTCGTCTGCAAATCCCTGAAGCGGACCCCGGCATCGTCGAGATCCTTCAGCAGCCGGACGATACCGGCGCGCTCGGAGCGCGTGTCGTCGTAGGTATAAGTGAGCAGGCAGCCGTCCTGCGAAAGCTCGAGCCGGTAGTCGGCGAGTGGCGGCGGCACCGCGGCGAGCGGCCCCTCGAGTTGCAGCGTCAACTGCTTCTTGCCGAGTTTTCTCAGCAAATGGGCTTTTTCCTCGACGAGAATGATCTCGCCGCGATTGATGACGCCGATGCGGTCAGCCATCTCCTCGGCCTCATCGATGTAGTGGGTCGTGAGGATGATCGTCGTGCCGTTTTCCTTCAGCGTGCGCATGAGCGCCCACATGTCGCGGCGCAACTCGACGTCCACGCCTGCCGTGGGCTCGTCGAGAAAGAGCAGCGTAGGTTCGTGCGCCAACGCCTTGGCAATCAGCACGCGCCGCTTCATGCCGCCCGACAGCATCATGATCTTGGCGTCCTTCTTTTCCCAGAGCGAGAGCGAGCGCAGCACCTGTTCGAGGTAGGCGGGGTTGGCGGGCTTTCCATAAAGGCCGCGGCTGAACGCCACGGTGGCCCAGACGGACTCGAAGGCGTTGGTGGTGAGCTCCTGTGGCACGAGGCCGATCATGGCCCGGGCACGCCGGTAATCGCGCACGATGTCGTGGCCGTCCACGCGGACTTCACCGCCGCTTGCGTTGACGATGCCGCACACGATGCCGATCAGCGTGGTTTTGCCGGCCCCGTTCGGGCCGAGCAGCGCGAAAATCTCGCCGCGCCGCACTTCAAGATTGACGTGCTTGAGCGCCGTGAAGCCCGACGCGTATGTCTTCGACAGGTCGGTAATGGATAGGATGGGTTGCATGGTGAGGATCACATGGAGACCGGCACGGCCACGCGCGCATCGCGCACGAACGGATGCGCAAACACCTGCTCGCGCCGTTGGCCCACTCGCTGATTTTGGCCGGACTGCGACGATAGCAGAACCGCGGGCAACCCGCCGCGACCCGCCCCTCACGGACAAAAAAAAAGGCGCCACGTTGCCGTGACGCCTTGAAGAAGTTCTAGCCATTCCGAGGGCCGTGCTAGAACCTGAGAGACGGTATTCCGGAAGACCCTCGAACCACCGGCCGAACCCCCTTCCGAAGTCCTGCCGCAGTCCGGTACCGGCCGCTGCCGATATGTCATTCCGAAATGTGATTCCATTCTTTCTCTTTCCGCCGATGAAGTCAAGATAAATTTTTCCGAATTGTTGACAGGTTGCACACGAGGGGAAACGATTACATCGGACACTCAATGCAAATTTTACCGATTTCAGTCATCGCGCGTTTGCGGACTTGCGCGACATGAAATCTCAACCTGAAATAAAGTTTCAAAAAATCACAGGAAGACGAAAAGTGCCCAGTCCGAACCGAAAACCCGCCCCTCCTCCCAAAACCATCGAACGCGACGGGGCACCCGAAGAGGTCGCCGCGCTCGCGCGCGGATTGACGGTGCTGCGGGCGGTGGCGGCAGCCGATGCGCCGATCAGCAACCGTGAACTCGCGGAGGTCACGCGCATCCCGAAACCCACCGTCTCGCGCCTCACGGCAACGCTCGTCGGCGCCGGCTTCCTTTATCGTCTGCCCGACAGCGAGCGCTTCGTGCTGACCGCGGCCGTGCTCGAGCTTTCGAATGGCTTTCTGCGCAACTTCGACATCCGTGCGCGGGCCCGTCCGTTTCTCGTCGAACTGGCCGAAAAGACGTCGCTGTCCGTGCATCTCGCCACACGCGACCGGCTCGATATGGTCGTCATCGAGACGATCAGGCCCCGTTCGGCGATTCTGGTCTCGCGGCTCGAGATCGGCTCGCGCATGGACCTCACGCGTACGGCCGTCGGCCGCGCCTATCTCGGCGTGCTGGCCGAACCCGAGCGGGACGCGCTGATGTCGGGCCTGCAGGCCGCGGCCGGCGACGATTGGCCGCATATCCATGCGCGGCTCGCTCCGGCGCTCGCCGAAACGCAGGCCAACGGTTATGCCATTGCCACAGGCGAGTGGTATGAAGGGCTGAACGCAATCGCAGCCGGCTTCGTCGGACCGTCCGGCGAGCGCTACGCGGTCAACTGCGGCGGCGCCGCGCACCTTTGCCCGCGCGAGTGGTTGATCGAGCATGCCGCACCCGCTCTCGTCGCATGCGTGGCGCAGATCGTGCGCGAGATCGGCGGCGCGCCGCGGCTGCGATTGCGCGACTGACGCGCGGCGTTTTCAGGACGTTACGGCCGTAACGCCCTGAAAAATACGTGACTGGACGATCGGAGAGCGGCCGACGTAGCATCATGGTCCGCGGTTGCGGCCCGGCGCGCGCCGAGGCCGAGCCGGGTGCGCCCGCCACCGTGTACGCATCGAACGCGTGCGAACGTGTTCGCGGCTATTCGGTCGCTATTCGGTCGCTCTCAGCAGCTTTCGTACTCGTATTCGTATTGTTGGCGTGCCCGCATGGAATGGCTGCCCGCCCCCGAACGTCCGCGATCCTCCATGCTCTCGCCCTGACACCGATGGCCGAACAAGAAAACCGCCCTGACGCTTCCCCCAGCCGCCCCGAGCCGCCGCTCGCGTCGAGCCCGCACCGCTCGCCTCGCGCGAGGCTTGGCGCACTCGCGGGCGTCGTGCTCGTTGCCGCGCTCATACTCGCCTGGTGGCACCCGTGGCGCGGCATGTCGCCCGCGTCCGACACCCCCGGCGCCTCCGGCAGCGCCGCGCGCCACGGCCGCAACGGGCCCGGCAGCCGCTTCGCCGACATGCCGCAGCCCGTGCACGTGGCCACCGCGAAGCTCGGCGACATGCCGATCGTGCTGACCGCACTCGGCACGGTCACGCCGCTTGCCACGGTCACGGTAAAGACGCAGCTCTCCGGCACGCTGCAAAGCGTCGGCTTCAAGGAAGGCCAGATGGTCAGGCAGGGCGATCTGCTCGCGCAGATCGACCCACGCCCGTACGAGATCTCGCTCGCCAATGCCCAGGGAACGCTCGCCAAGGACATGGCTCTGCTGCAGACGGCGAGACTCGATCTCGAGCGCTATCGCACGCTGCTCGCGCAGGACTCGATCGCACGCCAGCAGGTGGACACCCAGGCGTCGCTCGTCAAGCAATACGAAGGGCAGGTGAAATCCGATCAGGCCAACGTCGACACTTACAAACTCGACCTGACCTATGCCCGCATCACGGCGCCCGTCACGGGCCGCGTGGGCCTTCGGCAGGTCGATCCCGGCAACTACGTGACGCCCTCCGATACGAACGGCATCGTCGTCATCACGCAGCTTCAGCCGATCAGCGTCGTGTTCACGACCTCGGAAGACAACCTCCCGGCCATTCTCAAGCGCATGCACACGGGCGTGAAGCTCTCGACCACCGCCTACGACCGCAACAACACGACGTCGCTCGAAACCGGGTATCTCGAGACGCTCGACAATCAGATCGACACTTCGACGGGCACCGTCAAGCTGCGCGCGCTCTTCGAGAACAAAGAGCAGTTGCTTTTCCCCAATCAGTTCGTGAACGCGCGGCTGCTCGTAGACACGATCAGGAATGCCGTGATCGTGCCGAGCTCGGCCGTGCTCAACGGCTCGTCCGGCCAGTTCGTCTACGTCGCGAAGCCCGACAACACCGTGACCGTGCGGCTCGTCAAGGTCGGCCCGGTGGACGGCGAGCGCACGAGCATCGCCTCGGGTCTCGCCGCCGGCGAGCGCGTGGTCGTCGACGGCTCGGACCGCCTGCGCGAGGGCGCGAAGATCACGATTCCGGCCGATGCCGCCTCGGGCGCATCGGCGGCCCAGGCCGCGCAGCCCGGCTCGCGGCCCGAGGGCGGGCACCGGCGCGCGCACGCGTCGGCGGCCTCCGCGGCCTCGGCCGCGCACTGACGCCCTGCCCGCATGAATCCTTCCCGCGCGTTCATCCTGCGCCCCGTCGGCACGGCGCTGCTGATGGCGGCGATCCTGCTCGTCGGGCTCGTCGCGCTGCGCTTTTTGCCGATCTCCGCACTGCCCGAGGTCGACTACCCGACGATCCAGGTGCAGACGTTCTACCCCGGTGCGAGCCCGGACGTCATGACTTCGTCGGTCACGGCACCGCTCGAACGGCAGTTCGGCCAGATGCCGTCGCTCAATCAGATGAGCTCGCAAAGTTCGGCCGGCTCGTCGATCATCACGCTGCAGTTCAGCCTCGATCTGCCGCTCGACGTAGCCGAGCAGGAAGTCCAGGCCGCCATCAACGCGGCCGGCAACCTGCTGCCGTCGGATCTGCCGGCGCCGCCGATCTACGCCAAGGTCAACCCGGCCGATGCTCCGATCCTCACGCTCGCGATCACGTCGAAGACGATGCCGCTCACGCAATTGCAGAATCTCGCCGACACGCGGCTCGCGCAGAAGATCTCGCAGGTGGCGGGCGTCGGCCTCGTGAGTCTCGCGGGCGGTAACCGCCCCGCCGTGCGGATTCAGGCCAACCCGCTCGCGCTCGCGGCCTACGGCCTCAATCTCGACGATCTCCGCACGACGGTCGCGAATCTGAACGTGAATACGCCGAAGGGCAACTTCGACGGGCCGACGCGCAACTACGCGATCAACGCCAACGACCAGTTGACCGATGCGAGCGCGTACCAGAGTGCGATCGTCGCCTACAAGAGCGGCCGCCCGGTCATGCTGACGGACGTGGCGAAGATCGTCGACGGCGCCGAGAACACCCGGCTCGGCGCCTGGATCGGCACGCAGCAGGGCGTCACGCCCGCGATTCTGCTCAACGTGCAGCGCCAGCCTGGCGCGAACGTGATTCAAGTTGTCGACAGCATCAAGGCAATCCTGCCGCAGTTGCGCGCCTCGTTGCCGGCCTCGCTCGACGTGGCCGTCGTCACCGATCGCACGACCACGATCCGCGCCTCGGTGCGCGACGTGCAGTTCGAGCTCGCCGCCTCCGTCGTGCTCGTGGTGCTCGTGATGTACCTCTTTCTCGCCAATATCTACGCAACGGTCATTCCGAGCCTCTCAGTACCGCTTTCGCTGATCGGCACGCTCGCCGTCATGTATCTGGCGGGTTTCTCGCTCGACAATCTCTCGCTGATGGCGCTGACCATTGCCACGGGCTTCGTCGTCGACGACGCAATCGTCATGATCGAGAACATCGCGCGCTACGTCGAAGCGGGCGATTCACCGCTGGAGGCGGCGCTCAAGGGCTCACGGCAGATCGGCTTCACGATCATCTCGCTCACGGTCTCGCTCATCGCGGTGCTGATTCCGCTTCTATTCATGGGCGACGTGGTGGGACGCCTGTTCCACGAGTTCGCGATCACGCTCGCCGTGACGATCGTCATCTCGGCCGTCGTCTCGCTCACGCTCGTGCCGATGATGTGCGCGAAGCTGCTGCGCCATACGCCGCCCGAAAGCCGCCGCTTCGAGGCGAAGGCGCATGCGCTCATCGACGCCGTGATCGCGCGCTACGGCATCGCGCTCGAATGGGTATTGGCGCGCCAGCGCTCGACCCTCGTCGTGGCCGTGCTCACCCTCGTGCTGACGGGGGTGCTCTATGTCGTGATCCCGAAAGGGTTCTTTCCGGTGCAGGATACCGGTGTGATCCAGGCCATCACCCAAGCGCCGCAATCGATCTCGTACGGAGCGATGGCCGATCGCCAAAGCGCGCTCGCCGAGGTGATCCTGCGCAACCCGAACGTCGAAAGCCTCACGTCGTTCATCGGCGTGGACGGCACCAACATTACGCTCAACAGCGGGCGCATGCTGATCAATCTCAAGCCCGCGAGCGAACGCAGCGCCGGTGCGAGCAGCATCATTCGCGACATCGCGGGCGAGGTGGCGGACGTACCGGGCATTTCGCTTTTCATGCAGCCCGTGCAGGACCTCACGATCGACTCGACGGTCAGCCCGACGCAGTATCAGTTCATGTTGACCGACCCCAACGCCGACGAGTTCGCGAACTGGGTGCCGAAGCTCGTCGAGCGGCTCAAGGCTGCGCCCGAACTCGCCGACGTCGCCACCGATCTGCAGCAAAGCGGACGCTCCGTCTACGTCGAAATCGACCGCGCGAGCGCCGCCCGTTTCGGCATCACGCCTGCCACCGTCGACAACGCGCTCTACGACGCCTTCGGGCAGCGGATCATTTCGACGATCTTCACTCAGTCGAATCAGTATCGCGTGATCCTCGAGGCGGAGCCGCAGATGCAGCACTACATGGACGCGCTCAAGTCGATCTACCTGCCTTCGTCCACCACGACGAGCGGACAGGTGCCGCTCACGTCCATCGCGAAATTCATCGAGCGCCCCGCCCCGCTGCTCGTCACGCACCTCGGTCAGTTTCCGGCCACGACGATCTCGTTCAACCTCGCGCCGGGCGCCTCGCTCGGGCAAGCCGTCAAGGCGATCCGCGCGGCCGAAACCGCGATCGGCCTGCCGGCCTCGTTTCAGACGCGCTTCCAGGGCGCGGCACTCGCGTTCCAGGCCTCGCTTTCGAACGAACTGTTTCTGATCCTGGCCGCCATCGTCACCATGTACATCGTGCTCGGCGTGCTCTACGAGAGCTTCATCCATCCGATCACGATTCTCTCGACCCTGCCCTCGGCCGGCGTGGGGGCGCTGCTCGCACTGATGATTTCGGGCCATGACCTCGACATCATCGGCATCATCGGCATCGTGCTGCTGATCGGCATCGTGAAGAAGAACGCGATCATGATGATCGACTTCGCATTGGAGGCCGAGCGCGAGGAAGGAAAATCGCCGCGCGAGGCCATCTATCAGGCTTGCCTGCTGCGCTTCAGGCCGATTCTCATGACGACGATGGCGGCGCTCCTCGGCGCGCTGCCGCTCATGCTCGGCACCGGCGTGGGCTCGGAGCTGCGCCATCCGCTCGGCATCGCCATTGCGGGCGGCCTGCTCGTGAGCCAGTTGCTCACGCTCTTCACGACGCCCGTCATCTACCTCGGCTTCGATTCGCTCGCGCGCCGGCTGCGCGAACGCTTCGGCATGCCGCCGGCGAGCCGCGGCCCGAGCGACGCAGGCACGTGACATGAACCGTCTCGGCA